>CAZUGI010000011.1:31607-38548 GCA_964619855.1 uncultured Geobacter sp. | reverse complement strand
CGGAGCGGGCCCGCAGTCCGGTCAGCATCCTGTCCGGCGGCGAACGCAACCGGCTGCTGCTGGCCAAGCTTTTCACCAAACCCTCAAACATTCTCGTGATGGACGAACCGACCAACGACCTGGACGCCGAAACACTCGATCTGCTGGAGGATCTGCTGATTGACTATCCCGGCACGCTGCTGCTGGTCAGCCATGACCGCGAATTTCTCAACAATGTTGTCAGCAGCACTCTGGTGCTGACCGGGAACGGGACGGTGCGGGAGTTTGTGGGGGGCTATGACGACTGGCTGAGTCAATCTGCAGGTGAGGCTTCCGCCGCACTCCAGGCGGTGGTGAAACCGGCTCCGGAACAAAACCGACAACAGAAAGAGCGCGCCCGCAAACGGTCCTTTAAGGAGGGGCGCGAACTGGAGGAGCTGCCGGAAAGGATCGCCACGCTGGAGAAGGAGCGGGAAGGATTGCACACCCGCCTGACCGACCCGGAATTCTACAAGAACGCCGGTGCTGAGGTGGCAGGAATCAATGCCAGATTAGCTGAGCTGGAACAACAGATTGATGCGGCCTATCTGCGCTGGGACGAACTTGAAAACCTGAAGTGAAAGGCTTGCCGCAGATTATTTTGCGATTGTTACCAGCTTTTCGCGGGGTCCGTCGGCAACCACATGGCCGCCGTCCAGTGCAATGACGCGCTGAACCGTCTCAAGCATGATTGCGCTGTGTGTTGTAATTATCAGCACTGAAGAACTGTCTAGCAATTTCGGCAGACGCTCCGCCAGCATCCGTTCACTTTCAGGATCAAGTCCTAACGTAGGTTCATCAAGAAGCAGTATCCGGCTGGGCTGGGCAAAGACACGTGCCAAAGCCACCTTCTGGCGCTGGCCGCCGGAGAGATTGCTGCCGCGCTCATCCAGTCGCATCCCCAGCGACATCCGCCCGCTTTTGAATTCATTTTCAAGACCGGACGCCCAGACAGCCTCGTTAAGCCGGTTTACTTCCCTACATCCGGAAATACGGAGATTCTCTTCCAGTGTTCCGGCAAACACGACCGGATCCTGTGCTTTATAGGCCATCCATTGAACACGGTCAAAGCGCGAAATATCATCCAGAGCCAGTCCGTCAATAAGAATCTGCCCCGTATCAGGCCGGCAGAGTCCGCCCAGGCATTGCATCAAACTTGATTTACCGGCCCCCGGTCGTCCCAACAGAGCAATCCGCTCGCCGGGAGTAACAGAAAATGAAACCGACTCCAGCGCTGCCGGACGCCCTTCATAGTGTTTTCCAAGCCCGATAACAGAGATATTGCCTTCAATTACCGGCCGTGGTGTGCATTCACGCTCCTTAACATCTTCCAGGCTGTTTTCCATTCTGCCGGCCGCGCGTGAAAAATCCTGCCACTTTCCGGTAACTGCAAATAACGAAGCCACCAGGGCCATGGCACGATTCGCAAGCAGATTGCAGGCAATCAGGCCGCCGGTGCTCAATACCCGCGCATGAATCAGATAAACACCGGCGAATAAAACAACTACAGTCGTAATGGTCTGCATTATCGAGGAAAACATCACCAACTGCTGTACAGCCAGCCGCTTTTTTGTGTCGAAGTCAATTGACTGCTCCGCAAGTTCCCGCCAACGGCGCAGAAAAGCTCCTGAACCGGGGGCCGTGCGGACAACATCAAGACACCCCAGCGCTTCACCCATGAACGACAGTTTCAGTGTGTTATTGCGCTCAGCCTCTTTGGAGAGATTATTTTGCCGTGACTGCAGCGCCAATCCGGCCACCGCATACATAACAACCAGAACCAGGGCGACAATCATGAGCGGCCAGGAGATAATGCCAATAACGAGAAGATACAGCAGGAGAAACGGAATGTCTGCGATCGACAGCAGGTAACTGGATGAGACAAAATCACGCGACAGTGTCAGATCTCGATAGTTTGATAAAAATCGGGGGAAACCGCCTGCGGGTAAATCAACCTGCGCAACCAGTTTTGACCAGAGTGTTTCATCGCCCCGCAGCGTCATGTCCACACTGATACGTTCAGTTGACCAGCTTCGCACCAGGCGCATTCCGGTATCGGTGGCAATATATATTCCCATGCCGAACGTCAGCGCCCATAAAGTCTCAAAGAGACCATTCTGGGCAATCTTGTCATATACCAGCATTGCAAACAGCGGCAGCAGAAGTTGACCGGCATTTATGAAGAGACTTGCAATTCCGACTTCAGCCCAGGCTGCGCGAAGCTCCGGCCACAATGCGGCCAAAGATGCAAAGCCGTCCGACTTATTTATTACGGTCTTCGGAATACTCATCACTACCGCTTCTATGCTGCTTTTATCTCCAAAATCCACTTCTTCTGCTATCGCAACACCATCTTCGCCAAGATACTGCCAGCGCTGTTCAGTTCTATGCAGCAGTTCAAAACTATTTTCGGCAACACGTAACAGAACCAGGTCCCCCGGAAGTTCAAGAGCATCCTTAAGTCGACCGGAAAAATAACGCGCGGGAAGTCCAAGCCGGCCCAGTTTTTTGATTTCGCTCGGCCAGCGACCTGAGACAACAAGGAGCTTACAACCCTGCTGCAACAGGGCTCCGGCCTTTCGCTCCGGACCGCACAGCGCAGTAACTGATTTCATCACGGACTGTTTGTCCAGCTTTGCAGCTGGTGCACCTACAGGAGGGGTTTGAGAAGTATCAGTCATCCAGATGGGCCCTTAACCTACATAGTTGCTGCTGTGAGATTTCTATCAAGACCGTTTGCATACGGAGAAAAATATCAGAACTTACGCGACAACCCAATGGATCACTGCTGTCTGGCCCCCGTCGTTAATCGTGTAATCAGCTGTAACGGCTGGTACGAAAGGGGTTGGGGTAATTGCCCCGCCGGCGAGTACAAGCACATCGCCGCTATCAGCCCTGATGGTCAACTCGGATGCATTGTTGTTATCCACCATATTCTGTATATCCTGGCAGGAGATTGTAATATCCGTAGCAGCACCATCGCCTCTGATATTCAGTGTGTCGATGTTGTTTGTAACATTGGCAAGAGCAGTCAGGTCGTAGCTTCCCCCGTTGACCAGATCCTGCAGAACCATGACGTTTCCGGAGCCGCCGTCACGTGCGCCGCCGTCAATAACTGTTGGCAGATTACCCGGCAATGAGGAAACATAAAATGTGTCGTTATTGTCTCCACCAAAAGCCATATCGTGTCCTTGATTGGCATATATGATGTCATTACCGGAACCGCCACTGATCCAGTTGTCGGCGCTATTGCCGGACAATGTGTCATTAAAATTCGAGCCGATCAAACCTTCAATATTATTGAGAGTATCGGATCCGGCAGATATGGTGTTCTGAATACCGGTTAAGGAGAGGTTTACCGTCACAGCACCGGGAGCATTTGAATAGCTGGCAATATCCAGACCGTTTGTATTCAAACCGCCATCTATATTGTCATCACCGCCGCCACCGGTAATTGTATTGGCAAATGAATCCCCCTGAAGCGTGTCTCCGTAATCTGAACCAATTAGATTTTCAATCGAGAAAAAAGTATCTCCGGCTGCATCTCCGGTCTTGGTAATACCGGTGGCAGACAGAGTCGCACTGAGTCCGCTGGAGGAATGGGCATAACTGACCGTATCGGTGCCGGAATCTCCGTAGAACGTATCCGCGCCGGCCATTCCCTCAAGAACGTCATCGCCAAGCCCTCCGGTTATGACGTTGTCGGCACTATTTCCGACCAGGGTGTCGCTGAAGTCGGAGCCGGTCAGATTTTCAATGCCGGAAAAAATGTCGCCAGCCGCATCGTTTGATTGGGTTACCGCGGGTCCGGATGAAAAGCTGGAGGTGAGTGTGAGTGAAGCCACGACTCCTACGGTAGCATTATCATAACTGGCGGTGTCGATGCCAAGACCTCCATCAAGAGTATCAGCTCCGGCCATTCCTTCCAGAGTATCGTTACCATCACCACCTGAGAGGATATTGGCGCCGCTATTGCCAATGAGAATATCTGCCTGGCCGGATCCAGTCAAATTTTCAATGTCTATGAAAGTATCACCCGCCGCATCGTTGATCTGGAGACCTGCAAAACCGGCGTCAAGTGCTGCGGTGACACCGGTAACTGCACCGGCGTAGCTGGCTGTATCGATGCCGCCACCACCGTCAAGTGTATCAGCTCCAACACCGCCGATGAGGATGTCACTGCCAAGCCCTCCGGCAAGTGCGTCACTACCCCCTTCACCATACAAAGTGTCGTTGCCATCCATCCCCTGCAGGGTGTCGTTGCCGCTGCCGCCGGAAAGGGTGTTGTCGAGTGCATCTCCGCTCAGCACATCGTTGCCGGCACCACCGGTCATATTTTCGATACTGCTGTACGTATCGCCGACCGCCTCTCCGCTGTTGGCTGCGGGAGACGCAAGCGAAGCCGTTATATCACCCACCGAATTAGCGTAACTGGCGGTGTCAAATCCATTGCCGCCGTTCAAAATATCTGCACCACCCCCCCCTTCCAAAACATCATTGCCGTCGCCGCCATTCAGAATGTCGTTTCCGCCCATTCCCAGGAGGGTATCATTATCCGCCCCACCGGAGAGGGTGTTGTCAAACCCATCACCGGTCAGGGTGTCACGGCCGTTACCACCTATTATGTTTTCAACGCTGCTGTACGTATCGCCGGCAGCTTCTCCGCTGTTGGCTGCGGGAGACGTAAGCGAGGCTATGATTGCAGAAGCCGCGTTGACGTATGTAGCTGTATCGATGCCGTTACCACCTATTAAAGCATCCGCTCCAAGCCCCCCTTCCAGAATATCATTGCCGTCACCACCAGCAAGTGTGTCGTTGCCATCCAAACCGCGAAGGGTATCATTGCCGGAGCCACCGCTGAGGACATTCGAGTAGGAGTCTCCTATCAGCGTATCATTGCCGCTGCCACCGGTCAGGTTTTCGATATTGCTGAGCTGATCGCCTGCAGCCTCCCCGGTGCCCGCCGCATTGCTGGAAAGCGAGACCGTGAGGCCTAATATGTCATTTGCATAGCTGGCGGTATCACTGCCATTACCGCCATCAAGAATGTCTGCCCCTGCTCCTCCGATAAGTATGTCATCACCGCCAAGACCATACAGGGAGTCATTGCCGGCCCCGCCACCCAGAATATTTACGGCACCATCACCTGTCAGAATATCGTTGTAGGAAGAGCCGGTCAGGTTTTCAATCAAATCATAGGTGTCGCCGAGTGCATCGCCACCGTTGGTCGCGGGAGCGGTGAGAGAGGCCCGGACAGCAGATCCGGCGCTGGCATAGCTGGCGGTGTCTATGCCGGCACCGCCTTTCAGGGCATCTGCCCCACCCATACCCTCCAGAGTGTCATTGCCATCACCGCCGCTGAGAATATTGTCACCTGCATTACCAGCCAGAGTGTCATCGTAAGCGGAGCCAGTCAGGTTTTGGATGTCAATGTAGCTATCACCGGTTGCATCCCCGCTATTGCCTGCGGGAGTGGAAAGCGATGCCTTGACGACTGCAGACGCATGCTCATAGCTGGCCGTGTTGTTGCCAACACCGCCGTCCAGAATGTCAGCCCCGCCCAGACCTTCAAGGACATCATCACCGGCTCCGCCCGTAAGGGTGTTGACCCCGCCGTCACCAATCAGTGTATCACCAGAGGAAGAACCGGTCAGGTTCTCTACGCTGACAAACGTGTCACCTACCGCATCTCCGGACTGGATGGCAGTAAAACTCCCGCTGAGCGAAGCAGTCACCCCGGTGGCTGAGCTGCTGTAGCTGGCAGTATCAACGCCCCCGCCGCCATCAATGGCGTCAGCGCCGCTGCCACCGTCGATGAGATCATTGCCGGCACCGGCGCTCACGATGTCATTGCCGGCACCGGCCAGAATTTCAACCCCCATTCCATCACGCGGCAGCACCATAACCGGAGCACCTGATGGACTGAACAGCGTGAAATCTGCTTCTGTTACGGCTTCCCGCCAGGAAAAATCAAGACTGTTGGACGCCACAAAAGGCGTAGGTCCCGCATTGCCGGAAACAGTAACATCAGCTTTGAAATCGACTGGTGCAGCGGCATTATCCACATTGTAGACGATCTGTATATCCAGACCGTTGATCAGCATGCCGGCATCCGGAGCAACCGTCCAGTGGTCGGTTATGCCGACCCTGCTAACGCCGGTTCCGGTAAAATTGAAGCTGGGGATGCCTGAAATGGCCGGATCTGCGACGATATCGATAGTTGTCAGCTCAGTAAAGGTATTGAAGGTGATATGAAGGGTCTTTACCCATTGTGATGGACCGGCACTGAAGGCGGGATTATGGCCGATGATATCGTCACCGGAAGTGCCGTTAATGATTTCACGTGTCGCCTGCCCGGCCGGACTGGAGGCCTGGCTCTGCTCGGCGGGTGTCGCACCGGCAACAAATGAACCCAGAGGCGCATCGATGCGGCCCGAAGGCGCCACTTTATAAAAAGGTGATGTATAGAGTGAACAAATGAACCCCGGCGGCGAGAGGTCGACCGTGTAGCTTTCTGTATCGGTGGCCGTGCCGGTATTGCCGGCCGGGTCAGTGGTGGCAATGCTGGCATCGATGACCCAGTCGCTGTCGGCAGCCAGATCGGACCCGGCAACATTGATGCTGAAAGTTTTTCCGGCCAGTACCGAACCGGTAAAGGTTTTGCTGTTGACCAGCAGAGTGACTGTATCACCAATCTGTGCTTCACCGCCAACCGTTCCGGTGATTGCAATGGGACCACTCACTTCGGAGATTTTGATAATATCGTCTGCTGTGATGTTTGCATCCAACGTGACGGTAGGAACCGGTGCCTTGGTATCGATAGCGTAATTGTTGGAATTGCTGGTACCGCTGTTTGCGTTCCCGGCTACATCAAAAACAGTCGAGTTGCCCAGGATTATGGCGTTCACCGGATTTTCCACGGG
>CAZUGI010000011.1:0-31507 GCA_964619855.1 uncultured Geobacter sp. | reverse complement strand
AGCGTCGGGGGTGAGCGTAGCTGTCCAGGTTATGCCTCCATCTGAGGAACTGACGGCGCTCAATGTACCGTTAGCAACACTTAAGTCTGCGTTGGTGAAGCCGGTGACCGCTTCGTTGAAGGTGATCGTGACTGTGGCGGTGTCACCGATCTTAAGAGCGGTGTCGTCCACAACAATTGATGCTGTCGGCGCAACCGTATCTACTGCGTAGTTATTGGAGTTGTTGGCACCACTGTTGGTGTTGCCGGCTACATCAAAAACAGTGGCAGCCGCCAAAGTGATCACGTTGGTGGCATCATCAACCGGAGCGTCGGGGGTGAGCGTAGCTGTCCAGGTTATGCCTCCATCTGAGGAACTGACGACGCTCAATGTACCGTTAGCAACACTTAAGTCTGCGTTGGTGAAGCCGGTAACCGCTTCGTTGAAGGTGATCGTGACCGTGGCGGTGTCGCCGATCTTAAGAGCAGTATCGTCCACCACGATGGACGCTGTCGGTGCAACTGTATCAACGGCATAATTATTGGAATTGGTTATGCCCACGTTGGCGTTGCCGGCCAGATTTGCAACACTCGCGTCGGAAAGGGTGACCAGGTTGGTGGCATCCTCTACAGCTGAGTTCGGCGTAAGTGTTGTTGTCCAGGTAACCCCTCCATCAATTGTACTTACATCACTCACGGTTCCGTTGGCAACAACCAGATCACCTTTTGTGAAGCCGGTAACCGCCTCGCTGAACGTAATGGTAACTGTGGCGGTGTCACCGATCTTCAGGGCAGTATCGTCAATCACGATAGCTGCTGTAGGCCGGTTAGTATCAACAGCATAATTGTTGGAGTCAGTGGTGCCGCTGTTAAGGTTGCCGGCCAGATCTGCAACACTGGAGTCGGCAAGTGTGATGAGGTTGGTCAGATCTCCGACTGGAGCAGCAGGTGTCAGCGTAGCTGTCCAGGTTCTGCCGCCATCGGCTGAACTTACTGCACTCAAGATTCCGTTGGCTACCGTCAGGTCGGCATTGGTGAAGCCGGTGACCGCCTCGCTAAAAGTGAAGGTGACGGTGGCGGTCTCTCCAATAGTCAGCGAAGCATCACTTACCATGATCGCAACAGTCGGACGGACAGTATCGACAGCATAATTGTTGGAATCGGTGACTCCGGCATTGGCGTTGCCTGCCAGGTCTGTCACGCTGTTATCAGCAAGGGTTATGATGTTGGCTGGATCTTCTACCGGAGAGTCAGGGGTGAGTGTCGCCGTCCAGGTCCTTCCGCCATCGACGGAACTCACCGCACTCAAGGTTCCATTGGCAACAGCCAGATCTGCGCTGGTGAAGCTGGTGACCGCCTCGTTAAAGGTGATTGTGACGTTGGCGCTGTCGCCGATCTTCAGTGCGATGTCATCCACCACTATCACCGCTGACGGCCGGACGGTGTCTACGGTATAGCTTACGGAGTCGCTGGCCGTACCGGGATTGCCTGCTCCATCAGTGGTGGTGATGCCGGCTATGACGGTATGATCGGAATCGGCCGCCAGATCTGAACCGGCAACATTGATGCTGAAGCTATTGCCAGCCTGAACCACCCCGCTGGAGTTGATGCCGTTCACTGTCAGGGTGACCGTATCGCCAACCTGTGCATCACCGCCGACCGTGCCGGTGATAGCTACAGTGCCGCCCGCTTCGGCAATATTGATGATGTTGTCAGCGGTAATGTTAGCATCAAGGGTGATAGTCGGAACCGGGGCTGTAATATCGACCGCATAACCATCTGTGCTGGTTGCTGTGCCAAGGTTACCGGCGCCGTCGGCAGAAGTAATGCTGGCCGCGATGGTGTGATCGCTATCGGCAACCAAAGCTGAGCCGAGTACATTGATGCTGAAGGTATTACCCGCCTGGACAAGTCCGGTGAAAACTCCAGTGTAGGCGCCGTTGTTCAGAGTCAGCGTCACCGTGTCACCGGTCTGGGCGCCGCCGCCGACGGTGCCGGTGACAGCAACTGTTCCGTTTGATTCGGCGATGTTGATGATGTCATCGGGGGTAATACTGGCGTCAAGGGTTATGGTAGGAGCCGGGGCGGTGGTATCGATCGTGTAGTTTCCGGCAATAGCAGATATTCCGGAGTTGCCGGCAACATCATGTGAAATGACGCTGGCCTGGATAGTCGTATCGCTGTCAGCTGCCAGATCTGAACCGGCAACGAAGATACTGAAGGTTGTGCCGTCCGTCAGACCGCTGTATGTCTTGCCGTTTACAGCAATGGTAACCGTATCTCCGGCCTTTGCGTCGCCCCCCACCGTACCGGAAATCGCAATGGTGCTGCCCGCTTCGGTGATGTTGATGACATTGTCAGCAGTAATGCTAGGATCAAGTGCAATCGTCGGTACCGGAGCCGTAATGTCGACAGTGTAACTCCCGGTGGTACTGGCCATACCGGGGATGCTGCCGATGTAGGTGACAACATTGGCATTGATTATCGTATCAGCCGCCAGGTCTGCGCCGGCAACATTGATACTGAAAGTCGTGCCGTCCGCCTGAATCAGGCCGGTGGAACTGACACCGTTAACGGTCAGAGTGACCGTATCTCCGGCCTTGGCGTCACCGCCCACCGAACCGGTTATTGCTACGGAACCGCCGGCCTCGGCGATATTTATGATATTGTCAGGCGTGATGTTGGGATCAAGAACAATCGTTGGTACCGGCGGAGCGGCATCAATCGAGACGGAATATGGATCGGATGTGATACTGGTGTTGCCGGCAACGTCTTGGGCTGTGGCGGTTATGGTATAGGTTGATCCGACAGACAGGAGCGTGCCGGTATAGTCAAAGCTCCAGTTACCAGCACCATCACTTGTGGCAGTCCCTTTGCTTACCCCGCCAACATACACTTCGACCAGGCTGTTAGCTTCGGCGATTCCGCTGAAGATCAGGGTTCTGTCACTCGTGACATGGCCATCAGGCAGACCGGTGTCATCTGCAATGGCAGTCACCATTGGCTTTACCGGGGCTGTCGTGTCGAGAGTAAAAGCAATGGTGCTTGTGCTGCTGGTATTGCCGGCAACGTCAGACTGACGTACCTGTACGGCGTTGGGACCCTCAACTGCAGAAAAGCTGGAGTTCCAGGTCGTGCCGCCATCAATGCTGTACTGGACGGTTGCACCGGGTTCCACTCCTGTCACATTGAGTGTGCCGGCATTGGTGATGCTGTCAACGGCACTGCTGCCGCTATCTGCCGTCAGGGCGACTGACAGCGGAGCCGGAGGGGTGGTATCCAGATCAAATGTAAAACTGCCGCTGGAATTGCTTGTATTACCGGCGACATCGGTCTGCCGGATCTGGACGGAGTTAGAGCCCTCAACTGCGGTGAAAGTGGAGCTCCAGGTTGTGCCGCCGTCAGTGCTGTACTGAACGGCGGCACCGGGCTCCACTCCGGTCAGACTGAGTGTGCCAGTGTTGGTGATCCTGTCGTTGGTGCTGCTGCCGCTGTCTAATGTCAGAGCAATCGCAGGGATTGCAGGTGGTGTCGCGTCAAGTGTGTAGACCAGGCTGCCGGTTGCCGTGTTGCCGGCAACATCGGTATCACGGACAGTGACAGAGTAATTACCGTCTGAAACCGGCGCCGTAAAGAGTGTGGTCCATGGATTGCCGTCTATGCTGTATTCGCGAATTCCTAACTCGGTCTGGGCACTGATTGAAAGAGTGCCGATATTGGTGATACCGTCGGTGAGGCTGCTGCCGCTGTCGGTGACCAGCGTGACCGTCGGAGTGGTGATTGTTGTGTCGAGAGTGAAGGTCAGACTGCTCGCGCTGCTGGTATTGCCGGCAATATCGGTCTGCTGCACCAGAACCGTATTGGCCCCTTCAGATGCCATGAAGCCTGGAGTCCAGGTTACACCACTGTCTATGCTGTATTCCACGGCGGCACCGGGCTCAACACCGGTAACATTAAGCGCACCGATGTTTGTTATCGCGTCGGGATTGCTGCTGCCGCTGTCAGTTACCAGTGCTGCTACCGGTATAGCTATGTTTGTGTCAAGCGTGAAAGTAAGGCTGCTTGCACTGCTGGAATTACCGGCAATGTCGGTCTGGCGGACCAGAACCGCGTTGGCGCCTTCTGACGCCGCAAATCCAGTAGTCCAGGTTACACCGCTGTCAATACTGTACTCGATGACGGCGCCAGGCTCTATCCCGGTCACGTTGAGCGAACCGATGTTGGTGATCCTGTCGGTATTGCTGCTGCCGCTGTCAGTGAGCAGTGCTACAGTCGGTGCCGTCGGAGGGGTTGTATCAAGGGTAAAGGTTAGTCCGCTGCCACCGCTGGAATTACCGGCAACATCAGTCTGGCGGACGATAACCGTATTGGAGCCTTCAATTGCTGTAAAACTGGAATTCCACGATGTGCCGCCGTCGATGCTGTACTGAACGGCAGCACCCGGTTCTATACCGGTCACGTTGAGCAAACCAACGTTGGTAATCCTGTCGATAGTGCTGCTACCAGTGTCAGACGCCAGAGCAACAGCAGGGACTGACGGCAGAGTGGTATCCAGAGTAAAGATCAGGCTTCCGGCGCTGCTGGTATTGCCGGCAACATCAGTCTGGCGAACTTCTACCGAGTTAAGATTCTCGGCCGCGGTAAAACTAGAACTCCAAGTCACGCCGCCGTCAATGCTGTATTCGACGATGGCGCCAGCCTCAACTCCCGTCAAATTGATTGTGTCGGTGTTGGTAATCCTGTCGCTGGTGCTGCTGCCGCTGTCTATTGCCAAAGCAACCCCGGGCGCGGCGGGAGCAGCCGTGTCAATGGTGAATGTGAGACTGCCGGAGGCAGTGTTACCGGCAACATCGGTATCAAGAACTGCGACAGTGTGACCGCCATCTGTAACAGGTGCCGTAAAGATCGGGGTCCATGGACTGCCGTCTATGCTGTATACTCTGCTTCCTGATTCGGTCTGGGCACTGATTGAAAGAGCGCCAATATTGGTTATAGCATCGGTGGCACTACTGCCGCTGTCGGTTACCAGAACTACAGTCGGGGTGGCAATAGACGTATCAAGCGTGAAGGACAGGCTGCTCGCACTGCTGATATTACCGGCAACGTCAGTCTGGCGGACCAGCACGTTGTTAGCACCTTCTGCAGCCGTGAAACCGGAGCTCCATGTCGTTCCGCCGTCTATGCTGTACTCAACAATGGTACCCGGCTCAATACCGGTCAAATTTAGTGCGCCGACACCAGTGATCCTGTCAGCATTACTACTACCACTGTCAGTGACCAGGGTTATTGCAGGAGCGCCGGGGGTGGTCGTATCAAGCGTGAAACCAAGACCAGTGGAGGCGCTAGTAATACCAGAAACATCAGTCTGACGGACCAGTACGCTGTTGGCACCCTCCGCCGCAACGAAGCCGGATGTCCAGGTCACGCCGCTGTCAATGCTGTATTCTACGATTGCGCCGGGCTCTATTCCCGTAACGTTGAGTGTACCGACATTCGTAATCCTATCGGTGGTGCTAATCCCGCTGTCGGTTGTCAGCGCAACGGTCGGGGCGACCGGAGGAGTGTCGTCAACAATATAGCCTTCCGTATCAGTAGCCGAGCCGACCGGTGTGCTGATTTCTGCAAAGACCGTCCTGTCAAAATCGTTAAACAGGTCACTGCCGGCTACGTTAATGCTGAAAGTCATGTCGGTGGCGACCAACCCGGAGTAGTCAACACCGTTCACCGTCACTGTTACGATATCACCTGCTTTAGCTCCACCTCCTACAGTGCCGGTTATCGCTACGGTACCGCGGGATTCAGCAATGGTGATGATGTCATCGGCCGTAATATTGGGACTTAGTGAAATTGTCGGGGGGGGGACAGGTTCAGGAGGCTTGGGAGTGTCGCGGTATTCTGTAGGCCTGGGAGTTACCACAGGCACTATCGGGTCCAGCGCATCCGTATATTGACCACTGGCTCCGCTCGTACTCGGACCAACCCCCTTGCCAACCTTGGCAAGGGGTGCAGGTGCGGCAACTATATCGGAAATACTTGCGTCATTTGAAGTAAAAGGTTCCTTTTCTGGAGGCTTTGGTATATCCGTATCTTCCAATGTTTTCGGAGCATCCACAACTCCACTCACAACTCTCAGGCTGCCGACTTCAGCATGTTTACTGATACCAACCATTTTAAACAGATTTCCCAGGCCGGCCTTGTTGTCACTAAAAACTACCGGAGGTGGAGTTGCTCCTATGGCATCCAGTGCACCGTTTGGTATTACAACAAAGCTCCCGTCAGAAAAACTCAGAAGCAAATCGACATCCGCAACGTCGACCGACTTTAGATTGGCTTCGCTATGAGGAATGGTAATTGTTCCATCCGGAGCAACAAAGGCACGCTCAACCTGTTGCCCCTGTTCAAGCGCCTTAGAAACCGATTTCCCTTTTTCGTCTTGAGTCTCTTGTGCCATTTTAGCTCCTCCACAAAAACATGGCTAACAACTCCAAACATTCCTTAAACTGCAGCATCTGCACATCAAAACAGTTATTCCAGCCAGAGATCTGTGTTACTTATTTGTTCTCCAGTCCAGCGTTTCCCGTAATTTCATCTGTTCATTCACCTGCATTATCAGCAGCTTGTGCGTCTCCTTTGCATCGGCAGCCATATGAACGGTCAGCTCGGAAATCTGACTGAATATCTCACTATTACTTTTTCCCATGCCATTGGAAATGGTACCGAGCAGCCTTCCAAGCTCCCGCAGCTCATTGCGGAAGTTATTGCTGGCTTCGTTCTGCTCCGTAAGTGTTCGCAGCATATCTGCGCGCTGCTTCTGAAAATCATCTATCTCCGCGTTCAGCGCACGCTGCTGCAAACGTGCCGACTCAGCCAGCCTCTCTTCGATCTTGTATGAATCAAGGGATTCCCGCAGCCTTCTCTGTTCATCCATCTGCATGGCAAGCAGTTTATGCGACTCCTTTGCGCCGGCAGTCATATGAACGGTCAGGTCGGAAATCTGTTCACATACCCGGCTGTTACTCTTCTCAAGCACATCAAGCACAGCGCTGAACTGCCTGCCAAGCTGCTGTAGTTCACACCGGAAATTATTGCTTGCTTCATTCTGCTCGGTAAGCGTGCGCAGCATTTCGGCACGTTGCTTTTGAAACTCTTCAATTTCAGAAGAGAGTATTCGCTGCTGAAAGCGTACCGCCTCGGCCAGCCTTTCTTCGATACGAGTCAGAATTTTTGATTCATCTCTGCTGCTCACAGCACCATGTTTTTTCTCACTGCCAACGTGCAGTTCTTCGTGTGCAAGAGCAATTTCGATGTGTCGGGCAATTTCGGAGCCGAGCAGCGAGAAAATATCCCCCTGTAAACGACGTATTCCGACCATCATCAAACCCAGGATTATCGATCCCAGCAGGCCGAACATGGAGGCCGAAAAAGCAATGCCCATTGACTGCATGGGAGCTTTCATCCTTTCAATCATGGTCCTGAATACCTGTATTGGGCTTACATTACTCATGTCGAGATCTGCAAAGCTGCTGATCAGGACAGAAATATCGTTAAGGGTCGCAAGCAGACCGATAAAGGTGCCCAGCAGACCCATACCGACCAGCAGGCCGGTCAGGTACTGCGGCAGTGCGTTCCGGCGAGTCAGTCGCGCTCTGGCATTGGACAGTTCATGCTCGATGGCAGCCTGTTCCTGGTGGGAAATAGAGCGGCCCGCCGATGTTGCAACCATTTGCAGAAGACAGGCAATATCGCCGGTATATTTGTCAGCCATCTCCTGCAGGGTGGACAGATCGGTATTGGCGTGTATGGCCTCGGAGAACTCCACGATATTCCTGGCTTCACGTACTAAACGATGGGCGCTGAGAACAATGAGCGTACCGCCGATCAGGACAATGGCAAAGATCGCAAAGTTGATCTGTGGATGTGGATTGCGAATTATCGTCGACTTGATTGCTTCAATAAAAATAGCTGACCCGGTAAGCAGCAGAATAAATGGCAGCGTAATAGCCAGGTAATAAAGCTTGAGCTGTTTGAACATAATATTCTCTCTTTACATTGTATTTATCGACCTGAAGTCGGTGGCGCTGCACAAGTGGTTCGAAGGTGCTTCCAAATCGGCACGGAATGCCCCGTCACGGAATTTCATCAGGGGAGAAAGAATGTATGACAGTATGGTGCGCTTGCCAACGGTAATGTCCGCACTTGCCGCCATGCCAGGAACCAGCAGGCCCGGCTGTCGAACACCCGACAAGAGCGTTGAAACATCGACCTCCACATTCACGCGGTAATATCGATTGCCTCTCTCATCGGACAAAGTGTCGGCGCTGACCTCGGTAACATGGCCATCAATTGTACCGTATGTTGCATAATCATACGCACCGATACGCACTCGTGCCGGCAGCCCTTTGTGCAGATTGGCCCGGTCATTGGGGTTCGAGCGGGTCTGGATGACGATGCGCTGATCACTCGGCGTAATTTCCAGCAACACTTCGCTGGGACGTACTACCGCCCCGATTGTGGTAATATTCAACTTGTTGATAAGCCCCGCAACCGGGGTTCGCACTACGTTACGGTCGAGCCGGTCAACATTGGTTCCGATTTCGTGGCTGGACCTCTGAAGCTCCTCACGCACCTGCGTCAAGGCTGAAGATGCTTCAGCGCGGAAACGCGCAATTACCTCGTTGACCCTCGATTCATTTTCCGACTGCGCGGCTCTCAGGCGCGGAGCGGCGGTGGTTGCTTCGGCAATCTGTGAGGTAAGGCGCTGTATGCGCGCCTGGGTATCCAGTACTTCCAGCTCGGAAGCCGCGTTGTTTCTCCTCAGGCCGTCAATGACCTGATGCTGTTTCTTCGCCAGCTCCAGCTCTTCATTCAGATTCTGCCGTTTTGAAATTATTTCCGTGAGTTCATTCTTCTTCTGTGCGCCTTGCGCCTGTAAAACCCGAACCTCTTCAGCGAGTTGAGCACGCCTGGCCTGCCATGCCGCAGTTTCGACACGAATTACATTGGGGTCATGCAATGACCTTGGAAAGGCAATCGTGGTATGGCCATTCAACTCGGCAATAAGGCGCGCTTCGCGACCACGCAGCGCATCAAGCTTTGACTGTTCCTGTCCCAGGTTAGAGCGGGTCTGGATGTCTGACAGTTCCATCAACGGTTGCCCGGCAACAACCACCTGACCTTCCTGGACATGAATTTTCCGGACAATGCCCCCTTCAAGATGCTGAACGAGCTGTGACTTGCCGGCCGGAATGATCTGCCCTTCCGTACGCACAATCACATCGACTTTGGTAAAACCGGCCCACAGCAGTACGCTTATGCTGCTGGCCAGCAGCAGCATAACAAAGGAGCGCTGCGGTGATAATGCCGTAAAGTCCATCAACGCGACCTGACCCGTACTATTGATGCATTCGCACTGCTTGCTACTTCGCGCACAGAAACGTCAATTCCTTCTTTGGGCATCTTCATTTCTATCAATAAATTTCTGACCGCCATAGCCCGGTAAAAGCCCATGCGCCGGGCCTCTGAAAAACCTGCGGGAACTTCGACAGAAATACTTGTTTTACCCATTGCCACGACAGGTTTCAGAACTTCACGCAGCCGGTCATGCTCAGCCGGTGTAAATGCAACCGCGTCATCCTTGAAACGCACAACAATGTCGGTATCACTTGTGGCAAGTGTCTTGTCAATTCTATTAAGCGGCGCCGGTACACGGGAAGTTACATCAACGGTTTTTTCCAGAACGCCGGAAGGTGTCTTCCGGGCAGTCTGTTGAGCGAGCTGCATATTCAGGCGCTGGATTTCGCGCTTTAACGCAATATTTTCCTTGGCAGGATCAGCCGCCGGTTTGGAAGCCGCTTTTGCCTCCGGTTTTGCAGAAGCGGCAGGAGTTTTTTCCGGCCCGCCCAGACTGGCCCGCCCCAACTCGAGGGCAAACATGAATACTGCAACCGTCATGATGGTCAGTAGAAAGAGAAGGTTAAGCACCAGATTGGTAACGGCATCCACATAACCCGGCCAGAAAATATCCGAACCATCGCTGTCGCTATGACGCTCTGACATAGTGATAATCCGCCTTTTGCACGTAATAAATTATTTACATCAATGCGTTGCTTGCTTTTAATGCTTCAAGTGAGTTGCTTGACATCTGGCTAATACTGAGCTCCAGAAGATCACTCAACTGTACTTTTAGAAACAGCCCCCGGGGCACCGTGTGTTATTCGAACCAACTGGGCCACTGTACTCATTTCAAGAATATGCAGGCTGACAAGACGGGAGCGGACCTGGTAGAAGCGGTCGTAGACGTCAAGCAGATCCAGAAGGGATTGGTTGCCGGAAAGCATGCGTTTTGACATGGCCTCCGCAGCGGTGGAAATCGACTTCAGCTCCTGGTAACCCGAGGCAATACGTTCCTTTGTGGTTTCAAGAGTTGCATAATTGGCAGACAGCGTCTGAACAACACGGCGGCGCTGGTCATCCAGACGATACTGCAGCTCTTTGTGCCGCGCAGCACGTTCGGCATGGTTGTAATAATCGCTTCCGCCACTGAAAAGACTCCAGTTCAGAACCATCATGATACGTTTATCTCTCTGTCCGGCAGAGCTCGGGTCACCCCCCGCATGGAGAGAGTAGCTATCGGTATATTCCGCGTCGATCCGCGGCAGATAGCGCCCCTTGGCGGATGACTTGTCAATTTCTGCAGCCTGTATTTCAGCCGTAAGTGCTGCAATTTCCGGATTGGATTTCATTGCTGTGGTAACAGCCATGTCAAACGATTTCGGCAGAAGGGAGTCTCCAAGATCTCCCGGTTCCGGGAGGCGGACTTTACTGGGCACAAGATTTGTCAGGCGGACAAATTCAATCCCGGCGGCCGCATGAGCGGACTCCTGTTCCAATCTTGACGACCGCGTTGCCTGACTGCGTGCACGTACGCGGGCCATGTCTGAAACGCTGGCTGCTCCGGCACCGGCTCGTTTTTCAACATAGCTGAGCAACTCGGCAAGCTGGGTTTCAAATTCACGAGTCATATCTGTCTGAAGGCGGCTGGAGACCAGGGTAAGATAGGCATTTGCTGTTGAAATATAGGCATCACCATCGCTGATCCGGTAATTTTCTCCACGGACCCGCTCCACCACTTTGCGACGACGCCAATCCAAAAAACTGGGCAGATCAAACAAGGGCTGGCGTACTGTGAGCGCAGCATCCGTACGTGGATGAGTATCAGAGGCTACGGCCTTTCCGGTTGTTGGATCCGCTTTCACGGAAGGTTGGGAAGTTTCAGAGCCATAACTGGCACGCACCGACACAGATGGCAGCAGGAGTGCAACAGCCTGGCCGGTCTGCGCTTTTGCCTGCTCTGTCCGCGCCGATGCAGCGCGGCTTTCACGATTAAAACCTCGACCGGCGCGTATTGACTCCAATAGACTCGTATCTCCCGCCTTTCTGGCAAATTCATTTTCAAGGATCTGATTTTCAGCCATGCTTTTTACAAACTGGCCGTCTACATCTGTAAGAACAGAGATTTCAGATTTGCCGGTTAATGTAGTAAGGTTCTGTGATTCCGGCACAACAATGCCTTCTTTCGCGATAGCTTCAGCCGGTTTTTCCTCTGTAATTGGTGTTATTGAAGGATCTGGCTGCGGCGGAGACGTCGGAATCTGGCGAGTTTCCCGGGTTGCCGATTTTATCGGCTGTTGGGTGACTGCGGCAGAGCTGGTGGTAGTTACTGTAGCTTCTGCTGTTTTTTCTGTTGCCGGAGACGGCGGCTCTTTTTTAGCCACAGGAATTTCATCCGTCACTATCGTCGGCGAAGGCGCTCCAGGCGGAGTCTCTTTTTGCTGCGAAACAGGCTCTTTGAGCAGTACCGTCGTCATGGCAACATTTGAATTCCCGCCTCCTCCGCTGATAGCAGAAACATAGCTGATCGCCTTACCCGGTTTACCTGCCGCAGTCACTTCTGCCACAAAACTAACGGTCGCAGAAGCACCCTCTGGAAGATCTCCGACTGTAAAAGTCAGCGCACTCCCATCTTCCGAAACAGCCGGATCAGCAATAGCGTCACCGTTCAGCCGGACGGACCCGCTCTTGTACCTTAAGCCGGAAGGCAACATATCCATTATTCTGACATTCGATGCAGCCGTACCGGATCTGTTAAGCACGGTTAGGTCATAGCTGCCAAGTTCACCCGGCGCAAGCGCATCGCGACCAGCGCTTTGAGTCACCAGTAGGCTTTTTGAAAGCTGCCCATCGACATCAGATCGAACAGGAGTTTGGGATTTGCCGGTCGGGGCGGCTTGGGGTGCAGATACCGGAGCAGGAGGGGCAACTACAGCTGCGCTGGCTTTAGCTGCCATTGCTTCGGAGCTTTTCTCCTGTACTCGGTTCAACACTTCCTGCCGGGTAACCGGCGTTATCTTTGTCGCGGCAGCCTCGGGAGGTGCTTCAGGCAGACTCTCATTTGGCCGGGGGCGGCTCCTGACCAGCACCGCAGACATGGCAACGTTTGAATTCCCGCCGCCACTGCTGATGGCGGAGACATAACTGATCGCCTTGCCCGGTTTGCCGGCCACCGGCACTTCTGCCACAAAACTGAGTGTCGCAGAACCGTCCCGGGGAAGATCTCCGACTGTAAACGTCAGCGCACTCCCATCTTCCGAAACAGCCGGGTCAGAAGCAGTGGCACCGTTCAGCCGGACTGATCCGCTCCTGTACCTGAAACCGGAAGGCAGCATATCCATAATTCTGACATTTGACGCAGCCGCACCCGATTTGTTAACCACGGTCAGCTCATAGCTGCCAAGCTCACCCGGCGAAAGCATCTCGCGACCGGCACTCTGCGTTACGTGCAACCAAGACGGACTGAGCTCGCCGGTTGATGCTGATTTGGGTTTGGCTTCACCGGACGGTGCCACGCCTGCCGCATCAGCAGCAGGGGACAATGCAGTCTGTATGACTACAACAAGGGTGCAGCAAACACGCCGTAAAACTCTGCCAATCACAAACATACACTCCTTGTTATGACTAAAACCCCGCTCCGCTCACTCAAGTAGCAGGAATAGAAATAAATTTGGCGCGCAGGATATCATTAAAAAACACCGATGGTCAACGTATTTACAGAAGAATTTCAGATTTGAGGGAGGGGTTAAATTAATTGATTTAAAAGATCCATCTGTGCTGGGACGAGCTGGAAAGCCTGAAGTGACTTGAAACAGGCCGCTCGGCTATAACGCTCGGACAGTTATAATGCCCAGCCAGGTAAACAGCAGACAGACCACCACGCTCGCCAGGACATTGGCAAAAGCCAGCATAAACCGGCCATCCTCAAGCAGTTTAAAAGTCTCATAACTGAAGGAAGAGAAGGTTGTAAGCCCTCCCATAAAACCGGCTGTCAGTCCTATACGCAGCGTTCCGGGAATGACGGCATTGCTGAGCCCCAACTCCATGATCAGCCCCATGAAGTAGGCACCGACAATATTAACAGCCAGGGTACCGTAGGGAAACGCCCAGCCGAGGAGACTATGAACCCATCCCGAAAGATAATAGCGGGCAAGCCCGCCTCCAGCGCAGAACAGCGCAATTGTCATTGCGATTTTCATCTAAAAATTCCCCCGGCTCATTCTAGCATTTTTTCAGAAGATGTCACGCCTGGATTGCGGTCTTGCAAGTAAAGAGTTGCACGATGCTCCACCACTAGTTATGATTTGTCTATGACAAAACCTAAATTTAAAAAAGATCATGTAGTCACCTCGGTGGTGGCTGTGATCATTAACGACGCCGGTGAAATTCTCCTGACCAGGCGTAACATACCTCCGTTTCTAGGTGAGTGGGTTATGCCTGGCGGAAAGATTGATCTTGGAGAACAGATCGTTCGCGCTATCAAGCGGGAGGTTCTGGAGGAGGTCGGTCTTGAGGTGGAGGTCCAGAATCTTCTGGACGTTTTCGAGCATGTAACACCCGGAGAGGACCACTACCACTTCGTCATACTCTACTACCGCTGTTATCCGCTCAGCAGCGCTATCCTGCACAATGAGATGGAGGTCGACGTAGCATGCTGGGTAGCTCCGGAAGAGCTGTCAAATTATAAGATGCCTGAGGGAACCCGGTTTATACTTAATAAATTATTCCCTGAACCTTATTACTGCGAGATATAGGTTTCTTTATGGTCCAAATCATAGATAAAGAAGTGAATCTTGAGTTTTCCATCGGGCAGCACCTTCACTGCATGGTGGCTCAACTCCCCAACCGGTTAATCAAGGTGGGGCATGACTTTACTCTGACTGACACTGTGGAGAAGTGGACTCAGATTCTCAGCCTTCTTAATCTGGTGATCGGAGGGGAAGGATATCTGCAGAAGCTGCACTTCCTGATGTTGCCTGAGGCCTCGCTACCTTTCGGGCATTTTGATGAGATGTTGGAGATCATTGAGCATAAATTTCGCCCCAACACAGTGACCATTTTTGGAGTAGAGCCGGTCCATCTGAGTGTCTACCGCGAGCTGCTGGAAAGATTTCAAGAAGATAACAAAGATGCCATCGCGACCGTTGAAAAGGATATAGAGGGCGGCAATGTTCTCGAGATGCCCGTCAACTGGTGCTGTATAGCTATAAAAGAGGCAACCGGAACTTTACGTGTTTTCATCGAGGCAAAAAGCCATCCGTTCCACGCCGAAGAGCTGATGAATAAAGACCACGACCTTTATCGGGGGCGTCACTTCTACTTCTTCCATAGCCGACCCGGCTGTTTCAATTTCATGGCGCTGATCTGCCTTGACTACCTTTACCGCGACCTATATTCATCTAATATCAAGCGGATAATCGACCACTCCAACCAGCTTTTTTTCACCACCCGTCAAGGCCTTGACGCCCTCTTCGTTATCCAGTGCAATCCCAAACCGGAGCACCACTCATACCGGGACGTGATCAGTGGCTTCTACGGTGAATATCTGGAAGACACTCCGGGAGTGCGGGAAACCGTGACCGTCTTCGGCAACAGTTCCAATGAGACGACCCTTGAAGGGGTTTCATCGGCTACCGGATACGGCCACTCATATGTTGTGATAAACCAGCACCACAAAGTGTCACAACTGGCTCTGAAGGAGTTCAGGACCGACAACTTCGATGGGGCCCCGGTCTGCCGTCTCCGCTTTGGTTCTGAAACCCGGCTGTTTTACTTCAACTTGCCACCACATCACGAACTTGACCCCCGCACATCCCGGATACCGCTCAAGTTACACAGCATAATGCGCTGGAATGATCAGGGAACATGGGAGAAGCTGCCGCCAGAAGAGCTGAGTTGCGCGGATGGATAAAGATAATTCTATTCTGCCAGTGGCATCCTTAAAAGAAGAGTAGCTACTCCGAAAGCTGCCGCGATCAGTAGAGCGATCATCGCAGCGACACCGCTCCAGCCATAGTGCATCCAAAACAGGCCACCCACCGTACCGGATATGCTTGAACCCATATAATATGAGAACAGGTAGAGCGATGAAGCCTGGGCCTTGGCCGTTTTTGCCCGCCGACCCACCCAGCTTGATGCTATGGCATGTGCGCTGAAAAAGCCGCAGGTAAAGATTCCGACTCCCGCCACAATCAGCACCAGCGAATCTGCCAGTGTGATCAGTGTTCCAACCAGCATGGTTGCAAGGGTCATTCTGATCATGAGCGGTCGTCCAAAGCGGTGAATAAGGCTTCCAACCACCCCCGAACTGAACGACCCGAGCATATAGACCAGAAAAATCAAGCTGACCTGAAACTGGTTGAGGCCGTAGGGCACATCCAGCAAACGGAAACCAATATAGTTGTAGAGCGAAACAAAGCCGCCCATTGAGAGAAAAGCCAACGCATAAAGACAGTGCAGTCCCGGATCCTTCAGATGCTGAAACAGAGAGGTAAACAGGTATCCGGCCTGGAACGGCCGCTGCCTGAAATTGCTGGAGCTTGGCAGGCACTTAAGAAATAACAGGCTAAGCAGCAGACTGATGACACCAATCAGGCCAATTGCGGTGTGCCAGGGTAAAAATTCGCAGAGGAGCGCCGATCCAACCCGCCCGGTCATGCCCCCCAGCGCATTACCGCTGATGTAAAGACCCATGGCGTGGCCGACAGCCTGCGTGTCCATCTCCTCTCCCAGATAGGCCATGGCCACTGACGGAACCCCTGCCAACACCAACCCCTGTAACAGGCGCAAAAACAGTAACGATTCAAAGGAGTGGCTGAGGATCGTTGCGAGGGCGAGCAGCGACGTCAGGAAGAGTGCGGTCGTCATAATTGCACGCCGGCCGGCTGTTTCCGACACCGTACCGGCAATCAGCATACCCAACGCCAGCGCGATGGTGGCACAGGAGAGCGGCAGACTTGCCACAGCCGGAGAGACACCAAACTCCTGCGCAAACAGGGGCAGAAGCGGTTGAACGTCATAAAGTGTCACAAATGTGACAAAACCGGCGCAGAACAGGGCTATGTTGATGCGCCTGAACTCAGGGGTGCCAACCCTGACCTGCCCTTCCCTGAGCGCTGTGCCTTGAACGGCCTCACTCATCGCGGCTTTCCCACCCGTCCGACCCTCAAAGCAAGCGGCCAGCTCACACGTCGCGGCTGTTCCGGATCAGGCCAGGCAGATTGCAATTCTGCCCCGATGACATCCAGAGGATTTTCTCCTTTAGTCAGTTCATACTCCTTCACAGCCGACCAGGTCCCCAGATAGCCATTCAATTGTTCCAACGTCCAGAACGCCTGCATCTCAAAATCAGGAGTTTCTATCTCAGCAAAAGGAAACGGGATGTTTCTGTACCCCTCATCAACATACCTGCGCTCCGGCGGCCAGAATGGTCCGATAATGTCGTGGTAGAAATGAGATACTACCTTGTCAGGAGTACCTTCCACGCTTACCTCGCCATAGGAGATGGCCGCCAGCAAACCGTCTGGATCAGCCACGCGGCGTACCTCGCGGTAAAATCGCTCAAAATCGAACCAGTGCAGCGCCTGGGCCACCACGATCAGATCGATACTTTCGGCCTCAAGGCCTGACTCTTCAGCCGTGGCCACCGAATAACTGATCCGCTCGTGCGGCAGGGCTTTCTCGATCTGCTGCCGGCTCGGATCGGTGGCCATCACCTGCCGGAAGTATGGTGCCAGCTCAACCGCAGCCTGGCCGTTGCCGCAACCGCAATCCCAGGCGGTTTCATGGCGGATGACCTGGCCGGACAACCAGTCAAAGAGGGCTACCGGATAGCCGGGTCGATAACGCGTGTACTCTCCGGCCCGACCTGAGAAATGATCCTTGAACGATGTGATATCGCCCATATTCTGCTCCTGTCATACATCAATTTTCCCGCTGAAACTACACGGCATTAGCGATAACTATAAATTCTGATTGCATCGTAGCATCCGGCTGTTATTATCACAATCAACTCTGACCATGCTCGCGTCAATTTTCAACTTGACTGCAAGTAATACATGACCTTACTTTCACCCATAAATTATTGTCACGGGGATTTTTCATGACCGATCATCCCAAACCGCTCATCGCCTGCCGCGAGTGCGATCTGCTCCTCAGGGAGATTTCGCTGCTGCCGGGAGGAATCGCCTGCTGTCGCTGCTGCGGAGCGCCATTGTACCGCTATTCCCCTGGCAGTCTGGACCGCACGCTGGCACTGGTTCTGGCTGCGACGATGCTCTTCGTAATTGCCAACGTGTATCCCATTCTGGGGATAGAAATTCAAGGGACCCGTAACGCAACAAACCTGTACGGTGCCGTAAGCGCTCTCTGGGACCAGAATATGCGGTCTATCTCTCTTCTGGTCTTCATCACAACCATCCTGGTCCCGGCCTTGGAACTCTCCATGATGATATACCTGCTACTGCCGCTCCGGCTGCTACGCACGCCGGCCGGCATACCCCTGATTCTGCGTGTGCTGCAGAGTATCAAACCATGGGGCATGGTTGAAGTATTCATGCTTGGCGTGCTGGTATCACTGGTAAAGCTCACCGATTCGTCCAGCATAATTCCGGGAGTGGCGCTCTGGTCATTCGGCGGGCTTACGCTTCTGCTTGCCGCAGTGGCCGCCTCATTCAACCCTCGCGACGTCTGGGCTCACCTTGAAATGAGTCCGGCGGGGGATTTGTTCAAATGAGCCGCCCCGGGGTAACAGCCGGCGACCTTGGTCTCTGTTCCTGTCACGCCTGCGGACTGGTGTCAAAGCCTGCAAGCCTTGACGGAACGTCACACTGCCCGAGATGTGATGCCAGCCTTCATCTCCGCAAGCCTGACAGCGTGACACGCTGTTGGGCTCTCCTGATCGCAGCCTATATACTGTATCTGCCTGCAAATCTGCTGACAATCATGGAAACCGGTTCACTGATCAATTACCGGGAGGACACCATCATGAGCGGTGTGGTCCATCTCTGGAAAACCGGTTCCTGGTCAATTGCCGCCATTGTATTTATAGCCAGTATCCTCGTACCGCTTTTCAAGCTGATGGCGCTCACGCTGCTCCTGATTTCCGTGCAGCGCCGTTCAACCCTGATGCCGATGACACGGGCGAAACTGTATCGCCTGGTAGAGCTGGTCGGACGCTGGTCGATGCTGGACATCTACGTTGTAACCCTGTTGGCCGCTCTGGTTCAGATTCGTTCTCTGGCAACGGTCCGGGCCGGCTCCGGGGCCATCGCATTCGGTGCCGTCGTGGTTCTGACCATGTTTGCCGCCATGCAATTTGACCCGCGCCTGATCTGGGACCCGCTCAGGAAAGAGAGAGATGTATGACCGATCAACAAAACCCTTCTGATTTCATTGAAGTGCCTGATGCCCTCGTTGAGAGGCGACGTCGCAGATCCTCTCAATTAATCTGGATCATACCGATCGTAGCGGCGGTTATAGGAGTTTTTCTGGCGGTCAAATCCTATGTGGAGCGGGGACCTGTCATCACCATAACCTTCAAGAGCGGAGAGGGTCTGGAGGCCGGCAAAACAAAAATCAAGTACAAGGATGTTCAGATCGGAACCGTGAACAGCATTGCCATTGCCAAAGACCGTTCCCACGTAGTGGTGACCGCTGAACTGAGTAAAGAGGCCGAGAGCCTGCTGGTCGCGGATACGCGCTTCTGGGTCGTTCGTGCCCGGATCTCTGGAGGCAGTGTAACCGGCCTCGGCACACTCATGGGTGGGTCATACATTGGTGTAGGTGCCGGCACATCATCGGAACGTAAAGATAAATTCAACGGGCTGGAGCGCCCGCCCGTAGCCAGCATGGATGTTCCCGGGCGTCAGTTCGTACTGCACACCAAGGACATCGGCTCTCTTGATGTTGCTTCACCGGTTTTCTATCGCCGTATGCAGGTTGGTGAAGTGGTCGCCTATGAACTTGACAAGGACGGTAACGGAGTGACACTCAAGGTCTTCGTCCGGTCACCCTACGATCAGTACGTAAAATCCAATACCATGTTCTGGCATGCCAGCGGCATTGACATCACCTTCGATGCCAATGGAGTAAAGCTCAACACTGAATCCATGGCCTCAATTCTGCTGGGGGGAATTTCCTTTCAATCTCCTGAGGACAGTCTTGAGGCGCCTCAAGCCGCCATTAACAGCACTTTTACACTGTTTTCAAGCAAGGATGATGCCTTGAAGCGCCCGGATACGGTTGTCGAAACCTATGTCCTGGTGTTTTCCGAATCGGTTCGCGGCCTGCCTATCGGTGCCCCGGTTGACCTGCGCGGCGTTACGGTGGGAGAAGTCAGTAAAATCAACGTGGAGCTCGATCCTCAGCGAAAGAAGTTCTCCATGCCGGTGGAGATAAAATTCTACCCGGAACGTTTGAGAGCCCGCTACCGCAGCAAATCTCAGCAGAACAAATCCATGAACTCCCGGGAGCTCCTGACTGCTCTGGTGGAACATGGCTTCCGGGCCCAATTGAGGAGTGGCAATCTGCTGACCGGACAACTGTATGTTGCTCTGGACTTCTTTCCCAAAGCACCCCCTGCAAAGATGGACTGGAGCAAGGCTCTTCCCGAATTTCCAACCATCGCAGGCAGCATGGAACAGTTCCAGACAACGCTAATGCAGATTGTTCAGAAATTTGAAAAAATGCCGCTTGAGGAACTGGCGCTCGATGCGCGTCAGACGATCCAGAGCCTTGACGTTACCCTGAAGAGTGCCGATAAGCTTCTTAAGAACGTGGACGCCGCTATTGTTCCAGAGGCGAGCTCCATGCTGGTGGATGTCCGCAAATCGCTGGAGGATGTGCGCAAGACCCTTGACGAAGCCCGTAAAACGCTGGGAGAAGCCAAGCAGACCCTCTCATCGGAAGCGCCACTTCAAGTGGATCTGCGAGACACCTTGCGCGAAATGGGACGGGCTGCAAAGTCACTGCGGCTTTTGGGAGACTACCTGGAACGCAATCCTGAGGCACTGATTCACGGCAAGAAGGAGGAGTGATCATGACTTTGCGAAACCTGATTACCGGCGTGGCGGTTCTCTGTATGTGTGTCGGCACCTTACCCGGATGCAGCCGGTCCCCGCGAGTCAATTTTTATACCCTGGGGGACTACGAAAAGACCGCGGCGGTGAACCCGTCAAAGAGTGCGCCCTCTGTTACCGTTGCGAACATAACGTTACCGGAACTGGTGGACCGTCCACAGCTGGTGGAACGCGTTGCCGGCAACCGGGTGGAAATACTGGAGACCCACCGCTGGGCGGAACCTTTGAAAAACGGCATTTCGCGCCTACTGGCGGAAAATCTGGCCGGGCGGCTCGGATCGAATCTGGTGACGACCTATACACAGAATACCGGCGGAGAAGCGGACTATAAGGTTGTAGTGGATATCCGGCGTTTCGAGTCCATGGGCACTACCGTGTCAGTGGAGGCCTTCTGGAGCATCCGTCGTACGGTAAAAGGAACACTGAATTCCGGTCGCACCCAGATCAGTGAATCCAGAAACGGTGCCGGTTACGACGCACTGCTTGCAGCCTACAACCGGGCCATTGCCTCCGTAGGAAATGACATTGCCAAAGCCATCAACTCCGACTGGAGTAACGGGCGCTGATCTCGGAAATATTATCATTGTTTTTTGATTTTTATTAATTATACTGGGAGACAGATTAACTATTTCTACTTCGGCCGCTGAGAATCAAGGGTTTGCCCAATGCGAAAATTCAACGGTAACCTCAGTCTCATGCCGCTTTCGGATCTTATCCAGTGGGCCGCCAACAGTAAACGCTCCGGCACCCTTATCCTCCATCAGCATGGCTGGCAGAAAAAATTCTACCTGCAGGACGGCAGGCTTATTTTTGTCTGGTCCAACAGCGAGGAGGAGCATTTCAGCAGTTTCCTGAAAGATCAGTCCCATATCAGCCAGGATGAGCTGGATAAAGCCTTCACAGATTCGGAATCCCTTGGACTGCCCTTTATCGGTTATCTTCTGTCTGAAAAGATTCTCTCCAAAGCGCAGCTGGAGGACGCTCTCAGAAAAGCGGCCGAGGTTGTGCTTACCAGCGCCCTCAAGTGGGACACCGGCATGTTCGAGTTTATTAACGATCTCCCGCGATTTGTTCTGAACAGTCCACTCCGGCTCAACTCTAACCAGATCCTCCTTGAATCGGTGCAGCGCTTCGACGAAAATCATTTCGGCAAACAGGTTGATGCCGAGATGGTGCTGAAAGAGGTCCGGGAGCACATTCTACAGGGGAATTTTGAACTGCCGCCACTACCGGACGTCATGCTGCAGATTGCGGAAAAAATTGACAACCCCGCCATATCCATTGATGAGATTATCGAGTGTATAACCGATCAGATTCTGGTTTCAAAAATCCTGAGAATCTGCAATTCGCCCTATTACAGGCACCTTGGAACAACATCCAGCCTGAAAGATGCGGTGGTCTTTATCGGCCTAAAGTCCGTCATGAGCATCGTCACGGTCCATGCCATGAGCAGTTTCAGCCCGCGCAACGCCAAAGAAATCAAGCAGGTGCTGCAGCACTGCCTGGTGTGCGGCATGATCGCCCGCGAAATTACCCGAGATATGGGCGGCAATTTCGAACTGGCCTTCATCTGCGGACTGCTGCATGACATCGGCAAAACCATCCTGCTGGATATGCTGAGCGAGTATATGCTGCTGCCGGACGTGCGCGAGAAGCTGATAAACGACCATCATGCCGAGGTGGGATATCTGCTGGCACAGAAGTGGAATTTCGGCAGTGACATCAGCGACATCATTCGCTACCATCATACTCCGGAGAAAGCCGTTGACCATATTACTCTGGCGGAAGTGATCAACCTCTCGAATGCCATGGCTGATCTCAACAACCAGCCGGAGGATATCAGGGATATGACTTTTACAAGCCTTGAATTAAGCCAGATCAGCATTGATGACCTTTGGGAGCAGGTGGACAAGCTTGACCAGGAGGCTGGAGACATTGTGAGTATACGTTGAGTACCCTTCCGGTTGTATCATCCCTCTGGACATAACTTCCCCCGCTCTGATAAAGTATCCGCCCCATGAAAATCAAACGACTTGAAATAAACGGCTTTAAAAGTTTTGCCGAGAAAACGGTACTGGATTTTCAGCAGAATGTGACCGCTGTCGTCGGTCCTAACGGCTGCGGCAAATCCAATATTGTAGACGCCATCCGCTGGTGCATGGGGGAGCAGTCTGCCAAAAACCTGCGTGGCAAAGCCATGGAGGACGTCATCTTTGCCGGCAGCGACAACCGCAAACCTTTGGGCATGGCGGAGGTTTCACTGATCTTCTCGACCGAGGATGGCCGTGCTCCGGCCAAATTTCTCGATTATGCCGAGATCCAGCTCACCCGCCGCCTGTACCGCGACGGCGAGAGCGACTACCTGATCAACAAGATCCCCTGCCGCCTGCTCGACATCACCGAACTGTTCATGGATACCGGTGTCGGCACCCGCGCCTATTCGATCATCGAGCAGGGCAAGATCGGCCAGATTCTACATTCCCGCCCGGAAGAGCGGCGCTTTCTGATCGAAGAGGCGGCCGGAGTCACCAAATTCAAGTCGCGCAAACAGCTGGCCCTGAAAAAGATTGAGGGTACCCGCCAGAATCTGGCCCGTCTGGCTGATGTCCTGGGGGAGATTCGGCGACAACTGGCTTCCCTGCAGCGCCAGGCCAAAAAAGCGGAGAAGTTTAGAGAATGCCGCGATGAACTGCGTGAAATCGAGCTGCTCTTCAGCGCCCGGGACTATCGTGAGACGCAGCGACAACTCACTGTTGCGGAGCTGGAGCTTACTGTTCTCAACGAACGCATCCGCGAAGTTTTTGCCGCTTCGGCTCTGGGAGAAACCCAGGCCGAGGAAGCCCGTATCGTACTGCTGGAGGCGGAAAAGCAGCTAACAATCTCCCAGGAGGATATATTCCGCGTCCGGAGCGAATTCAACAGCACCGGGAACGGACTTGAGTTTCAACGCAAGGAGCTAGCCGGGCTGGAGACTCGCATGGCACGGCTGGCCGCCGAAACGGCCGAGCTTGATGTCCGGCTGAAGGAGTGTGCTGAACAGCGGGCGCTGCTTGAACTTCGCCGGGACACCGGGGCTGTGGATGCCGCCGGAATACAGGCCGAACTGGAGCGGGCCGAAGAGGCGCTGGCCGGACATCAGCTGGCTGAAGAAACCCTGAACCGGGAGCTGGAGAACCGTCGCCGGGAACTGTTTACCACCCTGTCCGAGGCAGCCCAGTTCAAGAGCCGGTTGGAGAATGCCCAGAAACGCCTGGCCGCGCTCCGAGACCGCCATGATCGCAATACCCGCGAAGCCCTGCAGCTGACTGAACGGCATGAACAGATCCGCCTACGAGCGGACACGCTGAATCAGGAGGTCGCCGGCGGCGGACAGGAGCAGGAGACGCTGCAGGCCAATCTAGCCTCTCTGCAGAGCCATGAGGAAGATCTGAAACGACGCCTGAGCGAGGTTGAGAAAGAGTGGCAGGTGCGCCGTGACGCGTTGAACCGCAGCTCATCCCGACTTCATTCGCTACGCGAACTGGAGGCCCAGTTTGCCGGGTTTGGCCAGGGAGTCAAAACGCTGATGAAGGCTGCCGCCCACCGCTCACGCTTCAGCGGCGTACTTGCCGATGTCATTCAGGCTCCTCCCGAACTTGAAGCAGCGATTGAGGCGGCGCTGGTCGAACGTCTGCAGTGTGTCCTCTGCGCTGATGAGCGGGATGCTATTCAGGCGCTGGAGTTTCTGAAGACAAACAAGGGTGGGCGGGTCGGGATTGCCCTGCCGCTGGAAATCCGGGGCGCCGTCCCGCCGCCGGTGACGGGAGCCTCTGCCCTTATGGATCAGGTGCAGGTACAGGGCCCCTTTGCCGGGCTGATCCTCAACCTGCTGGCCTCCATCATGCTGGTCGATGATATCGAAGCGGCACTGCTGCTGGCCCGTCAACACCCCGCTTTGACCTTTGTCACACGCGCCGGAGACATGGTCGCTCAGGGGGGAATCGTCAGCGGCGGCTCGGGTGAGCTGGTAGACAATGGCCTGATCCATAAAAAGCGTGAACTCCGGGAGTTGGATCAGGCCGTGGCCCGCCTGGAGGAAGAAGCAGCCGCGTTCGGCGGAGAGCGTGACGATCTGCGCCGTCAGAGCCAGGAAGCAGCCGAAGGGCTTGCCAGCTGCAGGGTGCAGCTGCATCAGGCCGAACTGAAACTGACCGGACTGCTCAAGGATCGTCAGCAGTCTGTCGATGAAGGGCTCCGTATTGCCGAACGGCTGGAGGTACAGTCCCTGGAGGCCGCCAATCTCAACGAAGAACGGGCTGCTCTGGAAGCTGAACTGCTGCTGGCCGGAGAACAGATGACCAGGAGCGGCGATGCCGCCAGGGGGCTGGAACAGGAAACAGCCCGCTTGAAGGTGGAGCTGGACGCCTGCCGCGTAAAGCTGGCTGAAGCCCGCGAAAAAATGACCTCCGTCCGGGTCCTGACCGCGACCATCAGGGAGCAGCATGATGCCGGCCTGCGGGCGCTGTCGGAGCTTGAACAGCGCAACGGGGAGATCCTGCAGCGCACGGCTGCCGACCGGCAGGAGCTGGAGGCTGGCGCTGCTGCCCGGCAAAAGCTTCAGTCCGATATGAACAGCGCAACGGAACGCCTGGAAGGGCTCGTTCGTGAGCAGCTGGAGGCCGAAAACAGACTTAACGACATACGCGCCGGTTTTGAGGCGGCCGGCAATACACTGAACCAGATCGAGGCCCGGCTGAAAAAGAGCCGCGAGGAGAGCGATGCCGTTCGGCAGGCGCAGGCCGGGCTTAACCTGAAGTTTTCAACACTTACGATGCAGGCCGAGCATCTTGAGCAATCACTGCATGAACGCAGCCGGATCACGATGCCCGAAGCGCTTGCAAAACTGGAGTCAGCCGAGTTTGACGAGACATCGGGGCGGACGCGCCAGGTTGAATTGCAGCGCCTGCTGGACGAGATGGGTGAAGTCAACCTGATGGCAATTGAAGAGTGCGCCGGCATGGAGGAGCGCTACACGTTTCTGAACGGCCAGAAAGACGACCTGGAAGAGTCGCTGCGCGGCCTTCAGCAGGCCATTCAGCGCATTAACCGCACTACCCGTCAGCGATTTTTGGAAACTTATAACCTGATTAATGCCAAATTTCAGGAAGTCTTTCCGCGCCTCTTCTGTGGCGGGCGGGCCGAGCTGCGCCTGACGGATGAAGAGGATCTGCTGGAGACCGGCATCGACATCATCGTGCAGCCGCCCGGCAAGAAACTGCAGAATGTAACGCTGCTCTCTGGTGGTGAAAAAGCACTGACCGCGGTGGCTTTGATCTTCTCGATCTTCCTGATCAAGCCGACCCCCTTCTGCCTGCTGGACGAGGTGGATGCACCTCTGGATGACGCCAACATCGGACGCTTCAATGAGATGGTCAGGGAGATGAGTGCCTTTTCGCAGTTTATCATCATCACTCACAACAAGGCCACCATGCAGGTGGCTGACACCCTCTACGGCATCACTATGGAGGAGCCGGGAGCGTCAAAAGTGGTTTCGGTCCGACTGCATTAGTAACAGGGTACGTGACAAGGTCTTTTTTTCGCCCTTGACCCTGGCCCCTTGACACTTATTTTTACGGAGGCTGTATGTCGTTTGAAGTTATTTTGAAGGAGCTGGTGGACCGGGTGCCGCAGGCGATAGGCGCCATCCTGGTTGATTGGGAGGGGGAGGCGGTCATGGAGCACTGCCACTGCGATCCCTACGACATGCGTTTCATCGCAGCCCACAAGGGCATTATTCTGGCTCATCTTAAAGAGTTGCAGAGTCGGGATCAGATTGGCGCCATTGAAGACATGGTCATTACAACCGACGAAATGCACCTGATAATCGGCTGTATTGATCAAGATTATTCGCTGGTTATGAATGTTGAGCGGCTCTGTCCGGTCGCCTTGGCCCTCTACCATTTCCGGCTGGCAATTGCTGAACTGAAGAAGGAGATTTGATGCAACAGAAAGAAAAAAAGAGCTTTTTCAAAGGCCTGATGGATAAAATATCCGGCGAGGAACCTGCTGAAACAGCTCCTGAGTCGCCAGCGCTACCCGCTTCGAAAACGGCTGAGCCAGAAGAGCCGGCCAAAAAACCGGGTTTGTTTGATCGTCTGAAGGCCGGCTTGAAGAAAACCACCGAAGGTCTGGTTGGAAGAATCGACTCTCTGGTGCTGGGCAGAAAAGAGATTGATGCCGACACACTGGACGAGTTGGAAGAGATTCTGATCACTTCCGATATAGGAGTGAGGACAACGACAGAACTGATCCGGAACCTGGAACAACGCCTTAAGCGTGATGAGCTGAAGAGCGGCGAAGCTCTGCGGGCGGCGCTCAAAGAGGAGATACTGGCCCGTTTGAGTGCACACCACAGGCCGCTTGATATCGGAAGCCGGAAACTTTTCGTTCTGCTGGTGATCGGTGTCAACGGGGTCGGCAAAACCACCACTATCGGTAAACTGGCTTCTCGCTATACCGCTGACGGCAAAAAAGTGTTGCTGGCTGCCGCCGACACGTTCCGCGCAGCGGCAGCCGAGCAGTTGGTAACCTGGGGCGAGCGCTCTGGGGTGGATGTGATCCGCCACAAGGAAGGAGCCGATCCATCGGCGGTTGTCTTTGACGCCTGCAAGGCGGCAGTTGCCCGTGGTGTTGATATCCTGATCGTGGATACCGCCGGCCGACTGCACACCAAGGTCAACCTGATGGAGGAAATGAAGAAGATCCGAAGAGTTATCGATCGAGAGATACCGGGTGCACCACACGAAACGCTGCTGGTTGTCGATGCCGCCACCGGCCAAAATGCAATCTCACAGGCTCGCCTCTTCAAAGAGGCCGCAGGTGTCACCGGACTGGCGCTTACCAAGCTGGACGGTACCGCCAAAGGGGGGATTGTCGTCGCGGTAAGTCACGAATTCGCCCTGCCCGTACGTTATATCGGAGTAGGGGAATCGATCGAGGATCTGCGAGACTTCGACCCGCAGGAGTTCACGGATGCCCTCTTCCAGTCCTGACAAATCCCGTTCCAAAAAGAGGCGGTCGCTTGAGGAACCTCACGATATCAATCAATTAGGGCTTGACTTCATGCTGCCGGCTGAGTATAGTGTTGCCCCTCGAAAGGAAATAGAGCCCATGAATCAGGAACTGATAGAAATACTTGAGAACAGGATAAATGACGTTATAGAAAAGCACGGTGCCCTGAAAGCGGAAAATGCCAGATTGAACGAGGAAATTCAGCGCCTTACCTCTGAGAGGGAAGGACTTAAGTCGCGTGTCGATGCTATCCTGGGCAAGCTGGAAGGGATCTAGAATTTGAGTGAGTTCATCGTATGAAGAAATCCCATGCGGTGACAGTCCTGGGCCGTGAACTGTCGGTCAGAAGTTCAGCACCGGCCGAAAAGGTTCTGGCGGTTGAGGCCTTTGTTAACGGCAGATTGCAGGAAATAGGCAGTGCCCTCAAAAGCGGAGACGCTCAACTGGTGTTGACGCTGGCCCTGCTCAACACAGCCGAGGAACTGCTTGAAATCCGGTCGACCAGAGAACGGGACGAACTTCTGGACGGCAGGATAAAAGGCATAATTGGCAAGCTGGAGGCGGTCTGATTTCATCCGGTTTTTTCCAATTTCAAATCAAGGATGATTTACATGGTCTCTCAGGGAGACTTGATCATATATTCGCAGCCGCATCACCATCGATCAGACCCGTTAGTGGCGGATGTAACCACCGCCGCTGATTACTGACATCAGAACCTGCTGAAAATATATTCTCAATGAAAGGAAGAAACCGCTCCGAGTACAGTAACACTTGATGTAAACCAATTTCTGACGGCACTCGCGAGCCTTTCTACCACCTTTCATCCTCCCTGGTCGACCTTCCCGGCATAGCTTCGGGACCACTCCATTTTTGTCGTGTACGAAAGCAGGTATGCCCAAGCGATCGCTACGTTCGCAGTTATTGGCAGAACGTCGGGCACTCAGTCATAAGGCATGGCTTGAGTATAGCGGCTCCGCCCAGAAAAATCTACTCTCGCTACAGGAGTATGATCAGGCCGACTGCATTGCGCTGTACGCTCCTGTTCATCAGGAGGTTGATACTTCCCGGATACTGGCGTCCGCCTTTGGTTCCGGGAAGCGGATTCTTTATCCGGCACTTTGTGGCAAACATATGCTATTCCGGCCGGTTAGGGGCCTGGAGTGTTTCCAGGAAGGACCCTTCGGTATTTTGGAGCCATGCCCGACCGGAGTCGAACATCAGGCCGATGAGGCAGATCTGATAGTAGTTCCCGGAGTTGCCTTTGACCTCTCCGGTCACCGGATCGGATACGGCAAGGGCTACTACGACCGTTTTCTACAGCATCCCGGAATAAAGGCCCGCCTGGTGGGCCTCTGCCATGATTTTCAGCTGATCAATGGAGAAATTCCAGCCGATCGGCATGACATAAAGATGAATATCATCGTTACCGACCGGAGGATCATCCATATTTAATACCAGTTCTAAATCGAAGATGGGCCATCGCTGATAGCGCTTTGATTTTAAATTGGAATAGGAAGTAACCGGAGTCGCATATTCGACCCGGATTCACATACAGGAGGTTATATATATGGAAGTCATCATCACCGTAGTTATTATCCTGGCGGTTGCCGCCGGGGCCTATTTCGCCGGAAGCAAGTTCAACAAGAAGGATTCCGGTTCCATCATCCGCCAGGCTGAAGAGTTGGCCAACAAGTCCATTGAGGACGCCCGCCGCGCTGCAGAGACCATCACCAAAGAGGCGCAGCTGAAAGCCAAGGACCTGGCCATCCAGGCCAAGGACGAGCATGAGCGTGCCACCCGCGAAAAAACCAAGGACCTGCAGAGTTTAGAGAAGCGCCTGTTGCAGAAAGAAGAGAATCTGGACAAGAAAGTCGCACTTTTTGATCAGAAAGAGCTGGATATACTTAAAAAGGAGCAGGTTTTTTCCCAAAAGGAGCAGGAACTGACCAAGCGGGATGAAGAGTTGAAAAAAGCGGTCGATGTCCAGAAGGCAAAACTGGAACAGATTTCCGGCATGTCGGCCGGCGAAGCCAAAAAAGAACTGATGAATGCCATGGAGAGTGAGGCCAAACACGATGCGGCCAAAATGATCAAAACCATCGAAGAGGAAGCCCGAGAGACTGCTGAAAACAAGGCCAAGGAGATCATGGCCCTGGCTATTCAGCGCTACGCCGGTGAATATGTGGCCGAGCGGACTGTTTCGGTGGTGCCGCTCCCTTCGGATGAGATGAAGGGGCGCATCATCGGCCGCGAGGGTCGTAACATCCGGGCCCTGGAAGCTGCCACCGGCATCGATCTTATCATTGATGACACCCCCGAAGCGGTCATTCTGTCAGGCTTCAACCCGGTCCGCCGCGAGGTTGCCCGCCTGTCTCTGGAGAAGTTGCTGGCTGACGGCCGCATACATCCCGGACGCATTGAAGAGGTCGTGGCAAAATCAACGGAAGAGGTGGAACATTCCATCAAGGCTGCCGGCGAGCAGGCCGCCTTCGATCTGGGTGTTCACGGCATCCATCCCGAAGTGCTCAAACTGATCGGGCGCCTCAAATACCGTACTTCCTACACCCAGAACGTGTACCTGCATTCTCTGGAAGTTGCCTTCCTGTGCGGAATCATGGCAGCCGAGCTGGGTATCAACGTCAAACAGGCCAAACGGGCCGGCCTGCTGCACGACCTGGGCAAAGCGGTCGATCATGAGGTTGAGGGATCACACGCCGTGATCGGTGCTGAATTGGCCCGTAAATATGGCGAATCTCCCAAAATAGTTCATGCCATCATGGCCCACCACGAAGATGAAAAACCGGATTCTGTACTGGCGGTACTGGTTCAGGCCGCCGATGCTCTTTCCGGTGCGCGCCCTGGCGCACGACGCGAGATGATGGAAACGTATGTCAAGCGGCTGGAAGATCTTGAGCGGATCGCCACATCTTTCGGCGGCGTCACCAGCTCCTTTGCCATCCAGGCCGGACGCGAAATTCGCGTCATGGTTTCCAGCGACCAGATTTCGGACGAGCAGTCGGTAGTCATGGCCCGTGATATTGCCAAAAAGATTGAGGCCGAAATGACCTACCCCGGCCAGATCAAAGTCAATGTGATCCGGGAAACCAGAGCAGTTGAATTTGCACGGTAAAAAGGAACGGCCCTTTTCCGCAATATCTGCGTCAATTTCACAAGTAAAATTGCGCGGCGGCTTACCAAGTGGTACGCCGCCGCGCAATCCCTTGACAGACTTGATTTTGCGAAAAACATCCATTCCTTGGGTTATTGGATAGAATATGGCGATTACGATATTATTTATAGGCGATATCATCGGCAAACCGGGTAGACAGGCGCTCTCTCGGGAGCTGCACCGCCTGGTGGACCGCTATAACGCCGACATCATTATCGCCAACGGCGAAAATGCTTCCGGCGGCTTCGGTCTGACGGTTGAAACGGCGAAAGAGCTTTTTAGCCAGGGTGTCCACCTCCTGACCAGCGGCAATCACATCTGGGACAAGAAGGAACAGGTGGCGCTGGTGCTTGGCGACCCGCGCATTATCCGCCCCGCCAACTATCCTGACGGTGCGCCCGGTACAGGCAGTGCCATCCTGACCACCCCCGGCGGTGTCAAAGTCGGCGTATTGAACCTGGAGGGAAGGGTTTTCATGAAAAACCTGGAGTGCCCCTTTCGTGTGGCCGACCGGGAAATCGAGCGACTGAAGCGGGAAACTGCCATCATTTTTGTCGATTTCCATGCCGAGGCAACCTCCGAAAAATCAGCTCTGGGGTGGTACCTAGACGGCAGGGTCAGCGCAGTGATCGGGACACACACACATGTCCAGACGGCCGACGAACGGATTCTGACACTGGGAACCGCCTTCATGACCGATGCTGGCATGACCGGCAGCTTTGATTCGATCATCGGTATGGGGAAGGAAGAAACCATCCGCAAATTTCTGACCAATCTGCCGGCTAAATTCGAGGTGGCCAAAAAAGACATCCGCCTTAACGGTGTTGTGATCGGGGTGGATG
>CAZUGI010000010.1:0-42244 GCA_964619855.1 uncultured Geobacter sp. | reverse complement strand
AGAGGAAGAGGAAGAGGAAGAGGAAGAGGAAGAGGAAGAGGAAGAGGAAGAGGAACTCTCTGAAGACGACCTGGAAGAATTGGCAATAGATGATGACGCCTATGACATGAGCGAATACGCTGATGTCGATGAAGACAATTTTGAAGACGATGACGGTAGCTGGTCTGATGACGATTATGCCGAGTCTGCTCAGGATCTTTTCGGAAAAAGTGAATTTTTTGGCGAATCCGCCCGCGACAGCTTTGCGGCTCTGGGATTTATCTCTTCACCGGAATGCGAGGAAATCAAGCGGCAGTTTGGATCATCAACTCCCGGGGTTTCCAGCGCGGTAAATTTCTACCAGAAAGATGGCAAGACCTATCCGACCGGCTTTATGACCGCTACCGCCCTTGGGCTTTTGACAGCCTACCTTAACAGTAGGGGCATCAATTCCGATATGTCGCGCATGCACGTTGTAGACTCTTACGACCGCTATATCCAGGAAGATTATGGGCATCGAAGGGAAATTACAACTCCGGCGGTTCTCCAGAATGTTGATCCCGCAGACAAGGTTGATTTAAGAAAATACTGCACCGCCATTGGTGACCAAGGACCGACAAGCCGCTGCAAGGCGTTTGCGATTACCCATGGTGTAGAGATGATCAGGAAGATGCTCAACCTGAAGGATGTAAAACTTGCCTGCAGTTACACGATGATGCAGGCCCAGAAATTCCAGGGTGACTGGAAAGACTATGCCTTTGCCTATGTGTCGGATGGTACTGAGGGCGGGCCGGATACTGTTAATGCAGTCATGAAAACCGGTATTTGCGATGAATCGCTCTGGCCGAACGACAGAAAAACACCGATCGGTAGCGAAGCGCAGATGAATGCTAGCGCTGCAAGTAACAAGGTCAACATCCGTTCAGAGCTTATAAGGCTTGATGACGTGAAGAAAGCCTTGAGCATGGGATATCCGGTAGAGTTCGGCACGGCGACCGGTGATAAGTTCATGGACCTCGGGAGGGATGGTCTCTACAAGTACCCCGAAGACCCTGAAGGTAAACATGGATACCACTCGATGCTTATTGTCGGATATATAGGCAATTTTTACATTGTAAAAAATTCATGGGGTAATGAATGGGGTGACAAGGGGTACTGTTATATTGGCAAAAATGTTCTTGAAGCATGCGCCACAGAATTTGATGTCATGATTCCTGTCAAGAGCTAGAAGATGACAAAAGCCAAATCATTGATAGTGGATGTAGACGGAATCCTGATTCCTGCAAGAATTGAACTTTTTGAGACAAGCGGTCCGGTTTCTCCGGCTTATCAGTACCGCACTCAAATCGTGCTCTATACTGAGAATAATGAGATCCGGTATAACTATGATGATGACAGGAAATTTATAAACGGCAAACCGCTACAGTCGATCCATATTCATAATCAACTGAAGCCGGGTAAGTTTCTGAAAATTGTGCAGCAGATTTATAAAATGGAAGGTTATCAACAAGGAAAAGATGCTGATTTTATTGGAAGCGGCAGAAATAAAATCGGGATCAGCTTTAATTACATGACCGTTTGCATAGGCACTGATATTAAATTCCGGGTGGATTACCTTTTGTCAAGTTATGACACGGAAGAATTCAAATCTTACCAGCAGACGATAGAGTTGCTCAAAACTCTGACTCATTGATCAGTGAGTTTCGTATTGGGACGGTTTTGCCTGGTTTTTGATCTGATAGAAAAAATTGTTTGACTGCTATATGTATAAGGATTAAATAAGCAAATCTTATGATTTTTGCAGCACAAACTACGGTGTATCGAAAGGGGTAAAGTGTATGAAACGTGTTATTCTTGGAGTAGTTGCAGTTATTGCACTCATGTTTGTCATGATTGGTTGCAAGGGTGATCCGATCAAAGATGATCTGATCAGTTATTCGAAGTCAGCCATTCCTCTTGTTAACAAATATGGCGTTGATCTTCCGAAAAAGGTGGAAGAAGCCAATAAAGATTCCAAGCAGTATCTCGCAGTAATGTCCAAAGAAGTAGTGCCGATGATGAAAGAGTATCGTGAGAAAATGGCTGCTATTAAGCCGGCAACCAAAGAACTTCAGGATATTCATGGTACATTTGTTAAAAACCTGACCGATATGGAAGAAGTTTTTAAAATGCTTGTTAAAGCGGTTGAAACAAAAGACGCCAAATTATTGCAGACAGCCAACGAAAAAATAGCTGCCGTTGCTCCTGGTGAAGATAAGTTCAAAAAGGATATTGAAGAGCTGGCAAAGAAGCATGACGTAAAATTCCAGTAATACCTGATAATCTGATATGAATATTTGATAGCTAGGGAGATAGCTGATTAAGCCATCTCCCTTTTGTTTTTTAACTTGTAGTTCCGGTTGTTTCGTAGGTCGTGGATTATGTCACATAACATACTTAAAATAATAAGATATCTGGCAGGTGGACTGTTGCTGCTTTCCTTGACTCTTCCTATTTCACAATGTCAGAACAAGTACTCTGGTTTAGAGAATATACTTCCTGTACCGCAGACTGATTCACCTCCAACAATATATTATCCAGGCGATTTTATTGACTTTAAGGATATTAGCGGGGTACTAATTCTACTTGTCTTTATCTGGCCGGTCCTGGCCGTTTTGGTGCGGAGCAGGATACAGAAGCCACGGGCACAGATGGTATGGTCTGTTTTTGAGCTGTTTATGTGCGCCGGATCGGGGTGGGTGATTCTAACGCTTGGCTCGCTAGGCCGCATGCTTATCGGAGGCTATGTAGGGTTTGCCGGTGTATGTTTGTATATTCTTTCATCAGTTGTCGGCATCCGCTGTCTTATGAAAAAAAATAGGAGTGATAAGCTGGGCCGGTTTAATGAACAAGGGAATGATTCAGGTAGCTTTATGAAAGACAAGGGCGACTAGTTAATAGTCGCCCTTGTCTTTCAGGCATATTTTATTATTTCTTGATTACTTCTTTTTACCTTTTTCCATCAGGCAGGCATCCAGCTCCTTGCCGACTTTTTTACCTTCGGCTTTACATTCGGCCAGCGCCTTATTGAATGCCTCACAGCGGGCTTTCTTTTTTGCATCCGTAATGCTGCTGCAGTCACGAGGTTTGTCATTGTTAATTGCACGTTCCTCCGCAATTGCTGCGCTTGATGTGAGGCCTGCAATCAGTAACACGGCAATCAGGTTAAGAAAACTCTTCATTTGCTGCTCCTTTCGTTTGGTTCAACACCCCTCTGTCAAATATCCCGTGACGTATACCATGTGAATAATCATTACAAAAGGAGTTATTTCAATCGAGTCACTCCCTTTGACAATCGGCCGGAATTGGGGCATAGTCCCCAGTAAATCCAAGATCAGTTACTCACCACCGGAGCAGAGATGCAATCCCGCACGATCACCCCTGAAAAACGGGACGACGATAGCCAGTATGACGCCACATTGCGCCCCCGCGCTCTTGACGACTATATCGGCCAGGAGAAGATCAAGGGCAACCTGCGGCTGTTTATTGAAGCCGCCAGAGGGCGGGGGGAGGCGCTTGATCACGTCCTTTTGTATGGACCGCCCGGTCTCGGCAAAACGACTTTGGCCAATATCATCGCCTGCGAGATGGGGGTCAACATCAAGTCCACTTCCGGCCCTGTTATCGAACGCCCGGGTGACCTAGCCGCCATCCTTACCAACCTTGAACCGCATGATGTTCTGTTCATAGATGAAATACACAGGCTGTCTCACGTGGTCGAAGAGATCCTCTATCCGGCCATGGAGGATTATCAGCTCGACATAATCATCGGTCAGGGACCGAGCGCCCGCTCTATCAAGCTGGACCTGCCGCGCTTTACCCTGGTGGGTGCCACGACCAGGGCCGGCCTGCTCTCCTCGCCGTTGCGCGATCGTTTCGGAGTAATATCACGGCTTGAATTCTACACAATTGATGAGCTGGCAACCATAATCAGGCGTTCGTCGGGCATCCTCGGAATGGAAATTGATCATCAAGGTGCTTCAGAGCTGGCCAGTCGTAGCCGCGGAACTCCCCGAATAGCCAACCGCCTGTTGCGCCGGGTGCGTGACTATGCCCAGGTCCGTGCAGACGGGATCATAACGCTGAACGTGGTACGTGAGACCCTTAAGCTGCTTGAAATTGACGAGATGGGTTTCGACCAGATGGATCGCATGATCCTGTTGACAATAATTGACAAATTCGGCGGCGGCCCGGTAGGTCTTGATACGATTGCAGCAGCCATAAGTGAAGAGAGCGATACAATTGAGGACGTGTATGAACCGTTTCTGATTCAGAATGGTTTTATCAACCGTACACCGCGCGGCAGAGTTGCTACACGCGCCGCCTATCTGCACTTTAACCGCATCGCCCCGGAATCATCTCAGGCGAATCTATTTTAGCTATGCAGCAGTTCTTCGATTTTCCAGTCACACCGACATTCAGCTTTGACAGTTTTGTCCCTTGCGAAGGCAATGCCGCTGCACTGCGCTTTGCCAGGCGGATAGCAGACCCTGATGATCCGGAAAAACTGCTGTACCTTCATGGACCTGCCGGTTCAGGTAAAACGCACCTGCTTACATCGATAGCATCTGATTCAATTCCTTATCTTTCGCTTCGAGGGTTGCCCGGATCGGATCAACTACAGTCTGTGTTTAAAGATGCAGCCGGACTTGTGGTTGATGATCTGCACGAAATGCCAGAGCATCCCGGCCTGAAAGCTTCACTCTGGCAGCTGTTCAACGAATTCCACACATCCGGCCGCATCATAGCCATGGCCGGCCTTTATCCGCCTCGTGATCTGTCAACTATCGACGAACATCTTTCATCACGGCTGCTGTGGGGGTTGGTGGCAAGGATTGATACTTCTGACGACCACTCACGCGGCATGATAATTAAAAAAGTGGCTGAGGATAGACAAGTCAGGGTACCGGACGATGTGATCGATTTTATTCTGACCACTGCCAGCCGGGAAGTCGGAGATCTGATTGTCTGCTTCGATCAGCTGTATCGTTTTTCCATGGCTGAAAAGCGCCGGATAACTCTGCCGCTGGCGCGCGAAGTCCGCGAGCTGGTACTAGCAGGCAGGTTCTTATGAGCCCGTTCCAGAGTCGTCTGAAAACTCCTGAAGAGATTGAACTGGAGCATAAATACCAGAAACTGGCTCTGTCCAAGGCCGACCTGCTTCAACATGAACAGGCCTACAGCAAGCTCAAAGCTGAAATCAGGATGTTTGAACAGGTGTACGAAGACATCCTGGGGGCCCGTATTTCGGTACTTGAAGATCTGGAATGGCAGCTGCAGGGTTTTCTGGGAGAGGCAGCTGCCGAATGCAAGGTGGAATCACGTAATAAGGAACAGCATTTTTCTCACCTCCACCACACTACTGACCTTTTGGACGATGATGACTACCAGCTTGACACTTCCAATATAAGCATCAAATCCTTGTATCGTGGTGTGGCCAAGGCGGTTCATCCCGATCTGGCCACTGATGAGGGTGAGCGTAAGCGGCGGCAGGAGCTCATGTCTCTGGCAAACGAAGCCTATCAATCCGGCAACCGCCAGGTGCTGGCGGATATGCTGAGTGAATGGGAACAGACTCCGCCCTATAGTTCCGGGATGGATATTGCCATGGAGCTGGTGCGTGTGATCCGCCAGATTGCGGCAGTTGAACAGAACATCCATGCAATCATCCGTCAGACAGATGAGCTGAGGCAGACTGATATTTATCAATTCAAGCTTCGTGTTAACGATTCACTGGCGGATGGTATCGATCTGCTTGCGGAAATGGCTGCCAAAGTTGATCTTGACATCGTCAGAATCAGGAAGCGACTTTCGGTGCTGAAAGGCGATGACGGCGAAGATTTTGCGTTGGGTAATACGCCCTTTGAAACCCGGATCATTCGTTTTCCTGCCGACCATAGTCGCGGAGCCCTCTATATTCGCAATGCCGGCTCGCTCGATTACCGCGACTGGCAGCATATCGGTAACGCGCGTGGTGCCAAAGAGGTCTTTCTTGATAAATCGGTCCGTCTGGATCTGAAGGCTGTTAATGGAGCTGACATCACGTTTCTGGCGGATCTCCAGCCAAATGATCTGCAGGCGCTTTTCCTGTACAATGTCGATGACAGGATATTACCGTATATTGTTCATCTGACAGGCATGCAGGAATTATATCTGTCCGACACCAAAGTGAGTGATGAAGGATTGGCTCAACTGCGCCCTTTGAAGAATCTGCAGCGGATTTCAATTTATCACACCGCCATCGGTGATAAAGGCCTTTTGAATCTGGCGCTGGTCTATGGTCTGAAGTGGCTTACCTGTAGCGGCACTGCCATCACGGAAGAGGGGCTGAATCTGTTTCGGCGACTCATGCCCGGATGCAAGTCGGTCAGTTTCAAATGGCGCTATGATGAAAATGAAGCGGCAAGGGGTGAAAATCAAGGGTCAAGGGTCAAGGGTCAAGAGTCAAGAGTGGACTACGGTCAGGCTTTCAATTGATCTTTGTTGCGAGGAGAGGAGATTCTCATGTCAAACACAAACGGCGTCATGATGCAGTGTTTTCACTGGTACACTTCGGCTGCCGGGGATTTCTGGAACAGCTTGGGACAGCGTGCTGATGACCTGGCTTCGGCAGGAATTACGGCACTCTGGCTGCCGCCGGCTTACAAAGGTCTGGGAGGTGCTTCGGATGTCGGCTACGGTGTCTATGACATGTACGACCTGGGCGAATTTGATCAGAAAGGTTCGGTCCGCACCAGGTACGGTACCCGTCAGGAATATCTGGATGCCATCAATCGCCTTCAGGCAGTCGGTATGCAGGTCTATCCGGATGCAGTTCTCAATCACCGCATCGGAGGCGACGAGACTGAAATTGTCAAAGCCACCCCGTATCCCCAAAATAACCGCCTGACTCCAAAGGGTGAAATTCGTGATATTTGCAACTACACCCGTTTTACATTTCCTGTCCGAAACGGCAAATATTCGCCCTTTAAATGGAACTGGACTCACTTTGACGCTGTTGATTATGACGATATCACCAGAGAAGGCGGTACGGTCTATCTCTTTGAGGGTAAGCGTTTTGATGATGATGTTGCTCTGGAGAATGGTAATTTTGCCTATCTGATGGGCTGCGACCTGGACTTCCAGAATGAGGAGGTTCAGAGAGAATTAACCGACTGGGGCAAATGGTATCTGGATACCACCGGAGCAGACGGATTTCGCCTGGATGCCCTGAAACACATATCGGCCTGGTTCTTTCCTCAATGGCTGGATGCTCTTGAAAAGCACGCCGGCAAGGATCTCTTCATAGTCGGTGAATACTGGACACCTGATCTGTATGTGCTGCACCGCTATTTGGATGTCATGGGTCAGCGTATGTCGGTTTTTGACGTTCCTCTGCATTATAATTTCCATGTGGCTGGAAAAGCAGGCCGCAGCTATGACATGCGCGGCATCCTGGACGGCACGCTGATGAAGGAGCGTCCGACCCAGGCGGTCACTTTTGTCGAAAACCACGACTCACAGCCGCTGCAGGCGCTCGAATCAACCGTGGAGCCATGGTTCAAGCCGCTGGCCTATGCCCTGATCCTGCTGCGCGCAGAAGGCTATCCCTGCATATTCGCCGCAGACTATGACGGTGCAAGCTATGAAGACCGGGGGCGGGATGGAAACCGTTACCGTATTGATATGCCTTCCCATCGTTTTCTTTTGGACATATTCCTGGCCGCCCGCCGCGATCATGCCTACGGCCCGCAGTATGACTATTTTGAATATCATGACATAATCGGCTGGACCCGCCTGGGAAATGAACAGCATCCCGGATCCCTGGCGGTGCTGATGAGTAATGGCGGCGATGGCTGGAAATGGATGGAGGTAGGCAGGGCAACCACTGTCTACAAGGACCTGACCGGACACATCAAGGAATCTGTAACTACCAATGAGCATGGCTGGGGCGAATTCCGCTGCCGGGGCGGTTCGGTTTCTGTCTGGACGGCGGAGTAATTTGAAAGGGTAGTTTTGAAAATTAGAATCATTGACATAACGCTGATTTCATTGTGTTGTTTTGCTGTGATTTTTGCTGGATGCAGTAAGTCTCAAAACAAACCTGTGGTCGGCCTGCAGGTTGTAACTTCCCTCTTCCCGCTCTATGATTTTGCCCGCACGATAGCCGGTGACAAGGCGCAGGTCAGCCTACTTCTCCCGCCGGGTATGGAGCCGCACACCTTCGAGCCGAAGCCGGAGGATATGATCAGGATCAACCGGTCCGGCCTGTTTATATATACCAGCAAATATATGGAACCCTGGGCGGACACAGTTGTGAAGGGGATTGATAACAAATCGGTGCGTTTTGTGGAAGCCGGAAAGATGGTTAAATACCGTGCTGCGGTTTCCGCTGATGACGATCACCATGATGAAAAAGACGGAGAACATCATCGCAAACCTGGAGTGATGGATCCGCATATCTGGCTTGATTTTTCAAATGCAGCGATTATGGTTGATGCCATTCTCGAAGGTTTTGTCTTTGCAGATCCAGTCAACGCACCCATATACAACAAAAATGCCGATGAATTAAAATTCCTCCTGGCGGCTCTTGATGCCCGTTTCCGTGAAGTGCTTGCAACGTGCGAAACAAGAAAGCTTCTGCAGGGCGGTCACTATACCTTCGGATATCTTGCCAGCCGTTACAATCTGGAATATCACGCTCTCAGCGGGATTACTTCAGACTCTGAACCATCAGCATCGCGCATGGCCGCCCTGATCCGACAGATCCGTTTATCAAGGACAAAATATCTGTTTGCAGAAGAACTATTATCACCGCGTCTGACTGAGACGATAGCCAGTGAAGCCGGTGTTCAGGTGTTGGCGCTGCATGGAGCCCATAATCTGGCGAAAGATGAATTTTCAAAAGGTGCAACTTTTTTTGATCTGATGAATACGAACCTTGAGCGTTTACAGAAGGGGTTGGGATGCCGGGTGAAATAGTTTCGACAGAGCTGCTCGCCTGCAGTTATCGGGAGGGGAGGGTGCTTGAAGATATAAGCTTCAGGGTTGAGCGTGGCGACTATGTCGGCATTGTCGGACCGAATGGTTCCGGCAAAAGCACATTAGTCAAGGCGCTGCTTGGCCTGGTTTCTATCTGTAACGGCAGTGCCTCTCTTTTCGGGATGGATTTATCATCATTCAGTGACTGGCAGCGTGTCGGGTATCTGCCGCAAAGCCTACATCTTGTCAATCCGGTTTTCCCGGCCACCGTTCATGAAACAGTTGGTCTCGGTCTGTTGTCACGCAAACGATTCCCAAAGAGTCTCAACCGCTTAGATAAAGAAAAAATTGATGCAACACTCGAAGAATTAGGTGCTTATGGCCTTAAGCGTAATCTTATAGGTGAATTGTCAGGCGGGCAGCTGCAGCGCGTACTTCTTGCACGGGCAAATGTCAACGATACTGAGCTGCTGATTCTGGATGAGCCGACCGCAGCGCGTGACCCCGGGACGCGTGAGCGCTTTTACCCGATGATTTCCGATATAAACCGCAACCGGGGAGTTACCGTTCTGCTTGTAACCCACGATAGTGGAGCTATCGGACAACACGCCTCAAAAATGCTCTATCTGGATAAAAAAATACTGTTTTTTGGAAGTTTTGACGAATTCTGTCTTTCACCGGATATGTCGTCGCTGTTCGGCGAACATTCCCAGCACCTGATGTGCCACCGCCATTGATGCCATGAATCTGCTTGAAATACTGTCATACGGTTTTATTCAACGAGCGCTGCTGGCCGGTACTCTGATTGCTCTGCTCTGCTCGGTACTGGGCGTATTTCTGGTACTGCGCCGTCTTTCGCTTATCGGTGACGGTCTGGCTCACGTTACTTTCGGCAGCACTGCCATCGCTCTGGCTCTCAAGATGTTTTCAGCCTTGTCACTGGTCGTGACAATGCCGGTTGTGCTGCTGGCATCGCTGGGGATTCTTAAACTGACTGAAAAAGGTCGCTTAAGCGGTGATACGGCTATCGGACTGGTGTCTGCATTCGGGATTTCAATCGGAATAATACTGGCCAGTGTTGGTGGAGGATACAATGTTGATCTGTTAAGCTATCTGTTCGGAAACATTCTGTCAATTTCCAGCGAAGAGGTCATGATTGCGGGAGGTCTCTGTTTCGGTGTGATACTGCTGTTGACGCTTTATTATCACGAACTGTTTGCAATTGCTTTCAGTGATGACCTGGCCCACGTTTCAGGTATTCGCACTTCATTCATCAATGCAGTGCTGGTCATATTGACCGCCCTGTCTGTGGTGCTTGCCATGAAGTTGGTCGGCATCATGTTGATTTCGTCAATGCTGATTGTTCCGGCGGCATCGGCCCTTCAGCTGGCAAGAGGTTTCAAGGTCTGTATTCTTCTGGCTGCGATTCAGGGGTGCAGTTCGGTGGTCATTGGAATCATCATCTCAATCCTGTCAAATCTACCCGCCAGTGCCACAATAGTAATGGTCAACCTACTGTTTTTCTCGGCAGCATTCTTGACCCGCAGAATCGTCTACCCGAAAAACAGCAATTGAATCAGTTGCTATGCGGTTTCATGGTTTTGCACCCATTTCTCAAGGGCAGTGAGCAGTAAAGAAACATTCAGGGGCTTGGATAGATAATCGTCCATTCCGGCATTAATACAGATTTCACGGTCTTCCGGCATGGCGTTGGCAGTCAGGGCTATGACAGGTATATCGTGCCTGAGTACGGAAGAATTGGGATCCCTGATAACGGACGTTGCTTCGTAACCGTTCATCAGCGGCATCATGCAGTCCATCAGCACCACTTCATATTCACTTTCCGCCAGAGCTTTAAGGGCTTCGCGGCCATTAATCGCAACATCCACATGATAGCCGAATTTTGCCAGAATGGATTTTATCACTGTCTGATTGGTAGGATCATCATCGGCCAGTAAAATGCGGGCGCTGTTCCCGTTGGCATTCGGCAGCGCCGGAACATCTTTGTAAGTCGAGCGAGACGCAAAAGTTTCGTTAGAGGTTTGTTTTTTAAATTGCGCAGTAAACCAGAAAGTAGCACCTTCACCTTCAGCACTTTCAACTCCAACCATCCCCCCCATCATTTCGGTCAACTGTCGGGAAATTGCCAAACCCAGGCCGATTCCTCCATATTCACGAACAGTTGAGCTGTCAGCCTGAGTAAACGGCTCAAAAATCATTTCCAGTTTGTCAGCAGCTATACCGATGCCGTTGTCATGTACCGTAAAGCGCAGAGTTATATCCTGGAGGTTTTCAGAATCCTTTTGGATATTCACTGTGATTGTGCCTTTAGATGAAAACTTGATGGCGTTGCCAAGCAGGTTGCTCAGAATCTGTCGCAATCGCAACTCATCTCCAATAAGTTGAACGGGAACATCGGAATTGAATTTTACTGAAATCTCCAGCCCTTTTTCGCTGGCCTGAAGCGATTGCAAATCGAGTGTGTCAGAGACGGCAGTCTGTAGGTTAAAGGGGAGTGGCTTTAATTCAAGTTTATGTTCGACTATTTTCGAAAAATCCAGGATGTCATTGATCAATCGCACCAGAATGGTGCCGGAACTGTTGACTATCTCAGCATATTTGCGTTGCTCGTCTGTAAGTTCGGTACCAAGCAGCATCATGGTCATTCCGATCACACCGTTCATCGGGGTACGGATTTCATGGCTCATGTTTGCCAGGAATCTGCTTTTGGCCAGATTGGCAGCTTCAGCAGCATCTTTGGCTGAGTGCAACTCTTCCTCGATCTTCTTGCGCGATGAAATATCCCTGGCAACCCCGATAACTCCGGTGATTTCCCCCAGTGCATTTATGTATGGCACCTTGAGTGTTTCAAGAAAAATCTGTCGGTTGTCATGCAAATTGATACAAATCTCATATGAGATGGATTTGCCCTGCTGTATTACCTCCTGGTCTCTCTTTTGGAAGAAATCTGCCATCTTGGCAGTGTTCTCAAAATCACGATCCTTGTAGCCGATGATACGGTCTTTGGGTAGTTCAATAAATTTGTATGCGAACGAATCGTTGCATCTGAGATAGACACTGTTGCGATCCTTATAAAAAATGAAATCCGGGATTGCGTCAATCATGGTCTGCAGAAAATTGCGTTCGAACTCGATATTATGTGCCAGCAGTTTTTTATCTGTAATGTCCCTGTTGGAGGCCCGTCTGCCTCTGAAAGTGCCGTCTTCTCCGATTACAGGGCTGCAGGAGTGGCTCAGCCAGCGGATTTCTCCCAGTTTGGTGATGATACGGATTTCAAGACTTTTATCATGCCTTGAGTTTTCACAGTCCAGGTTCTTTACGGTTTCCAGATGATGTCTGAATGTATCCATGTTATCCGGATGAATAATCTTCAGGAGCAGATGTGGATTGTTGCAGAATTCTGTATGACTGTAGCCGGTGATTTTTTTGCAGGATGGTGAACAGTATACGAAGTTCATTTCAGGATCAATCCAGTATTCCCAATCCGAGGTGAAATCAGCCAGCAGCCGGAATTTCTCTTCGCTCTCCTTCAGGGTCTGCTGACGCTGGTCGAGGGTTTCGATCATTGAATTAAAGGCCTTTGCCAATATCCCGATCTCATCGTGTGAACTTATGGAGATCAGGCGCTCCGCTCCATTCTTGTCGGGCATATGCTGCGCATGATTGGCAACGACAATCAACGGGCTCATCAAGCCCCTCATGATCAGCCAGGTGATGCCAAGCATCAGAGCTGAAGCTATCAAGGTGCCGTTGATAATGGTTTGTTTGGTTTTGTTTAAAGATGCATACGCTTCCAAGGCAGGATAGTTGGCTGCCAGAATCCAGGGTGACATTTGCAGGTGCTTGTAGGATGCCAGCATTGTAATGCCGGCTGAGTTGACGGTCTCGCCGCTCCCTTCAAAGCCGGCTATCGCGCGGTCGTACAGTTTGTTAACCCCCGGCTGGGCCGCAGCTTTCATGACTCTGGATTTGTCAGGATGCGAAATCATTACCCGTTTGTCATCGGTCATGTAGATGTAGCCGGTTTCGCCGGTTTTTGATTTTGAGAGTTCAGCCAGAAAATTATTTCCGAACAGGTTGAAACTTCCGGTCATCATTCCGGTAAATTCGCCTTGCATGTTAAAGATCGGGACGGTCAATACGACAGCCGGTTGTCCCGGGTTGTGGGTCGATATGTATGGATCGGATATAACAGGTTTCTGGCTGGTTAGCGTCTGTTGTACCCAGTCCCTGAAAGAAAGGTCTTTTCCTCTTCGGTCAGGCCTGAACGGACTCTCGGCAATAAGTATCCCCTCTTTGGATATAAAGAAGATGCCGTTATCAAAAATCGTCTTTACTCCGATCCTGTTATCAAGATAGCGCTGTGCGCTTTCAGCATTTTTAAATACATCCGGCGGGGCTTTTGCGGAGGCTCCGATCAGCGAATTCTGAGCAATCCGGAGTTTGTCGTCAATGTTGCTGGCAATACTTGTTATATGGGCGAACTGCTGACGGAAGATGGTTTCTTTAAATGATTGTTCAAAATGGTCGAGTACGAAGTATGCAACTGTTATTACAAATACCACAAACAGAGCGGAAACTGACAAGGCGACCTTGATTTTCAGGCTTAATCCCTTAAGATATCTGACAAGCACAAAGACCTCCGCTAGTACCGCTACCGCCGCTCCCGATGAAATTCAATATATAATTATCGATTATCGTCCGGTTCTGCATTGAACCTAGTCAAATCCTTAACAGCCCCGCCTCGTCTTTTTGATATCTCATCTGCTCTTCCATCACCATCTGTGTCAAATCTTTCTGAATAGAAATAAAACGGGTCGAGGCCACATCGCGCGGTCGTGGCAGCTCCACTGTCACCACCTGTTTTACCGTACCCGGGCGATACGTCATAACTACGATCCGGTCAGCCAGAAAGATTGACTCCTCAATGCTGTGGGTGACGAAGATGACGGTTTTCCTGAACTCTGTCCAGATCCGCAGCAGTTCCTCCTGCAGGGACCTGCGGGTAAGGGCATCCAGAGCTCCGAACGGCTCATCCATAAGCAATATCGGTGAATCAAGCGCCAGAGCCCGGGCGATTGCAACGCGCTGCCGCATTCCACCGGACAGGTCCTTGGGGAAGCGGTCACTGAATTCAACAAGTTGGAGTTTTTCCAGTAATACTTTAACTTTTTCAATAATTTCTGGTTTGGGTAGTTTTTTTATTTCCAGCCCGAAGGAAATATTTCCGAAAACGGTCATCCACGGGAAAAGGGCGTATTCCTGAAAAACCATGGCCCGGTCTGGGCCGGGTGCGCTTAGTTCGGTATCGCCGGCCAGGATCCTGCCGCTGGTGGGGACTGAGAGTCCGGCAATGGCATTCAGCAGGGTCGATTTTCCGCAGCCGGACGGGCCGAGAATACAGACGAATTCTCCAGAGGTGATACTGAGATTAATGTCCTTGAGAGCCACCACTTCAGCGGCATCAGAAGTGAAGACTTTGCTGACGCCTTCGATACGCAGCAGGGTTGAAGCGGAGTTGATCATAGTGACGTCATTGCTCCATTCCGCGGTGCCAGCGCAGGAGGTGCCGGTTGATGCGATCCATACCGCTGTCAATTGCCAGTCCAAGAATGCCGATAGTTATCATGCCGGCGATAATCTTGTCCGACCAGAAGAACTCGCGGGCTTCGAGTATGCGAAAACCGAGACCGTTGTTGACGGCAATCATTTCTGCCACGATCACCACTATAAATGCCACGCCGATGCCGACCCTCAGGCCGGTCAGAATATGGGGGGTAGCTGCCGGCAGTATGATTCTCAGAAATAGAGTCGAGCCGCTTGCTCCCAGATTACGGGCCGCCCTGATGAAAATCACATCTACCGTCCTGACGCCGGATATGGTGTTCATAAGTACCGGGAAAAATGCGCCGAGGCTGATCAGAAAAAAGGCCGGAGGATTCCCAAGGCCAAACCAGAGGATAGCCAGAGGTATATAAGCAATGGGCGGGATTGGTCTCAGCAGTTGAATCAACGGGTTCATCAACCGGTATACCTGGTTGCTGCCACCCATCAGCAGGCCCAGCGGCAGTGCCAGGCCGGCGCCTATAGCAAAACCGCCCACTACCCTGATGACACTGGCCAGGGCATCATGAGGAAGTTCGCCTGAGAAGAACCAGGCCAGCTGGCTGCTCTTTTCGGGATCATACGCTTCGAGGGGTTTCATGTAGGCGATCCATTTCAGAAGGACCTGAGATGGAGCCGGCAGTATCTGGGGATTAATGAACCCGGAGCGTGTCAGCGTCTCCCAGACAACGAGAAGCACGACCGGTACGATGATCGAGTAGAACGTTCTTTTCAAAAATGCCAGACAGCTGGTCATGGGCTTACTTTATATTCAAAGATTTTTTCGCGGAATCAAGCAGATCAAGTTTTACATAATCCTTGGCGACCGGCGGCTTGACAAGCTTGCCGATGCCATACTTAACCATCATGTCGGTTGAGATCTGAACCTCTTTGACGGTTACATCATAGGTAAAAGGGGAATTTTCGATGGCGTCCTTGTAGTCCTGTGAACTCAGCTGATTCTTGAACATCTTCTCCCGGACGTACTTCTCGGCCAGGGCGGGATTGTCAATGAACAGCTTGGTCGCCTCCACAAAGCATTTCATGAAACGCTCGGCCACATCACGTTTCTTGTTATACATCTCCTCGGTCATGACCAGTGTCCGGACCGGTTCACCGATCGGCGTATCGTAAGGCTTGATGATCTCGACCCCGAACCCCTTGCTGATGGCCTGGGATGACTGCGGCTCAGACTGGCACATGGCATCGATATTCTTTGCCATCAGGGCCTGATTCAGGTCGGCATAAGCCATGTAGACCAGCTGTACATCTTTGCCCGGCTTGTCGGCGTAGGACAGGTTGTGCTTTCCCAGCTCCGCCAGCAGTACCAACTCCTGAGCGCCACCTCTGGCAACGCCCACTTTCTTTCCTTTCAGGTCGGCCACTGATTTCCATTTCATGTCGGGGCGCCCGACAATCCGTGCCCCCCCCTTGGCAAAACCGGCCACAATATAAACCGGTACACCGTTTGCGCGGGCTGCAATGGATCCGTCAACAGCACTGGCCGCCACATCAATCTCACCGGCTATGATGGCTGGAATAATGTCGATTCCCTTCGGAAATATTTTTTCATCAATCTTCAGGTTATATTTGGATGCGAGTTCCTTCATGTACCAGACCGCACCATAGTGGGCAAATTTAAGGTTGCCCAAACGAACCACATCGGCCGCCAAGGCCGACGAACAACTGAATGCAAGCAGTGCCAGCATGGTAACAACAATCCTTTTCATAAACGGCCTCCTGATACATAGGTTAGAAATAGTAGCTGAAGTCTTTCATTTCAAAAGGCGATTCATTCAGACATTCGATAAAGACATCCACGACAAACGGATCAAACTGGGTACCTTTCTTCTTGACCAGCTCACGGACAGCAACTTCCTTTTCAAGTCCTTCACGGTAGGAGCGGTTCGAAATCATGGCGTCAAAAGCGTCTGCCACTGCGACTATGCGGGCATGGAGCGGGATCTGCTCACCTTTCAGACGCCCCGGATATCCTGATCCGTCCCAATGTTCATGGTGATGCAGTATTACCGGCACGATGTGACTCAGGTTTTCAATACCGACGATAAAGAGCGTTCCCTTAAGCGGATGCTCTCTGACAAGGGTTTCCTCCCGCCGGTTCAGGCTTTCCGGCTTGTTGAGAACCTCCTCCTCAGTCCCGATCTTTCCGATGTCATGCAGAATTGCTCCCAGGTACAGATCGCGCAATTCACTTTCCGACAATTTCAGTTTGGCCCCGATACTGAGCGACAGCTCGGTAACTCTCTTGGCATGCCCCTGGGTATAGGTGTCCTTCATTTCCAGAGCCCCCACCAAAGCCTGGATAGTGCTGTTGAAGAGCTGATGATCCCACATCTCATTGTGGGTTTCGTGAACCAGCATGGCTTTGGAAATCTGGTCGGCAACCTGGCGGCCGGCCAATCTGGCGGCAATCTCAATTCCAAATACAAGTGCGGTTCCGGGCCCCTGACTGGTGATTATGGATCCATCGCTTACAACCGGTCTGTTTTCAAAGACGGCATCGGTCAGACGGTCACTGTAACTTGGATAAGATGTCGCGTGTTTGCCCTTCAGCAGGCCGGCGGCAGCAAGCACGGTGGGGGCCGCACAGATGGCCCCGATCATTTTGCCTTTGGCCGCGAATTCCTTAAGAAGTTCGTGAATACGGTTGTCTGCATTGAGATTATCTGTTCCGGGCTGACCGCCAGGCAGAATGATCATGTCGAAAACATTGGGATTAATAGCATCCAGAGTCGTATCCGGATTTACGCTTACGTTGCGCGCACTCTCAACTGGGCCGGGTTGAAGGCCGGCCAGTACAACCTCGATTTGCGCCCGGCGCAGCACGTCAACCACGGCCAGTGCCTCGATTTCTTCAAAACCATGAGCCAGCGGCATCAGAACCTTGGCCATATATGCCTCCCCGGATAGACAGAATGTGAAGATAGTAACGTATATATTAGAAAAATCAAGCCATTATAAGATAAAAACAGCATACATCAGGATGGATTCAACGATTTCCACCAGCCATCTTAAGGCTCTCCGGTGTTCTGCGCAGCAACCACATAAAAAACGGCCCGGCTATTCCTCCGATACCAAGACTGGCAAAGGCAACTCCCCATTCGCCGCTGATTCCAGGAAAAGGCTGCCAGCCGCGGAATGAATCCAAAACCCATCCGAATACGGTCGGGGATATCATGCCCAGTGAGTAGCCGATTAATGACTGCATGCCCATTGCCGCACCCAGATATCCCGGGGCTACAAGTTCGGTCAGACCGGTTGAAAAAACAGGTGATTCGGCAACGATCATATAACCGTAGACGAGGCCGACCGCCAGTGTCAGCCAGAGGCTGGTGTTAATCAACCAGCCGAACGTAAAAGAAAGGGTCGCACTTGAGAGCATGACCAGCGATATTGTTGCTGTCCGGCCGAAACGGTCCGAGAGCGTGCCGGTGATGGCGGTGGAAAAAGCGCCGATTCCTATCAGGGTGGCGGCAATAGTTGACGCAAAGCCGGTTGCACGTGCTGAATCAGCACCCCATCCGATCAGGGCCGAAGTGAAAAAAGGTGCCAGCCAGCTGCGCATGCCGTACATCTCCCACATATGCGAACCGTATCCCATGATCATCAGCAGGGCCGGGCGGTTTTTAATGACTTCCCCGGTATATCCTGCTTCGCTGTAAGTCCGTGGAGCCGGGCGGTACCCTTTGAAGAGCGGAAAGGAGAGCAGTGTTCCGAAGATAACTCCCAGTGAGGTGATCACGAAGGCAGTGCGCCAGCCGTAGATGTCTGTCAGCCATCCTGTAACCGCCAGAGATAATGAAGCTCCCATGACCAGTGAGCCGACATATATTCCGATCGCTCTGCCGCGGTGAGAGGAGTCAAAGCGTTCCGCAACCAGTTTAAGTCCTGGCATGTAGGTTCCGCCCATTCCGATACCGGTCAGTGCCCGGAAAAGCATGCCGCTGACAAAATCATGCGCATACAGGGCGAAGAGTAGATTGCCTATTGCGGAACAGAACGCGGCCGTTATGAAGATGTTTCTGATGTTGAAGCGGTCGGAAAGAATGCTGAGGAGGACTCCGGAGGCTATGTAGCCGAGCTGGTAGACCGAGAAGATCATTCCGGCCCGGGTGTTGTTCATACCCCATTCAAGCTTTAAAATGGGCAGTACGGCGGAATAATTGATGAAGACCAGCATGATAAAAAGCTGGCAGCAGCAGAGCAGCAGCAGCCAGTTTTTGTTGGAACGGATCATGGAAAAATATCGGCGTCCCGAAAGGGTCGACCTTCTTTGTCTTTGGGTGACACGATGGGTTCAATGGACAGCGGCCACTTGATGCCGAGGTCTGGATCGTTCCAGGCAATGCAGCGTTCATGTTCTGGAGCCCAGTAGTCAGAGGTCAGATAAAGAAATTCCGCTGCCTCGGAAGTTACACAGAATCCATGCGCGAATCCGGCCGGAATCCACATCTGGAGCTTGTTTTCGGCAGAGAGAAGCGTACCGAACCACTGCCCGAAGGTGGGAGAATTTTTGCGGATGTCCACCGCAACGTCGAACACTTCGCCGGAGGTGACCCGTACAAGTTTTCCTTGCGGCTGCCGGATCTGATAATGAAGTCCACGCAATACACCGACCGTTGATCTGGAGTGATTGTGCTGAACAAAACGGACATCAAGACCGGTCAATCCGAGCCAGTTGCGTTCGTTGAAGCTTTCAAAAAAGAAACCACGATCATCACCGAAAACTTTCGGCTCAAGAACAAGAATGTCGGGGATGGTTGCGGGAATTATATTCATTGAACTTCTCCGGTTTATGGGGCGGACAGAACTCTATTGGGTATGTGTCACATTTTTCTTATCGCCCCAGTTTTCAGCTCGCCTGGTTCTTGGCTACATACGCCATGCTGCGCTGCTCGGCGAACGTCAGATGCTCCATCATCGCGTCACGGGCTGCCTCGGCATTTCTGGACTTGATCGCTTTAAAAATGGTGTGGTGATGTTTATAGAGCTGGTGGTGATCTTCGCTGGTAATGTAGACCGCCCGCCAGACGCTCTGCTGGAACTCTTTCATGGCGTCAAACAGGCTCTGCATAAGGTGCAGCCAGACAATATTGTGGGTGGCACGGGCAATTACAATGTGGAGGTTGGCATCCAGATCCTCTGAAGGCTGTAAACCTTTAAGGTTGCGCTCCATTGCCGATACAATCTCATTCATACGGCGGAGATCTTCAGGCAGCGCACGTTGAGCAGCATAGTATGCGGTCCAGGACTCCATGCATTTTCGTACCTCAATCACATCTAAAGCCCGGTCCTGCTGTGTTCTGATCAGTTCGCCGAGAGGATTTCCGGCAGCGGTTTCTACCAGCGACATGACGACCGTGCCGCCACCCTGATAGGACATGACCAGTCCGGCAGAGGCCAGCACATTTAGCGCTTCACGCACAGAAGGGCGGGAAACCCCGAACATTTCAGCCAGTTCTCGCTCGGGCGGCAGTTTGTCTCCGGGAGAAAACTCGCCGGCCAGGATCGAGGCCCGAATCTGATCAGCGATCTGGCTGGAAACCTTCTTGGGCTTTATCGGTTGAAATTTCATATACATCCAATCAAAAAGGGGTGTCTTAAAAGATCACCCCTTTCTTTTATATTATTTTTTCATGCTCTGCAACAGACTCGATATGTGTCCCGGCCAGATATGATTGAGAGTTACAGTTGCTGCTGCATGTTGTTCATTCAGCAAAACCTGTTTTCGGATTGGCAATTCGTCTAGTTTTCTTACAAAAAAGTTTGGGATAACCTTGCCATTTTTCGAGCTAAACAACCGTTATAGGTCTTCTAGCAGCCCTAGCCAAACATCCCCAGGAGCATGAAGAACACTCCTACCACGATGCAGAGTACGCCGATCACATACCCGAAGCCCGCCAGCGGCAGCAGGGTGAAGGAGCCGATCCCGACTCGGTTTGCCCGCTCGCCGAAGAGCCAGACAAGCCCCCAGCCAATAGCCGCGGAAACTATCCCGCATATGGTCAAGTAGTACATGGGCATGGAGATTTCTATCGCTCCCGAGAGTTACCGGCATCGGCACGCCAGAACCGCTCAGATATCTTTCGTCCGGCACTTAATTTATACCCACCGTGTCCTGGTCGGTAAGCATGCCGGCGTTTCCCAGGAGCACAGACGATCAGTTCGGTGTTTATTCGTCTTCTGTTCCGTTCCAAAGCGACTCGTTAAAGCCGAGTCCGCGGGCTGCATACTGCTCCTGAGTGCTCAGTTGATTCCACTCTTTGTCTGAGCTTGCCGGGGCATCGTTGTTGTCCCAAAGTTGCTGATGCCACCCCAGCGCACTCCAGAGTTGCTGCTCAGTCGCACTCATATCCTCCCAGCCCAGCTGTTCCCAGATTTGTGGATTATCCTGCATGTTCCGAACGTTCATGGGTAGCTCCTGTTTAGCATAATATGAAAGCTCCTTTTGCCGTAATGATTCATTTTATTTGAATGAACGGAATATTACAGCTCTTCAAATATTCAATGTTGGGGCACTAATGATTATTTAAGCAAACTCTCCGCCAGGATCTCGGTCAGGTGCATAATTCTAACACTTGGTAGATTATCCGCCAAACCCTTTTTGAGCTGCAGCAGGCAACCGGGATTGCCGGTCACCAGAACTTCGGCACCGCTGGCGGCAATGTTATCCAGTTTGCGTTTCAATATCCGGTCTGACATCTCAGGACGTTCGATGTTGTAGGTTCCAGCACTGCCACAGCAGGCATCTGCCGCTTCCAGCTCTCTGTATTCCAGCCCCGGTACCATCTTCAGCAGATCACGCGGTTCCTTGCGGATGCCCTGGCAGTGGGCGATGTGGCAGGGATCGTGATAGGTGACTTTCATATCCAGCGGTTTAAGCCTGCTGCGAAACTCATCGGCATGCAATGCCAGAATCTGCGAGATGTCACGCACTTTTGCGCTGAATGCTGAAGCTGCCCCACCTTCGATGTGATGCCCGTATTTTTTCAGTTCAGCTCCGCAGCCACCACAGTCAGTAACTATAAAATCCAGATCATAACCGCCGAATATCCCAACGTTGGTATCGGCAGCCTCTTTCAATCCTGCCAGATCACCGCCGAGCATATTGGGCGCGCCACAACAGACCTGGTTCCGAGGTGTGACAACTTTATAGCCGAGCGAGGAGAGCAGCTTGATTGTGGCCCGGCTGGCATCTGAAAAAATCAGGCTCATTACACATCCCAGAAAAAAGCCGACTGTACCGCGTTCTGTACCGACCGCCGGAGTTATCTCCTTGATTTCCTGACGCAGCGGTTTTGAGGGGAGGGTGGGCAGCAGCCCTTCCATCCGCTCAAGAGGTGCCGGAAACATCTTGAGGATGCCTAGAGTTCTGACCAGCTTCTGCAGGCCGGTCCGCTGGTACATCCGCATCGGCACCATGGATGTTTCCAGGCGGTCGGGATGCGGCACCAGCTTGCGCAGGATCAGGTCCTCCATGAAACCGAGCCCGCTTTCGCTCTTCCGCTCGCAGGTAAATTCAGCCACCAGTTCTCCGGCATTGACACCGCAGGGGCAGGCCGAAGCGCAGGCCTGGCAATCCAGGCATAATGAAAGGAATTCCAGGAGGCGCTCCGACTGATTCAACTGCCCCTCCTGCAGCTTGCGGATCAGTGCCACCCGACCGCGTGGCGAGGCGGTTTCCAAAAAAGTCTCTTTATAGGTCGGGCAGGCCGGCAGGCACATCCCGCAGCGCATACAGTTAATAAGTTTGACGTAGTCCATTATAACCTCAGATAGATGCAGGTTGAGGTTAAGGTTAAGAAAATTCTTAACCTTAACCTGTGAGTGTTAGCGAACGAAAACCTTAACCTGCCGCTAAAAGATTTTTCCGGGGTTTAATATTCCCTTCGGATCAAAAGCCTGCTTGATGCCCCGCATGACCCTGATTCCGGATTCGCCGACCAGCTTTGGCAGGTACTTCTTCTTGGCCAGTCCAACTCCATGTTCGCCGGTGATCGTTCCTCCCATGCCGATAGCAGCATCGAAGATCTCGGCAAAGGCGGCATGGGCCCTTTTGATCTCATTCTGGTCACGCTCATCGGTCAGGCAGGTGGGGTGCAGGTTGCCGTCGCCAGCATGTCCGAAGGTGCCGATGACAACGTTGTACTTCTTTGCGGAATCCTGGATGACTTTCAGCATGGCCGCAATACAGCTGCGCGGCACGGTGGCATCCTCCAAGATGGTGGTTGGTCTGAGTCTGGCCAGAGCTGAAAGGGCTGTGCGACGAGCCTCGGTCAGCTTGAGCGCTTCAGCCGGCGTCTGTGCTGTCTGGAAGAAAGAGCAGCGGTGATTTTTGCAGATATCGGCCACGGCAGCGGCCTCTTCAGCGATGACAGCCGGATGACCGTCCACTTCTATCAGCAGAACCGCATCGACATCCAGCGGCAGACCGACATGGGCGTAATCCTCGACGCATTTTATGGTGACCTTGTCAAGAAACTCCAATGTAGCAGGAATTACTTTTGCGGCGATAATGGCCGAAACAGACAGGGCTGCGTCCTGCAAGGCCGGGAAATGGGCCAGCATCGTGATTTTTCCCTGCGGCTTGGGAATCAGTTTGACCGTGATGCCGGTGAAGAAGCCCAGCGTCCCCTCGGATGACACCATCAAAGGATTGAGGCTATACCCGGCCACATCCTTGACGACTTTGCCGCCGGTTTTCAGCAGATCTCCGTCCGCCAGTATCGTCTCCAGTCCCATGACATAATCGGCCGTGACTCCGTATTTGAGTCCGCGCAGGCCGCCTGAATTTTCAGCAACATTGCCGCCCATGGTAGATATGTTCATGCTGCCCGGGTCGGGCGGATAGAACAGGCCGCGTGACTCAACCTCTTTATGCAGGGCGCTGGTAACGACACCCGGTTCGACGGTGGCGGTCAGGTTTTCTTCATCTACCTCTATGATGCGGTTCAACCGGCTGGTTTGAACAACTACGCCGCCGGCAGACAGCGAACCACCCGAGAGGTTGGTGCCGGAGCCACGCGGAGTTATTGTTATATTTTCGGCATGGCAAAGTCTCATGATCCGGGAAATCTCTTCACTTGAGGCAGGAAGTAAGACCACGCCGGGAACACTTTCCAGTTCCGGGGTTGAGTCATAACCGTAGACCGCCAGTGATTCACGATCAGAAAGCGTATATTTACTTCCGACGATGCTTTGAAGCTCTTTGATGAATGATGGTTGCATGGTGAAACTCCTTTATATAGGGGCAAGGGTCAAGGAGAAGCAAGGATCAAGGTTGTTTTTGAATTTGCTTTACTTGACCCTTGCCCCTGATGTTATGGTATCATCCACTGCAGGTAGTAGGCCTGAAGATATACTATGATACCAACTATGATTGTAAGAAATATTGAGTGCTTCAGAGTAAAGCGGAACAGGGTGCCCTCTTCGCCGACCATGCCGCAGGCGGCGGTAGCAACTGCCAGTGATTGGGGTGAGATCATCTTGCCCATGACGCCGCCGCTGGTGTTGGCAGCTCCGGTCAGGATCGGATTAAGGCTGAGCTGTTCGGCTGTGGCTTTCTGTAATCCGCCGAAAAGGACATTGCTTGATGTGTCGGAGCCGGTCAGGAAAACTCCCAGCCACCCCAGAAATGGTGCAATGAACGGGAACCAGTGACCGGTCTTGGTGAATACCAGACCGAGGCAGTTGGTCATGCCGGAGGTGTTCATAACATATGCCAGTCCCAGCACCGACGCTACGGTGACGGCAGGGAAACGCATGTCGTAGAGTGTTTTTCCGGCAATTTTGAATACGTCACCGAAGCCGACGCCGCAGAGCAGTGCCGACATGAAAGCTGCAATCAGGATGGCGGTGCCGGCAGCTGACATAAAGTTGAAATTATACTTGGCCGGCAGTTTGATAGGCAGCTGATCAGACAAGGCCTTTGCCAGCGGCTTTAACTGATCTTTTGCAGTCAGCTTGTTTTTCTCCAGATCATCCTTGACCAGTTTCTGAATATCGGCACCTTTCTTTGCAATTGCATTGAAACCGGCGTTGCGATCTTCGGTCAGCTCAACACCTTTTCCAGCCAAACTCTGCTCGACCGGCAGGAAATTGTCTTCCAGAGCTTTAAGTTCATTTAACATAGTGATGGCTCCGGCCAGTTTAGGCTCGGTTGCAGGGAGTGCGGCCAGTAGTTTGTCTGCCTCTGCATTTACAGCGGCAATCTTTTTCAGCCCGTCTTCCGGTTTGGAAACCTTCTTGACGATCATATTGTCAAGTCCCGCCACAGTGATGACTACCTTGCTTTTGTCAAGCTGGGTCTTGATTGATGGGATGCCCCACAGCAGCACCATCACGGTCAGGGCCAGATAGGGCGACCAGGCCCGGAAAACCTCACCCAGCGTGTATTGATGTTCCACTTTAGTGCCGGAATGTGTTTCATGGTCAAAAACATAGTTTTCTTTAGGCTGCCATACCTGCAGTAGAGCGACCAGGGCAATCATTGCGGCCAGGGAGGCCGTAATGTCGGGCAGATAAGGGCCGAGATAGCTGGCAGTGGCCCACTGGCTGACGGCAAAAGTAACACCGCAGACGATTATGGCCGGCAGAACTTCTATGGTTTTCTTCCAACCAACCATGACCATAATCACGTAGAACGGGATAATGACCGAGATGAACGGGAGTTGTCGCCCGACCATAGTGGAGAGTTTCATCATACCGTCGTCGCCGTAACCCATGACGCCTGCCAGTGCAACAACCGGAATACCGATGGCACCGAAGGCAACCGGCGCAGTGTTGGCGATCAGGCAGACTCCGGCGGCATACAGCGGGCGGAAGCCAAGTCCTACAAGCGTTGCGCCAGCAATAGCTACCGGAGTGCCGAAGCCTGCGGCGCCTTCAATGAATGCCCCGAAACAGAATGCGATCAAGAGGGCCTGGATGCGCCGATCGCCGGTCACTCCTGCCAGAGATGCACGAATTATCTCGAATTGGCCCCCTTTGACAGTGATGTTATACAGAAACAGGGTTGTGATAACGATGTAGAAGACCGGGAACAGACCGAAGGCGGCGCCTTGCATGAATGCCAAACCAGCCAGTTTGGCCGGCATTCCCCAGACCATGATGGCGATTCCGATTGCCGAAGCAACTGCCAATGGGCCCGCTTTGTGCGCCTTCATTTTTAAGACAGCTAGACAGATAAAAATTACGATGAGTGGAATTGCGGCAATCAGTGCCGACAGTCCGAGACTTCCTCCTGCTGGTGTGTAGGTTTGAATCCAGGGCATTTTTCTTCTCCTTCCATGGTTAGGGGTGAATGATGACCGCTTTATCTCTCTTTGATTGCGTGTTATGACAATCCGGTAAATGGAAAATAAAATCGGGTTATGTAAACTTGTAATACCAATTACTCCATCGGATATTTATCTGTCAATACATTTTTTAAAAATTTTATAAATAGCTGTTGACAAAGGATATTAATATGAAATACTTTCTTTTTTAACATGGTTCGACAAATTAATTATCTGGTTTATACATGTTTTACCAATTGCAATTTCTGGCTGTAGTGACCACTGTTAATATAAAAACGGTATAAGCAGGGGAAGAGGGGAGTGAAAATAATGTTTGATCAATTCAAGGCTAAAGCAGAGAGCGTCAGTGCAGAGGTCTACCGTTTTCAAGATTGTGCGGCTGCGCTAAATTTTGTAATCCGGTTTTTGCAGAATGAGGGGTTGACTGATGAGCCCCAAGCCCGTGCACTCTGGGCAGACGGCTCTTTTTTAAGATCACTGGACCGGCAGCCGCTTGAAGAAATTTCAGGGCTGAAGTTTGAAGTCACCCGTCAATTAGCTGCAGAGGCCAAATTCGGCATAAGCCAGATGGAATGGGCTCTGGCGGATACCGGATCGTTGGTACAGAATTCCACCGCCATTGAACAGCGACTGGTATCATCACTGCCTTCCATACATATTGCTCTGGTGCCGACCTCCGGTATACTGCCTGATATGCCGACCCTGCTGAGCAAGCTTCATCCAAAAGACAGCGCCTACATCGCCATGATAACCGGGCCGAGTCGTACGGCTGACATCGAAAGAGTGTTAACGATCGGTGTGCACGGGCCTGAAAGACTTGTTATCGTCTTTATCGATGAGTTAGAAGGGAAAAACTAATGGATAACGAATTTAAGGAGTCTGTCCACAGGGCGGTCAATAATGCCAATCTGACCGGAGCGCTGGGCAAATTTTCCGAAGCCTACAAAGTCAACCGCGCCAAAGCATATGAGGGAATTGATTTCGAGGAACTGCGCGGCCGCATCGCCGATTTGAAGTCTTATGCCGCTTCACATCTTGAGCTGCTCTCCGATCAGTTTACCAGGCAGGCTGAAGCCAGTGGTGCCAAAGTATTCAGAACCAGCGATCCGGCCAAAGTCAGGGAATATATCCTGAAAGTCGCTCAGGATAATGGTGTCAAGGCGGTTGTCAAATCAAAGTCGATGGCTACAGAGGAAATTCATCTCAATCCCTATCTGGAAAAAGCCGGCATATCAGTCGGCGAAACCGATCTGGGTGAATGGATTATTCAATTGGCCGGCCAGACACCTTCGCACATGGTTATGCCGGCTATCCATATGACCAAAGAGGAGGTCTCCGACCTTTTCAGCAAGGAGGTCAATGAGCATCTGACATCCGATATTCCCAGACTGGTCAAGGTGGCCAGAAATGAATTGCGCCCCAAATTCTTCGAAGCCGACATGGGTATTTCAGGTGGAAACATCGCCGTGGCCGAGACCGGCAGCATCGTGCTGATGACCAACGAAGGTAATGCCCGACTGGTCACTTCGCTCCCAAAAATTCACATTGCGTTGGTCGGGATCGAAAAGTTGATCGAAAAGTATGCCGATGTCGCCACGATCTTAAAAGCTCTGCCACGCAGCGCCACGGCTCAGCTGTTGACCAGTTATGTTTCGATCATCACCGGCCCGACCCCCAACTCTGATGGCTCGATGAAAGATCTGCACATTATCCTGATGGACAACCGCCGCTCCGAGATGGCGGCCGACCCCAAATTCAAGCAGGCCTTGCAGTGTATCCGCTGCGCTTCCTGCCTGAACGTCTGCCCGATCTTCCGTCTGGTGGGCGGACATGTATTCGGCAAGGTCTACACCGGTGGGATCGGCACGATTCTGACGGCCTGGTTCGATGAACTGAAAAAATCCGAGGATATCCAGGGGCTTTGCATTCAGTGCGGTGCCTGCAAGGATGTCTGTCCAGGCAAGATCGACATCCCTGACCTGATCATGGAGATCAGGCGTCGATTGGTACAGGAGCAGGGCCTGCCGCTGCTGCAGAAGACGATCTACAGTGTGGTCAACAACCGCAAACTCTTCCATGGAATGCTGAGGGCCGCTTCAATTGCCGGAAAGCCCTTCACAACAGGAAAATTTGTCCGCCATCTGCCAATGTTTCTGGCAGATCTGACCGATGGCCGCAGTCTTCCGGCCATAGCAGCCGAACCGTTCAGAGATCGATATAATAAGATAAGACAGCCAGAATGTGCCGAAAAGGCCGCTTTCTACGCCGGTTGTCTGATTGACTTTGCCTATCCGGAAATGGGGGAGGCATTGGTCAAAATTTTAAACAAAGCCGGAATAAAGGTTCTTTTTCCGGAGGAGCAGACCTGCTGCGGCGCACCGGCCCGCTACAACGGGGCCTACGAAGTTGCAGCTGGTAATGCGGTCGATAATATCAAGGCGCTGCTGGCGGAGGATGTTCAGTATGTCATATCGGCCTGTCCAACCTGTACAGTGGCGCTGGATCACGAGTTCATCAGTACCTTTGAGAGTCTGGGGCAGAGTGAATGGATGCCTAAGGCAAAGGAGCTGGCGGCCAAAACAGTTGATTTCTCAACATTGATCAAAAAACTGGTTGATGAAGGGCGACTATCTCTGAAAGATAGCCAGAAGCTTGGTAAAATTACCTACCACGATTCCTGCCATCTGAAACGGACTCTGAAGGTATCGCAGCAGCCGAGGGAACTGTTGCAAAAAGCTGGTTATGAACTGACTGAAATGTTCGAGTGCGATACCTGCTGCGGCATGGGCGGTTCCTATTCCATGAAACTGCCGGAAATATCCGGTCCGATACTGAAGCGGAAACTGAGAAATATCAAGGAAACCGGTGCATCATTAGTAGCCATGGATTGCCCGGGATGTGTCATGCAGATCAGGGGGGGGATGGATCAGGATGGGAATGATGTGCAGGTACGGCATACGGTAGAGTTATTAGCAGAAAGAATTCTTGGTCAGGAAGTAACATGATCTAAATTTAAACGGGGCTGAAGAAAATATTAACAGCCCCGTTTTATTAGCAACTTATTGGCATGATAGCTTAATCACCATCATGGCTGTATTCTTTGTACGCCCCGCAACAGATGATGATATCACCAACTTTCTGCAGATAGGTTGTTTTGTGCTCTACCTCATTTGTTTCAGGGTTCAGGTACATATAATCGACCCAACCGGAACCCTTTGATTTTGCCTTTTCAACAATATCCCTGCGGAACAGCTTTCCGTCATTGTCCGGAACGTCAATCAGGTTTTTGCCGATCAGCGCCGGATTTTTCGGGTGAGCTACCATAACCCCCTGAAGATCGTAGGCGAACACATACAGCTCCCCCTTGTCAAATTGCCCTCTGGGTTTGCTGATCTCCGCCAGCGCTTTCCCCTTGCCCTGATATTTTACAAAGGCGGCGGCATGTTTCACCAGAGTTTTCGCATCATCCTTGCCGGAAGCATGCGCAAGCCCGGCAAATGTGAACATTCCAATCAATCCGGCTGCTATCATAACCATGATGGTTTTTTTCATAATCAACTCCTCCGGGTTTTTCAAAATAAGCCGGGAGATTGCTCTCCCGGCCACAAAGGGAGCACACATGGCGTTGTGCTCTTCCAGCAGCTATTCGGCGGCAGGCTCGGCATCCATAACAAGTTCAGGTTCTTCGGCCTCCGCTTCAGTTTCGTTGTTAAGCACTCGCGCCATTCTCGTCATATCCAGTTCATTCTCCCAGCGGGAGACGACTACTGTGGCTACGCCGTTACCGATCAGGTTGGTAAGCGCGCGGGCTTCCGACATGAAGCGGTCGATGCCCAGAATCAACGCCAGGCCGGCCACAGGAATAGTAGGAATAGCGGCAAATGTGGCTGCCAGAGTGATGAAGCCGCTGCCGGTTACGCCGGCGGCCCCTTTGGAGGTCAGCAGCAATACCCCCAGAATGGTAAGAGTCTGCATCAGTGTCAAGGGGGTATTGGTGGCCTGAGCAACAAACACAGCCGCCATTGTAAGATAAATGGATGTCCCGTCAAGGTTGAACGAGTAGCCGGTGGGTATAACCAGGCCGACGACCGACTTGGTACAGCCCAGATTCTCAAGCTTGGCAATCATGCGTGGCAGGACCGATTCAGAGGAGGATGTGCCCAGCACGATCAGCAGCTCTTCCTTGATGTACTTGATGAATTTGATGATGCTGAAACCGCACAGTCTCGTGATTGCTCCCAGCACTATGAATACAAACAGCAGACAGGTTATATAAAAACTTCCCATCAGCATACCAAGCTTTGTCAATGAGCCGAGTCCGAACTTGCCGATCGTGAAAGCCATGGCGCCGAATGCTCCGATGGGCGCAGCTTTCATGATGAAATTTACGATGCCGAACAGGACATGCGAAATCTCGTCGACCAGTTTGAAGACAGCCTTACCGCGCTGGCCGAGAAGTGAAAGCGAAAAGCCAAACAGCAGGGCGAAAAATAGTACCTGAAGTATATCACCTTTTGCAAAGGCATCCACTACTGTGTTCGGGATGATGTTTATCAGGAATTCCATCGTACTGTGCGACTGAGCCTTGGCGGTATAGGTTGCCAGCGCCTTGGTATCCAGCTTGGAAACATCGGCATTCATACCGACTCCTGGTTGAACTATGCTGACAACCAGAAGTCCGATTGCCAGTGCCAGAGTCGAAACTACCTCAAAATACAGCAGCGCCTTGGCACCAACCCGGCCGACCTTCTTCATGTCCTCCATGCCGGCGATACCTGTTACCACGGTGCAGAAGATAACCGGGGCGATGATCATCTTGATCAGCTTGATGAAGCCATCCCCCAGTGGTTTCATGGCTGCGCCGGTTTCCGGGTAGAAGTGTCCGACGCAAATACCGATGGTGATGGCCGTCAATACCTGGAAATACAGATGCTGGTAAAACTTTTTACCATTCATAGTGTGGCTCCTTTTCCCTCAGATATATAAAAATAAGACATGGTTCTTTCAGTTTGAGATTGACGTTGCTTTCGGTTTTGGTGGAAGCGGCATCCAGTGCGTAAAAACCGGAGCCTCCTTCTTTCCGATCCGGGTGGTACAGGTTTTGATACTCTCCCGGTTGCCGACACAGGAATAATCTTCGCCAAATATTGGGTAAGGCGTGAATAGCAGTACACGTTCAGATTCGTTCGGAAGCGCTACTGCTGCATCAATCCATTCCATTTGATTCTCCTCTCTCCACCGTCATAACGAGTTGCATAGTTTGGATCACTATTAGCAACAGGAGTGCCAGAAGCCGTATAATTATGTAACTAGCTTAAATTTAAGATTAAAATAGATTTGGGTGAGTATTGGAGAGGGCGAAGAGGTATAACCAAGTTTAAGAGTTTCACGTATTTAAACAATGATTTCAATATGTTGTATTTATGAGCTTACGTTATAGCCATAACCATGGTTATGACCTTTAGGCTCAATGATCAAGTAGGTATGAATTTAGGCGGTATTTAAAAACGGATTTACGTCAGTTGCGGGCCAGTTTCAGGCGTTTACTGAGTGCCGGCTGGGATATGCCGAGCAGGCGGGCAGCAATGGTCTGGTTGCCGTTGGCACGGGTCATGGCTTCTTCCACAAGCAGTTCTGCCGCTTCACCAAACGTTGGAAGATGTTCCAGTCCTGCAAAAAGATTTGGTCCGTCAGGGCCTGATGCCTCACGGGTGCTCTTTGTTTCAGGGCGGTTGAATGTCTTTAGAAATGTATCCATAGAAAGTACCCGGTCACGATGTACGCTGACGGCATTGTATACCAGAGCTTTTAACTCTCGTATGTTGCCGGGAAAACTGTATGTGGATAGCAGCTGGACTAATTCGCGCGGTGGTGTCGGCTTCTTTTTGCCAAGAGCCTTGGCCGCTTCTCCCAGAAAGTGATCCAGGAGCGATGGCAGGTCTGATTTACGCTCCCGCAGCGGCGGCAGATGCACAGGATGAGTACAGAGTCGGTAATACAGGTCGTGCCGGAAAGTGCCGCCAGCTTGCTTCAAAGCCAGATCCTGATGGGTCGCGACAATTATTCTGGCTTTAAGACGTTTAGGGCGATCGCTCCCCAGTGGAAAATATTCCCCCTCCTGCAGAAGGCGAAGCAGCTTGACCTGAGATGGGATGCTGAGGTCGCCGATTTCATCAAGAAAGAGGGTGCCGTCGGCAGCTTCTTCCACCATGCCGCGTCTGGCCTGATCAGCGCCAGTGAATGCTCCGCGGGTGTGCCCGAAGAGAGTGTCGGCAAACACAATGTCGTCCAGCCCGGCTACATTCACCGATACCATCTGACCGCGGCAGCCGCTCAGGTTATGGGCGGCCTTTGCTATCAGCTCTTTTCCGACGCCGCTTTCACCTGTGATCAAAAGCGGTTCCGAGCTTTTTGCAACCGCTTCAATATAGGAAAATATCGCCTGCATGGCTCGGTCGGTTGTGACGATTTCCGCAAATGCCTCTGGCTGTTGAAGCTCGCTGGAGAGCATCCTGCTGGACATTTCCCGGTTCTGCCGCTCAAGCTCCAGCATCCTGACTGCACGCAGAACACCGCTGATCAGCCGGTCTTCCTCGACAGTCTTTACGAAATAGTCGAAGGCCCCAAGCTTAATACAGTTGACGGCGCTCTCAATCTGGTTCATCCCGCTGATAACAATGACAGCGACTCCCGGTTTTTTCTCGCGAATCAGCTGTAGCAGATCCTCTCCCGATAGATGAGGCATGTTAAGATCAAGCAGTACCAGTCCGATTTCATGCTGTTCAAGCATATCCAGCGCCTTGCGGCTGTCCTGGCAGGTTATGATGTTAGAGATCCCGGCAGAGCGCTCCAGCGTGAGGCTTAATGAGCGGAGCCAGGCCGGTTCGTCATCCACCAGCATGACTGTAAATTGGGAGTGGGAAGGTGTCATGGCTGATTCCTCCTGCTACAGGGTAGGGTCAGAGTCACGGTGGTTCCATGACCCGAGGCCGAGTCGAATTGGATCGAGCCGTTATGCTCCTTGACGATTCCGGCAGAAACCGAGAGTCCGAGTCCGGTCCCGCCGGTTTCACGTTTTGTAGTGAAAAACGGGTCAGTAAGGTGGGTAAGATGTTCCGTAGCGATACCGGAGCCTTCATCAGCAACCGAAACTGAAACTGTCTGTGACTCGTGATTGTAGGAGGTCGTGAGAGTTACGGACTGTTCGTTGTCAGAAAGGGCCTGGCAGGCATTTAAGAGCAGGTTGACAAGTACCTGTTCTATCCGCTGGGCATTGCCCTGGATCATCGGCAGGTCGGCGGCTAGGCTGGCCTTGAATCTCGTGGTGGATTTGCGGATCGAGGAATCAACAAGGCGTATCGCCGCCATTGCAACACTGTTGATATTGATGAGATCGGTAAAGACTGCATTGTCCTGCCGGGCAAAATCCTTCAGTTCCTCTACTATTCTTTTGATACGGCCGGCGGCTTCCTGCATCTCATCCAGCATACAGGGAACCTCGTTGCGCATCCGGGAATAGGGCAGCCCGCCGAGAGTAAAATCGCCCTGTTCCTGGTAGCGTGTTTCAAGAACATCTTCGGCGTCCTGATAGACCTCCTTCAGGATCGGCATGTTCAGCAGCATCAGGCCGTTGGGGTTGTTTATCTCATGTGCGACACCGGCTACCAGGATGCCCAGAGAAGCCATCTTGTCAGCCTGAATCAGCTTGTCCTGATGGAGTTTCAGTTCATCCAGAGCGATATTCTTCTGTTTTACCTCCAGAGCCAGTTCTTCCGTACGCTGTGCCACCAGTTTCTGGAGCGTTCGCGACCAGATCACTGTGCCAGCAAGTATGATGAGTAATGGTCCCAGTACAATGGCTCCGTACCATACCACTTTTTCCCAGGCGACCTTGGGAGGGCCGAGCACTCCCAGCCATCGGTCATAAATCTCCTGATATTTGCCGGTTTTTTTGAGTATTGCCAACCCCTCGTTAAAGCGGGCCAGCAGCTCTTCGTCGCCTTTTTTTACAGCATAGCAATATTTTTTAGTGGAGATATTTTTAGCGACCGGAACCAGATTGGAGAGTTTGTTCTCACGGATAATGTACATGCCGGGCAGCATGGCCAGCACGGCATAATCATGTTTGCCTGAGGCCAGCAAGCGCAATGCATCGGCTGGTGTTTCAGTCATAACCAGGTTGCTGTTAAAACCCAATGAAGAGAGATAGTCGTGCATGATGCCATCCCTAAAGACCACTATCTCCTTGCCTCTTAATTCTTCAACTGAACTAACCGGTTGTGTTTCCTTTCGCGCAAAAATCGCATGGTTAATGATTGTGTGCGGCGGTGAGAATGAAAGCGTTTTAGTGCGGTCATCAGAATAGGAGATTCCCTGCAGCACGTTCACTGAACCCTTAATCAGAGCCCCGCGCATCTCGGACCAGCCTCCGAAGCGGAACTCAATCTGCATTCCCATTACTTCTGCAATAGCTCTTGATAACTCTACATTGTAGCCGGATGGCTTACCGTCTTTATCTATAAATTCGTAGGGTGGGTAATCACGGTCTCCGCCGATAACTATTGAATTGGCAGCAGCTTCATACAGTTCCTGTGCTTTTACAGGAAGCGGATGCAGGCAAAGACATAGAAGCATCAAAAGGAAGGATGCAGCACTCTTAGCGATCAAACTTATTTTATGCAGGTTTCTGCAATAGATCATTGATAGTCCTTGGCAGCTTTTCGTCCAGCCTACTATCACCGATTTGATTGGTGTTGTGAAGAATTAATCTGCTTTCTGTTTGAAAAATTACTAAAGCGAGGTATGCTTGCCCCCATGATAACTTCAACTACTCTTAAAAACGGCGTACGAGTTGTTACCCAGCGTGTTGAATATATGCATACCGTTACCACCGGTATATGGGTAGCCAACGGCACAAGGCACGAGTCGCCTGAACATAACGGCGTTGCCCATTTTATCGAGCATATGCTTTTCAAGGGCACCGACCGACGCAGCGCCCGCCAGATTTCCCGTGAAATTGACTCAGTGGGCGGCATATTGAATGCCTTCACCGGCCATGAATATGTCTGCTATTATGCCAAAGTGCTGGCGAAATTCCTGCCGCAGGCAGCCGATCTGTTGGCCGATATATTTCTTCACTCAACCTTTCCTGCCGATGAGATTGAAAGGGAACGCAAGGTTATCCTGCAGGAAATCAAAATGCGTGACGATTCACCGGAAGAGTACATTCATGACCGTTTTCACAAGAACTACTGGCAGGGGCAGCCACTGGGAATGCCGGTTCTCGGTACAACGGAAACTATCGGCACTCTTTCGCGCGAAGCGATAATAACCCATAAGGACAGCCGCTATCGTCCCCAGGATATCATTATTGCGGCGGCCGGCAATGTTCAGCACGACGAACTTGTCGCCATCGTTGAGCCGTTTTTTTCATCCATTACTTCATCATGGCAGCCTGAATCATCTGAAATAAAACAAGATAAGGTCAGGGAACTTAATCTGAATGAACGGGACATGGAGCAGACTCTGGTCTGTCTGGGTACTCGCGGTCTCAGGCATAATCATCCCGACCGGTACGCACTCTTTCTGTTGACCACAATTCTGGGCGGCGGGATGAGTTCTAGGCTTTTCCAGGAGGTGCGCGAGAAAAAAGGGTTGGCGTATTCGGTCTATTCCTACCTGCTCTCACACGCCGATACAGGCGCGCTGGTCATATATGCAGGGACCGAGAAGGCTCAATGCCGCGAAGTATTTGATATTGCACGAGCCGAGTTGTCAAAGCTTGTATCCGATGAAGTATTGCAGGACGAACTTGATGCTGCTCGGGAACAACTTAAAGGCAAGACTCTAATGTCTCTTGAAAGCAGTGATAATCTGATGACCAGACTGGCCAAGAACGAGATTTATCTGGGGAAGCAGCAGACGATAGAAGACGTGCTAGCCAATTATGATGAGGTCAACAGTCAGGATTTGCACAGGCTGTCGCAGGAGCTTTTTAAAAGCGAATATCTTCATCTTGAGTTGATGGGGCGTGTATCGGATCTTGGTTTCAGTGAGGATCTGTTGACTGTATAACATAATGTCTGTGTAGCATTTCAATCCACTTCTGCAGAATATAATCACTTCGCTTGCAGGCCTTGATCTCTTCAAGTCTGGTCGGATCAATACCTAGTTCCGCAGTTGTCAGCCCGGATATCCGAACCGCATCCTGCCAACCGTCATGTCCAGCAGTACCAGGCTTGTCAGCCGCGGAAACCAGCGGCAGAATATTCTCAATCCCCGCTTTTACCGCTTGTCCGGCCATCTTTATCTTAGTGGAATCCCGCAGTTCATCCCACAGGTTCAGCTTTCCGTGCAAACGACTGGTCCATGCCAGAGCATTGCGATAGTTTGCTGGCAGGTGCAGACGATTACAGAAATCCAGTGCCGGTTTAAAGCCGGCCTGATCATGGCCGTAATGCTTCGGATAGAGCGCCGGATCGGTTGCCAGTTTGCCGATGTCGTGGAAGAGGGCGCAAAAACGTGCCAGCGGATCATCTGAACAGACAGAAACCCGCTGCAAGACCTGACAGGAGTGAGTAAAAAGATCTCCTTCAGGGTGATGGATGAGCGGTCCGGCCGGTATGACAGGCATCCGGAAGAGCTCAGGAAGGAAGCATTTGCCGACATTGAGTTCCAGCATACGCTGAAAAAAACGCTCTGGCTGCGGTGAGCTCAATGCTTTAAGCATCTCGCGTGAAAAACGTTCGATCGGGATGCCATCAAGCTTTTCTTCCGAGGTGCTTTTTAGAGCAAGCGCCTCAGTATCGTCGGACATCCGCCAGCCGCCGGCTTCGAAGCGGAGCGCCCGGAAGATGCGCAGCGGATCGTTGTGAAATGAGTCGCTTGAGCATGAGCGCAGCAGGCGCTGATCCAGGTCGCACCTGCCGTTCAGCGGGTCGATTGTATTGCCGTCCAGAGTCATGGCAATGGCGTTGACTGTAAAGTCGCGCCTTGCCAGGTCGACGGCCAGTGCAGCCTTATCATCTATCGCAGTCAGTTCGATGGCTCCGTATTCCGGATCGTGACGGAACCAGATCGGTGCGGTGCTCTTGCCGGCCACCAGCCGGAACCCGGAAGAAATCAATTCAGCCGGTGTAAGTGCGGCAGCCAGATCCAGATCCTTACCCTTCTGCCCCAGGAGGATGTCACGAACAGATCCTCCCGTCAGGAAAATCCTGTCATGGCAGGCTGCAGGAAACAGTTCTTTAAGGAAATCAAGCGGGTTGTTAAAGTAAGACATTCAACCGTCTCTCCGTGAATCGCGTTCATAATCTTCTACGAGGTCTGCCAGCGCGGTATGCCTGCTGACTCCGCCCAGACGTTCGCTGATTCCGGTGGCCCGCAGGATTTCCCTTACTTCGGCGTGGGCCTCTGTAACACGCAGCTGGATGCCACTCTGAGCCAGCTCCTCTTCAAGCTGAGCCAGCATCCGTGCTCCGGCCGCATCAATATAGGGAGATGTAGAGAGGTCACAGATCACCATTTTGACCGGTACAGTCTCTTTACGAATGCTTTCCAGCACGTTGCTGATTACATTGCCCACATTGAAATAGAGCAGCGGCGCCTCAACCCGGAAGAGGAAAAGTCCCGGGAACTGCTCATTGTCAAGATGGCGAGTCGCATCGCTGAAGCGGGTGCTGCCGGGTATGCGTCCAAGTACGGAGATGTGCGGTCTGGCCATAAGCCTCAGCAGAAACAGTATTGAAGCAATTGCCGACACTGCCACTCCCTTCAATATTCCGAGAAGGAGGACTCCGGCGAATGCCACCAGCGCCACGTTGAATTCCATACGGCTGATGTGCCACAGGCGCCTGAAATCATCGATTTTTATGAAACCTGAGACTGCTACCAATATGATTGCGGCAAGAACTGCATCGGGGAGATTTCGTAAAAGACCTGTCATAAAAAAGAGCACAAACACAAGGGCCAGGGACGCAAATACCAGAGAGAGTGGTGAGCGGGCCCCAGCCTTTTCATTCACGGCTGACTGAGACAATCCGCCGGCAACCGGATAGCCCTGCCCAAAGGCAGCAATCAAGTTTGCAGCCCCCAAACCCAGCAGTTCCTGTCTGGCGTCGGCGTTGTAATGATATTTGGCAGCAAAAGTTCTTGCCGTTGCAGTGCTTTCTACGTACGAAAGCAGAAAACAGGCAAAAGCCAGTTCCAGCAATCCTTCAAGGTGTTGATAATCGATAGCCGGTATCCCGAACTCAGGCAGTCCGGAGGGGATAAGTCCCACAACTTTGATACCCTGTCCGGTGAGCTCGAATAACGACACAATTCCGATCGAGATTATAACCACCGCCAGGGCCACCGGCCGTCCCGGAAACAGGCGTTCTCCGGCAAGCAGCAGCAGAAGTGAGCAGCAGCCCAAAATGGTGACGGTGATATTGGCACCACCGATCTGCTGTACGATAACAAAAACCCGCTCAAAAAAGAAATCACCACCGCCATTTATGCCTAACAACTTCGGCAGCTGCATGGTGGCAATGCTTACGGCTGCACCGGCCTTGAAACCGAGCAGGATAGATTCTGAAATAAAGTTTACAAAAGAACTCAGCCGCAGAATCCAGGCCAGAAGACAGAACACTCCGACCAGGCCGGCGGTCATTGCCGCCATGCTTGCATACTGAGAAACATTTCCAGCCGCCATCCCGCCAACCACGCTTGCCACCATGACCGAAATAGCAGCTGTAGGGCCGATTGCCAGATGTCTCGAAGAGGCAAAAAAAGTATACACTATGCCGCAAAAAATATAACAGTAAAGGCCGGCCTGTGGGGTCAGTCCGGCCAGCGATGAGTAGGCCATCGCAACCGGAACGGCATATGCCGCCAGAGTAAGCCCTGCAATCAGGTCCGGCCAGATCCAGGCAGCCTGATAGCGTGGAAGCCAGTAGATGATCGGAAGCAGTTTGGTAAACCAATGGAAGGAGGGATTCATAGCTCAGGCCGGGTCATATTATCTTTCCTCCAGTATTCTAAGTTCCGCATCGGTCTGGCGCAGGCGTTCGGCAATAGTCAGCGACAGGCGTGCGAACACCTGAACTCCCAGGGTTGCATTTGCACGCGCCAGCTCATTGAAGCGGCTGCGGGAAAGCACAAACAGATCGCTCGGTTCCTTAGCTTCAACGTCGGCCGAACGCACTCCACTGTCAAGAAAGGCCAGCTCGCCAAAAAAACCACCCCGGCCAATGGTGGCCAGATGATGACGTTTGCCACCTTCTAGTGGAAGCATGACCTGAACACTGCCACGCCTGACCAGAAAGATTTCGTCTCCCTGCTGGCCCTGGCAGAATGCTTTTTCACCAGGCTGGAGCGAAATCTCTTTAACACAGGCCTTTATACTGCTCAGATCATTTTCACTGAATTCGCGGAAGAGCCTGAACTCACCAAGCTTCATGGAAATTTCACTTCCCCCGATGGTTGATCCGGCATCTTCCAGGATTCGCTCCTCCATCCATTCAAGGGCGCTGTCCTGAGTTTCGGTTATCATGACACCATCGCCATCACGGACCAGTCCCATCTGAGCCAGATAGCGTTCGAAATCTCGCTGTTCCAAAACCCCTGAAGGCATTCCACTGAAGAGCAGCTGACCGCCGCGCTCTGCCAGCTGAGCGTGCATCTGCTCGAAAAGATGCACGGCGGTGTAATCGATGGACTGCACGTGGCGCATATCAAGCAGCAGGAATCGCCGGGTTCTGAGATCAGGTTCGAGCTGGCTGAAGAGCTGATCGGTGGTTCCAAAAAACAGGTTGCCCTGCAGCTCGCAGAAAACCGCCTGATCACCGTCACGGTTCAATATTTCGCGATCAGAAGCCTGTCGACGGGTTTTAGAGGACATCTGGTTGAGATAGCGCTTGCGGCGAATAACAGAACCGCGGACCTGGTCACGGATAAAAAGCAGGATCGCCATTGCTATGCCTACACCTGAGGCTGCTATCAGATCTACAGTCAGCGCAACCATAATCACGCCTGCGATAACGCAGAAATCCAGACGCCCGGTTGAGTGGCGCAGCAGCTGGAACATGTTCTTGTCAAACATCCTCCAGGCGATGACCAACAGAATACCGGCCAATGCTCCGATCGGAACCCAGGCAATCATTCGACTGAGCAGAATCAGCGCAAGTACTACGAAGATTCCTTCAATGACACCGGATCTGGGGGTACGGCCACCACTGGTGACATTAACCAGGGTGGGGCCCATTGTTCCGGCGCCGGGTATCCCGCCGGCAAAGAATGAGGCCAGGTTGCCAAGCCCCTGACCTATAAGCTCACGGTTAGAATTGTGGCGGGAACGGGTCAGAGCGTCCAATCCCACACAGGTCTTAAGTGTGTCGATCGAGAGCAGCACCGACAGGGTCAGTGCTGGTACAAGAATCTGGCTTAATGCCGAAATATTAATCTGCTTCAGTGAGTCAATCCGGTCGCCGACGGCGTCAAGAAAGGAACCGGATGTCTGAAGAGGTCCGATTATGAGTGAATTGCCGCGCAGTTCCAGCAGGCCTGGAAAAAAAGGAGCTATCGCAAAATAGGCGATAACTCCGCCAAACAGGCCCAGAATAACGGCCGGTATTTTTTTGGTCAGAAGCGGCGCCAATATCATGACCGCCATCGTGACCAGTCCGACCGCCAGCCCCTGCCACTTCCAAATTTCAGGCGAGATCAGGCCCTGTACCAGGGCAGTGCCTTTGGGCAATCCCAGCAACTTCGGAAGCTGGCCAATGGCAATAAGCAAGCCCACGCCTGAAAGGTAACCGCTCACAACCTGGTAGGGTATGAATTTTATCAGCCGGCCGCCACCGACCAAGCCGTATAGGGTCTGAAACAGTGCCGATAAAAGCGCTGTCAGTGACAATATCGGCAGTATAGCTTCAGGCCCGATCTTGGTGCCGTTTTCGCCGGACAGCAGGCCGGCTATCAGGGCCGTAAGAATAGCCGCAGCCGGAGCGCAGGGCGCTGATATCAGTCCGCCCGTCCGGCCGCAGAGCGGGGCGACAATGCCGAGTGCCGCGGCTCCCAGCAGGCCGGCCATGGCACCCTGCCCGGCGTACTCCTGCCCCAGTGAAGTATAAACAAGTATGCCGAAAGCTACTGATGAGGGGAGCGCAACCAGCATGGCAGCCAGGCCGCCCCAGATTTCAGTCGCCCATGATGAGGTTTCTGCTCTGGTATGTTCGCTTGGATTTTTCATTCTGGCTCTGGGATCTAAAGTTTGGTGAACTGGCGTTTCCGGCCTTCATGATCAACAGCCACATATGTGTAGGAAGCCTCAGTGACCATAAAGAGATCATTTTCCCTGCCGCTGTTTATGTCAAGAAACCCCGGCTTCACCCACACTTCCAGCCTGATGGTAATGGAAGTGTTGCCGATTCTGGTTACTTTTCCATAACAGCAGACAACATCGCCGACCTTGACCGGCTTGATGAATTTCATGGCATCCACAGCAATGGTTACGCAGCGCCCGCCGGAAAATTCTATTGCCATCATCCCGCCGGCGATATCCATCTGTGACATGATCCAGCCACCGAAGATATCTCCATTGGCATTTGTGTCACTCGGCATCGGTGAGGTGCGGAGCAGTAATTCACCATCAGGAATCGCATCATGTTCAGTCAAGGCTGCCTCCGTAAAATGTTTGGGAAAATGCATCTGGATTTGAGATGATTATAACATAAAAAACCGGCGCCCGGAAAAATCCGTGGCGCCGGTTTTGATTTCATATAAATTTCTGTAATCCCCATTAGTAGAGTGGGGTGTTAAATATTAGGCACACTCCGAATATCCGCAGACATGGCAGACTGAGCAGCCGCCCTCATGTTCTACTATGCCGCCGCACTCGGGACAGGCACCACGTTCCTGCTTGGCCTTTTCAGTGTTAATGTCGTAGCCGTTGGCAAGCATGTGATCCTGAATGGCTTTGGCTACGGCATCGGCACAGGATGTGACGCGGTTATCGCCAAACCCGGATGGACAGTGACAGGAGATGCCAAGCAGCTGCTTGACTACCTGGCGGGCCTGGATGCCGCTGCGCCAGGCCAGCGAGACCATGCGCCCGATGGCTTCACTCTGGGAAGCGGCACATCCGCCGGCTTCGCCCATGGTGGTAAAGAGTTCGAACAGGCCGTTTTCATCTTCGTTGATGGTTATGTACAAAGGTCCGCAGCCGGTCTGCATCTGGTGCGTCTGTCCCTTGCGCGCTTTGGGGCGTTCACGCTTGAGAGCCTTTTGTTCCTCGTCCCACTGAGTGGCGGCGCCCGCCGCCTGCTCTCCGTTCTTCCCGG
>CAZUGI010000009.1:0-46185 GCA_964619855.1 uncultured Geobacter sp. | reverse complement strand
CCCGAGTGGAACAGGTCGGGAATGGGGCCCTGAAGGACCTCGGGGTAGACGGAAAGGTTGTAGAAGGGGCCTTTGGCAAGGCCGCCGATAACGGCATTGGCAATGGAGCCGACGCCTGACTGTATCGGCAGCAGGTTGTCCGGCAGACGGCCGGCTTTTACTTCGTGGGTGAAGAAATCAATGATGTGATTGGCAATCGCTTCCGAAGTATCGTCCTGCTCGGCAAAAGCACGGCCCTGGTCACGGAGCTTGGACTCCACAACTGCAATAATCTTCTTCGGATCGCAGGGGATAGAAGTTGAGCCGATGCGTGAATTGGCCTTGGTGATGTTGAACACCTGACGGTTCGGAGGTGTGCCGGGAACGATCAAGTCGTGGATGCCTTCAAAAGAAGGTTGGCCGGTATTTACCTCGACGATGATCCTGTCGCACATCATCAGAATTTCAGGGATAACGCCACAGGATGAGGTCGGGACCAGGCTGCCGTCCTCAGTAATTGCGGATACTTCGATAATGGCCAGATCAAGCTTTCCGCTCTCGCTGTCTTTAGTATAAAAACCGTAACCAAGATCCTGTGCAAAAAGTGACAGATGTTTGTCGCCCATGCGGATGCGGCCTTCGTTGATGCCGGCGGCGATGTTCTTTCCGGTCTGATACGGCCATCGGCGGTCGATCATATCATTAACTGCCCAGCGGTCTTCAGTCTCAGCGCCAACAGAGGCCCCGATGAAGAGATTGAACTTCCATTTGCCCTGTAGATTGTTTTTTTCTACGTGTTCTGCTACGGCAATCGGAACAACTTTCGGATAACCTGCCGGAGTAAATCCGGACCAGCCCAGATTCATGCCGGGCTTAAAAAACTGAATTGTTTCTTCGGCTGTCATGACCTTGCTCAGCAGTGATTTGTGACGAACGCGATCTTGCAGGGTACCGTAATCTGACATCTCCTACCTCCTGTTTGTTTTTGGTTTTACAGGCACAAATTGTCCTGAAACTAAACTCCGGCTATCTCCTGTTTGCCTCGCAAAAGATAGTTATAATAGGGTGTTATGCTCAGCTGTCGCAATGGCAATCGGTGAGGGGACGAATTTTACTCAGAGAGGCCCGTTTCGTCAAGCAAAATTGTATACAGAATACTATTCGCTTTTGTAGTCAACGGCAACAATCGACGAGCAGACCGACTTCATATGAGGCACAACTACACCGGCGTGGTATGGATGGACCTGATAGGCCTGCAAATCTTCCAGAGAATCGAATTTTGTTACCAGCGCGATGTCGTAGGATCGCTCGGAACGTATAACATCAACACCGGCTTCAAGATGTCGTAGCAGAGCGATCTCCTTATCCATGCTGAGCAGTTTGGCTCTGGTGGCCGCAATATTTTCGCCGCTGGGCTCAGTCAGTTTGAATAAGACAATGTGGGTTATCATGGTACTGGATCCTTTCGTGTTTGGGATGATAACAATTTTTGAGACACCTTTGTATACCTTGCCTTCATGCTGCTGTCAACGCGCATAATACGGCCTATTCGGCCTTGTGGGGCGGTATGTTGCACGTCCTAAAATCGGTGGTATAATCCAATCATAAATCCATTGTGGAGGTACTAACCATGTCCGGAAATCAATTGATACCAGCCGTAGACGTCCGTCTGGGAAGCTTGCTCGAATTCACCCGCAGAAATGAACTTGAAAAAAACAGGCGCGGCGATACTGACAAGATCAGGCCGACAATCACGATTTCTCGTGAGTTTGGCTGTGAAGCCTATCCGGTCTCCGAGCGCTTGAAGGCCCTGCTGGAAAAAAAGACCGGCGAACCTTGGGTGGTAATGGACAAGGCCCTCCTTGAGGAAGTTGCCAAAAACCACAACCTATCGGAGGATATGCTGAAAAAGCTGGGGGAAAAGTCACGTTTTCTGGACGAGATCCTGGCGACATTTTCCCCGCACTGGAAAACCGAGAAGGACCACTTTAAACTGATCTGTCGCCAGATGCTATCACTGGCAGAGAAGGGAAATGTTATCCTGATCGGCCGTGGTGGCGCCATAATCACGCAGTCACTGAAAAACTGCAGCCACTTCAGGATGTTCGCATCTGCTCAGTTCAAAATCCGTTCGATATCCAAACGGCTTGACATCCCCAAGGAAGAAGCCGAAGCAATGATCGTTAAGAAGCAGAAACAGCGAGACACCTTCATCCGTGACTTCCTGGATCGTGATGCACGGGACGTAAGCTACTACAATCTGATCATAAACAATGACCGCAATTCGGCCGATAAAATAGCCTCGACCATCGCCGAGTACGTTCTGTCAACCTGAAACCGGCTGCTGGCGCAGAAACACTACAAAGGCTCCGCTGCCACCCATCTCGCGCGGAGCCGGAGCGAACTCAAGCACCTGTTCCCGGCCGGACTCCCTTAACCAAGAGGCAACCGCCTGCTGGAGAACCGGTTCATCTGCGGAGTGATTGCCTTTGCCGGTAATAACAAGCACAGCCTTCTGCCCTTTATTGCGGGCTGATCTTAAAAAAGCCGGCAACGCCGTCAGAGCCTCTTCACGCCGTAGACCATGCAAGTCCAGCTGATATTCAACCGAGACTACGCCACGTTTCACCTGGCGCAGGCGGTTCCCGGAAAGCGGCTGCAGCTCTCCGTCGTCCGGGACGGAATCTACAAACTTTGAATCCAGCTTCAGCCGGCTGATCTCCTCCAGAAAAAGGGTGTTGACGGTCTCTTCCGGCACCGGAATTTCTTTTAGTGTTTTAACTGATTTAGTGTGAGTGTTTTGTGATTCATGTCTGGTGGTTTTTTCACCCTTCTTATGGATCGGTTTTACATCGGCAACCGCCTCCAGAAAAAGATTCAGGCCGCTATCAGTCTGCTCGACCGGTTTTGGGGCTGTCGGCATTTTCAGCGGAGCGGCGGCATCCGGCACAGATATCCCCTTTAACATGCCAAAGTGGATGGTATGGAATTCTTTGGGCTTTGGCGGATTCTGTCGACTCTTTTTTGCCACGCTCAGTCTCTGGCTACCAAAGTGATCTCTATACGGCGGTTTTTGGCTTTGCCTTCCCTGGTACCGTTATCAGCCACCGGCCTGTTTTCGGCAAAAGCTGCGGCCGACAGGAATGCAGGATCCAGTCCCTGCTGCTGGAGAAATTTAGTCACATTTATGGCGCGGGCAGCCGAAAGCTCCCAGTTGGTTGGGAATATCCGCGTCAGGCCGCCGCTGATTTGCACGTTATCAGTATGCCCCTCAATACGGATGGCTTTATCGGTAACCCCCTTGAGTGTGCCGATCATCTTGCCCAGGATCGCCAGCCCCTCCGGTTTAACATCCGCCTTTCCGGAATCAAATAGAATGGCAGCCTCCATGTTGACCGTCAGCTTGCCTTTCAATTCCGAGATGGTCACCTGCCCTTGGGCGATCTCGTTTTTCATGTTCGAAAGCAGCTGTTCATAGGTGCTGCTGACCTCTTTAACCTTCTCTTCCTTAACCTTCTGAAGCACTACAATATCTTCCTTGAGCCTGCCGTTCTCTTTTTCTAGATCGGAAATCTTTTGCCGTAGCTCGCTAATATTTTGGGAGAGTGTGTCAGACTTGGCCTTGAGGAGATCTTCCAACTGTTTTTTGTCGGTCGATAGCACCTTTTTGTCTTTATCCAGACCTGCTGCTTCGGCCTTCAGTTTTTCATACTGAGCCTTGAGAGCAGCATTGTCGGATGTCAGCGTGTCGTGCTTCTGCTGAAGTTCACTCAGATTTTTAGTCAGCTTGTCAGTTTCCTCCACTTTTTTCAGATAGGTGCTCTCGGCAACCAGGCAACCGTTAAGTGATAACATGAACAGTGCAGCCAGAGCAGTATAGAGTACTCGTTTCAGCATGGGATGTGCCTCCTTGGTATGAAAAATTCTGACGCCTGAATGAAATTGCCTTATACCACAAAACAGGCTGTTTGGAATGCTGATTTTCACGCATTGAAGATTGCTCCGGCTTGACATGCAGAAGCTTTCAGACTACAAGAAACCGGTAGTAATCCTCTTGAATTGTGGGATGGCAAGGAAAAAATGGCAGCCAATGTATCCTTTGTAGGAGCCGGCCCGGGGGCGGCAGACCTTATAACTCTCCGTGGCGCCCGGCTGTTGAAACACGCTGATGTCGTCATCTTCGCCGGTAGCCTGGTGGACCGGAAGCTGGTGCAGCTCTATGCAACCAGAGCCGATGTCTACGATTCTGCCGGCATGACGCTGAGCGAGGTCATCACCGTCATAATGGACAGCCTGGCTGCCGACAGGAGTGTTGTCCGCCTGCATACCGGTGACCCTTGCATCTACGGGGCTATTCAGGAACAGATGGAGGCTCTTGACCGACTCGGAATCGAGTATCAGGTCGTGCCGGGTGTGACCAGCGCCTTTGCCGCAGCAGCAGCGCTCAAGCAGGAGTTGACACTGCCGGAACTCTCCCAGACCGTTATCTTTACCCGCATCGAAGGTCGAACTCCGGTGCCGGAGCGGGAGCGGCTGGGTGAAATCAGCCGTATCGGGGCTACGATGGTTATATATCTTTCGGTCGGCATGATCGAGAATGTCGTTGAACAGCTTCTGGAAGGGGTCTATACCTTGGCAACTCCGGCCGCCATTGTCAGCCGTGCATCCTGGGACGATGAACAGATCGTTAAGGGAACGCTGGCAGATATCGCAGAAAAGGTGCGGACGGCCGGCATCGACCGTCAGGCACTGATTATTGTCGGAGATGTTCTGGCGGCCCGGCGCGAAGGCCTCAAAGCCAGATCGCTGCTTTATGACGGGGACTTTTCGCACGGTTTTCGAGAAGGCGTAATAGCTTGAGATGCGCGTAGCCGTCATCGCCATAACCCGTGCCGGTGCCCGCCTGGGTCGCAAATTGAGTGAAAGTGTGGCCGGCTTTGAGCTGCACGCCTCCGCTCGTTATGCCGGTCAGGCTGGCAAAGGCTGCTCCTGTTTCGAGCCTTCCGGGCTGAAAGCACTGATATCAGCTGCCTGGAAGGAATATGACGGTTTCGTTTTCATCATGGCCACCGGCATCGTTGTGCGTATGATCGCACCGTTGCTGGAATCCAAGGAAAACGACCCGGCGGTTGTGGTGATGGATGATACCGGCAAATTTGCGATCTCACTGCTGTCCGGGCATCTGGGAGGAGCCAACGAATTAGCCGAGCGCTGCGCCTTTGCCTGTGGAGCCCGGGCGGTAATCACCACCGCCACCGATGTCAATGACCTTCCTTCTTTTGACATGCTGGCCAAAGAGCATGGCTGGATCATAGAAGATATCCGCCGGGTAAAACATCTTAACGCACTTCTGCTTGACGACCTGGAGATTGCTGTCGTCGACACCAGCGGGCTGACCCGCAACTGGCTGCATGGTCGCGGCAAAATTACATTTTACGAAACTTTCGCTGAAGCTGTCGGCAACCAGGCCGCCGGTTTTTTGTTTGTTACAAACCGGCAGCTGCCTCAGAAATCCAGACCGGACAATCTGCTGCTGCTGCACCCCCGCAATCTGGTGCTCGGAATCGGCTGCAATCGTGGAACAGGAGCGGATGAGATTGAAACTTTTGTCACCAGCCACCTGAAAAGAAGCTTGCTGTCCATTAAAAGCGTCTGCTGCATCGCCTCGGCAGCCGCCAAACGGGATGAAGCCGGCCTTGTGGAATACGCCTCCCGACTGGACGTGCCGCTGCATTTCTTTGAGAGCGAAGAACTCAACCGGACCGGGTTCCCTTCGCCCCCTTCTGCTCACGCTCTGGCGGCCATAGGCGCTTCCGGAGTGGCTGAACCGGCAGCTATCCTGGCATCGCGGGGCGGTCGACTGCTGCTGAAAAAAGTAAAATCTGAAAATGTCACTCTGGCGGTGGCGGAAATCAAGGAATCGAAATGCACAACCTGCCTCTGATCGCCATTACCATGGGTGACCCCTCCGGGGTAGGGCCGGAGATAATAGTAAAGGCGCTCCAATCAACAGGAGTCAGCGATGTTTGTGTTCCTTTCGTGATCGGTGACAGACTGGCGATGGAGCGCGCCCGGTCTGTCTGCCGCTCACACCTTGATATCCATACTATCGTGGAACCTGAAGAAGCCAGGACTGTGCCGGTTGGCAGCATCCCCCTGCTCGCTCTCTCCTGTCTGGAAGCCACGGACATGCAGTTCGGCAAGCCATCCACGGCAGCCGGTGATGCGGTCTACCGCTACATCTGCCACGCTGTCCGGCTCTGCCTGGAAGGTCAGGCCGCGGCAATGGCTACTGGCCCCATCAGCAAAGAGGCCATGAACCGGGCCGGGCATGACTATCCCGGGCATACCGAGTTATTAGCGGAGCTGTGCGGAACGGATGACTTCGTCATGATGCTGGCCGGCGATCTGCTGAGGGTCAGCCTGGTAACAATCCACGAGGCTCTGGTCGATATTCCGAGGCTTGTGACGTATGAACAGGTATTGAAAACCATTCGCATCACAGCCGAGGGTGTTTCGCGCCTGACCGGCAAGACCGCTCCAAAGATTGCGGTCCTGGCACTTAATCCACACTGTGGCGAAAGTGGATTGTTTGGCAATGAAGAGACCGCCATCATCGCTCCGGCCATCAACCGGGCCCGCAGCGACGGGATCAATGCCGAGGGGCCGCTTTCGGCCGACACCCTTTTTCACTTTGCACAAAAGGGTGCCTATGACGGAGTGGTTGCCATGTACCACGATCAGGGACTGATCCCGCTCAAGATGCTGCACTTTGATGACGGGGTCAATATCACGCTGGGGTTGCCAATCATCCGTACCTCGGTCGATCATGGCACCGCCTACGATCTGGCAGGTAGCGGCAAGGCTTCTGAGAAGAGCCTGCTGGCGGCAATCAGAATGGCAGCAAAGATGATGCAATAAAGCTTTCCCTTGCAGAAGCTGAATGTTTTTCGTAGACTCCACTTCATGACAACATTTGAAACAATATCCTCGAAAATCCATGCCAACCAACGCATCCGTGCTGAAGAGGCTCTGTTTCTGTTCGACTCCAATGACCTGCTGGCAATCGGCGCTCTGGCGGCCCTTGCCAACGAGAGAAAAAACGGTAAACATGTTTTTTTCAACGTAAACCGCCACATCAACCCGACCAACATATGCGTCAATCGCTGCGCCTTCTGTGCCTTCTCCCGCACCGCCGGCGAGGAAGGCTCCTACACCCTGGCACTGGATGAGATCTGCAACAGGGCTCAGGAAGCTGAACGGGAAGGCGCCACCGAGGTGCACATCGTCGGCGGCCTGCATCCCGATCTGGCGTTCGAGTTTTACGAAGAGGCGCTCCGCTCCATACGACACAGTGCGCCCGGCCTGCACATCAAGGCCTTTACCGCCGTGGAGATCGAATACTTTTCGCGTATATCCTCTCTTTCGATAGAGCAGGTTCTTGAGCGCCTTATATCCGCCGGACTCGGCTCCATGCCCGGTGGCGGGGCCGAGATACTGGTCGAGGAGGTCCGGCAGAAAATCTGTCCCGAGAAAATTAGTGGCAGGTGCTGGCTGGAGATTATCCGCCTGGCGCATCTGTCAGGCTTGAAGACCAATGCAACCATGCTCTACGGGCACATCGAGTCCCCGGCCGACCGGGTGGCACACATGGAGATGCTGCGGACCCTGCAAGACGAAACCGGGGGTTTCCAAGCCTTTATTCCGCTGGCCTTCCAGCCCGACAATTCCGATCTGAAACTTGATATAAAGGGCACCTCCGGGCTTGACGATCTGAAGACGCTGGCCATAGCCCGTATCTTTCTGGATAACTTCGACCACATCAAGGCCTACTGGGTTATGCTGGGAGAGAAAATCGCTCAGGTTGCACTGGCTTTTGGCGTCAACGACCTGGATGGCACCGTAGTGGAGGAGAAGATTGGTCATGATGCCGGTGCCAGCAGTCCACAGGCCCTGACCAAGGAAGGCATTATCCGCCTGATCAGGAGGGCAGATAAAATTCCGGTGGAGCGTGATACGCTTTATAACGCGCTCCGCAGTTATTGATGTTTTCTTACACGCCGACCCTTGATGCCGAAAAAGCGGCAGCACTCCTCGAAGAGCTTTTCAATAATAATATAAATCCGAAGCTCTTTTATATCGCCATCCGCAATCTGGACGTCAGATTCAACAGCTACTCATCAACCTTCCCGGCATCTTTGATAGCCCCCGGCCTGATCGTTACTCCGGAAATTCGGCAACAGTCAGAAATCTATCTGCCGGTAGCCGAAATCAGCAGGGCATTCAATCGTTTTTACCGGCAGGCCCTGCGCCATCCGCCGATTTTGTCAAGCACTCCTTTTCATAATGCAATGAGCTGGGCTGATGTATTCATATCCCTGCCCCCCGATTTCCAGTTCAGCGCCAATCCGGCCCGACTCTTGATAACCTTGCTGTCAGACCTGAAACTGATGAAGGAGTTTTTGTTCCACTCATTCCTGCCGAAACGCTTCTATGGCGGTTTTGGTCGTTATCCAAAACAGATGGAGTTTGTCCGTGAATGGCTTGGCAACCGAAAAAGAGCCGGTATCGCCAGACTGCGCTGTCTGGATGCTGGCTGCGGAACCGGAGAGGACACGTACAGCCTGGCAAAACTTTGTATGGAAGCCGGGTTTGGCGCCGAAGAAACCCGGATCGAAGGCTGGACCCTGGAACCGCTGGAAGTCTGGGCTGCCACACACCAATGTTTCTCGCATGACAAGCAACGCGAGTTGGCGTTTCGTAAAGAGACGTCACAACTCTTTGAACGAGGGTTTCAAAGCAGCCTCACCTTCCGATGCGCAGACATTACGGATACTGACTTTGCTTCACATCAACCAAGCGGAGAGTCAGCGGGCAACGCCAAATTTGATCTCATCCTCTGCAACGGCCTGCTCGGAGGTCCGATTATCAATAAACCGGAACAGCTGGAGCGGGTGGTGGCCAATCTGGTGAGCCTGCTCGCTCCGGGCGGGGTACTGCTGGCGGCCGACAGTTTTCATGGCGGCTGGAAATCAAAATGCGGGACTTATGATCTTAAGACGGTATTGTTGAACAGGGGGCTGCAAGATCTTGATGTCAGTGATGGTATCGGGGGCTTGAAGCTTTAATTCCTGATGCTTTGTAATTGCATAACCACTTAATAGTTTCTGCTTTGTTACTTCATCTATACGCTTTGTAGTTTCAGCTTTTTCAACTCTTCCAGCAAAATCGGAATATCATCCTGAATGATACTCCAGAGGATGTCGTTGTCTATTCCCAGATAACCGTGTATAAGCCTGTTTCTGGTTGCCACGACCTGCCGCCAGGGAATTGACGAAAACGTATTTTGAATTATGTCAGGAATATGTGTTGCAGCTTCTCCAATCAATTCCAGTTTCCGCAACGTTGCATCATACGCTTTTTCGTCAGCTTCAAAACCTTCCTGATCAAGCCCTTCCGTATAGGTCAGAACCTTTTCTGAAAAATTGATCATGTCATCCAGATAAAATTTCCATTCTCGCTCAGACATAGATGGCCTCTTGCTCGACAAATGGCCTCAGTTCTGCGCGCAATGCTTTTTCTGTCACAAGATCAACGCGGCACCCAAGCATATCTTCCAGTAAAAATTGTACGCCAAAATATTGCCTCGATGTTGCAGAGCCATTAAAAGCCACCAAAATATCAATATCACTCTTTTGGTTGGCAGCATCACGGGCCGTCGAACCGAACAAGGCAAGGCTGGTTACTCCAAAACGCCCAACTAGTTCGGGTTTTACTTTAACGAGTGTGTTTATAGCATCTTTACGATCCACGAATCCTCCCCTTGCCTCTTTGCGGGAGTATACCGATGCATCATATAAATTGCAAGAAACGGGATTAGTTAGCGGGCTGTTACAGCCTGGGCGGCCATGCGGGAAACACTGATGACGGTACGTTTGTTTTGGGGTTGTTTGATGGCTCTGAAACTGGTGAGGAGTTCGTGCTCTTCGTCGGACATGTAGGGGTGAGGTAGTTCGGCTGGCAGCAGATTGTCGGGATTGAAGAAGAAAGTCACCGGCATGTCCAGTAATCGAGCGATCGTTTGTACATTTTCTACATTCAGCTTATTGCTGCCGTTTTCATAACGTTGTACCTGCTGATACGAAACATCCAGTTGTTCCGCCAGCTTTTCTTGTGACATTCCCAAGGCCATCCGGCGCTGTTTGATTGCGTGCCCAATCTCCCTGCTAGAAATAAATCTTGTTGAATTCCCATTGTTTTTCATGTTTGCGAATATATCAGATGGCTGTTGCGGCAACTACTATGTCAAAAGTATTTTATATTGACTAGGACATTTAAAAAGTGTATGCACCTTAAAAGTGTATTTATTAACATGTACTCTTTTTGAGTGGTGCCGAGATGTTCAGTTCAATGGCGTGTGGCAACTAATTAAGGCAAGACAAAATAAACTACCGAGAGGCACGTCAATGGCAAAAAATTCATTTCGAGCCAAGAAGTACTTAGATCATGAAATTGTGGATGAAAATAGTCAAGTGGCTGGTCACATTCGAGTAAAACCGAGTGGCGTTTCATGGTAACCCAAAAACAACCAGCATTGGTATTCATGCAAACGGAATGAAGTTTGCTAAATTTATGGAAGGACATTAAAAACAAGAAGATTAAATCAATAAATTACATAGCAATATTGGACGGTTGCTTAAAATATATCACCAACAATTATGGGAGGTTAATGGAATGAACAGAATGAAAATTGCCGTGCTGTTTTTATTTGTTTCAATGACTATCGCATGCAGTTCTGGGTGTACTAAACAACAAGAACAACAGCTGGAATCGAAGGCTAAAATTGCTGTAGGTGAGGCTGTAAACCAAGTCAAAAGAGAGGTAAATAAAGGCAATACGTTGACGAAAGAACAGGCGATAGATGTCATCAAAGCATACCAGGATAATAACATTGATAAAGTTATTGAAATACTTTTGCCCAATATTAAAAAGGAAAGAACAGATGATTGCTCGAAAAGTTTAGCGAATGAATTAGTTTCATTAAAAGAACGTAAAATGAAAGAGTGCGTTGATGACAGTTTTAAAATTTTGAAAGAACGTGTTTCCGGATTGAATGAAGCGCGGGATAAGCCAGCAAAGCTCCTAATAACCAAATCTGGTACCTTTACGTATCTGGAATCAAAAAGAGAACCAGATTCTGACTCATTTGTAACTAAGCATTATTTCAAGTCGGTGTTTAAAAATAAAGCCGATGCCGGATATTGTGACACTTTGAATTCCGGCTCACAACCTGTTTCGGAAGGGATATTGGAGTTTTCGAAACGTGATGATGGGAGCTTTATGGGTGATTTTGGTGTTAGCATACGATTCAGAGAGGATACGGTGAAATTCTTCCAATGATGCAAGTTTTGCAGAATTATGTAATCAGGTATTCCAAAGTCAGTCTATATTCATAAGGAGAGAAATATCTATGGAAGAAACAATGACTGATATCCGCATTGGTTTTCAGGGTAAATATTACGCTTTTAGGGTAGCCAGCAATCAAGAAGGTGCCAAATATCAGCTTGTTGAGTCCGCTAATTCAAAAAAAGCAACTCCCGTATTAGAGGTGTACTCTGAGTATAGTTTTGCTCAATTAGATATCACGGAGAAAAAGAAAATCATTAGTGGCGTGGCGGAGTTTTTTGAAGAAGAGATCAAAAAATTAAGCCGTTAGATTTATAGTTGTTGAAATTATATCATGTCCATCCCCCGCCGGGTTTCTCGTGCGGGGGGTTTTTGTTTGTAAGTTGGCGCAAGACGCAGGGCATGGCATCCCGAAAAAGTTCAACGGCTCGAAGTCAATGATGAAGTAAAAATCTATCGCCGGTATGTTTTATCATGCTGGACGTGAAGGCTGACAAGAACAATAGTTGGGCCAGAGAGCAGTACGGATTTAATTATCGCCCGTCCACCTCACCGCAATATCAGTCGATTGAGCCGCAGCTTCTCCCCGGGAAAACCAGAGGCACTTCTCGTATTTTCAAAATTTTAATAGACCTAAATAGCAAATATGCTATAGTTTAGCCATGACTTGGACAATCTCTTACTACAACGATTCGGTACAAGAAAAAATCCTCGCAATGCCGTCTGGTTTTCTCGGTCGCTATCTCCGGTATTCCGACAGAATGGAAATTTACGGCCCGGATCTTGGTATGCCGCATACTCGAGCAATGGGAGATGGACTTTTTGAATTGCGACTGAAAGCTGCAGAGGGAATAGCACGAGTTTTCTATTGCACCGTGGTTGGCCGAAAAATTGTTATGTTGCATCAATTCACCAAAAAATCTGATAAAACCCCGCCAAGAGAGCTTGAAACGGCACAACAAAGAATGAAGGAGTACAAAAATGCTCACTCACAAAGAACTTAAAACCCGTGCCCTCGAAAGGGCGGATGTAAAAACAGAATATGATCGACTGGAGGAAGAATTCCGATTTCTTGACGAGTTTCTCAAAGCTCGTGCTGCCGCAGGTGTCACACAAGCTGAAGTAGCAGAGCGAATCGGTACAACCCAGTCTGCTGTTGCCCGGCTCGAATCAGGACGAGGGAAGCATTCTCCATCAATCGCTACATTAGAAAAATACGCACACGCCCTCGGTTGCCGTTTGGAATTGCGATTAATCAATGAAACGGCGTCCAAAAATGTTGAAGGCCAAACAACACGTTCAGCCGGACGCACCAAAAAACTGTGTGCCGCCTAGAATCTCGCCTCCAAGACAAAAACAACAACGGGAAAAAATCAAATTTCTAACCAGAAAGGGCAGAGCATGCAGAACATCATTGGCAGGATAACCGCTGGAGATCCGGTTGAGACTCCGTTGACAGATTCACTGGCCGCAATGGAGAGATGCAATTCTCCACTTGAGCAGGCTGTCAGGACAATGGAGGTATCCGTCTGTGAAGCTTTCACAAAATCGGGAACCTTGGCTCCGATCACATTCATCCACGGAGATAGGACCCTCGCACCCAACCATGAAGTCTCGGAAGCATTCCCCAATTCGATTGCGGCCTCAAATAATTGCATCCTGGCTGCCTCCGGCACACTGACCATACCGGTAGCCGGCAAAAGGGTCGCAGTGCTTTTTTCCGGCGGGCCGGCAGCCGGGGGACATAACGTGGTAGCTGGACTCAAGCAGATTCTGGGGACAGCAAACACACTGCTGGGAGTCAAGGCCGGCCCGAAGGGACTGTTGAAAGGGAATACGTTTGAAATAACTGATGAGCATATCAGCCGGATCAAAAACACCGGGGGCTTTGATTTTCTGGGCACCGACAGAACCAAGATAGAAAAACCGGATGACATCGACAAGGTCAGAAATGTCTGCCGCGAGCAGAATATCGATGCCATCGTTATTATCGGCGGGGATGATTCAAATACCAACGCCGCCCTGTTGGCCGAAAAGCTCTTTACTGGCGTGAAAGAAGACGGCAGCGGTGTTCAGGTGATTGGCGTACCAAAAACCATTGATGGCGATCTGCAGCTTGGCGACGATCTGCCGATTTCATTCGGATTTGATACGGCAACAAAGATTTATGCCGAGAAAGTCGGCAATCTCCTGCGAGATACTGCTTCTTCCCTGAAATACTGGCATTTTGTCCGCCTGATGGGGCGCTCGGCCTCACATGTAACTCTGGAAGTCGCCCTGCAGACACACCCGACGATTACACTGATTTCCGAAGAGATTCGCGAACGGGACGTACCGCTGTCCGAAATCGTTGACATCATTTCGCATGCCATCATCGAACGGGCAAAGAAGGGGCTTAACTACGGCGTTATTCTGGTTCCGGAAGGCTTGATCGAATTTATACCCGGCTTTACAACCATGATTGATGATTTGAACGATAAAATGTCGCAGTTCAAAGATGAATTGAGCGGGAAAAATATCAGGGATCAGCTGCTGTTCGTATATTCAAAGCTGACGCAGAGCCACGGAGAGCTGTTGGAATCTTTGCCGGAATCAATCAAATATATGCTGATGGCCGATCGGGACGAGCACGGTAATCTGCCTGTTTCCAGAATCGAGACCGAGGCAATGCTGAGTAACGCCGTCAAAGCAAGGATTGCCGAGCTGGACGGGAATGTAAAGTTTGAATCGTTGAATCATTTCTTTGGATATGAAGCCCGCTGCGGAGCATCTACCCTTTTTGACTCATCCTATACCTACAATCTTGGCGCGACCGCCGGATCATTGATCCTGGATGGCCGCACCGGGTATATGGCCAGCCTGACAGATCTTGACAAAGGCGCCAAGCCCCTGGGGATACCTATCGCCAGCTTGCTGGACATTGAAATGAGAAAGGGGAAACCTGCTAAAGTTATTGAGAAGGCACTGGTAAAGCTGGATTCTCCTGCATTTTTATACCTTCAGTCCAGAAGACGGCTCTGGGCGGAGAATGACCTCTCCAGTTCACCCGGGCCGGTTCAGTTCTGGGGTCCGACCTCCCGGCAGATGCCGAAGACAGTGGCACTCAACCGGGAATATAATTCGCTGGATTTTAAATTTGATTAAGACGTGACATGTAAGATAAAAAGAGAGAGGCACAGCAGTAGCTGTGCCTCTCTCTTTTTATTCAAGGTAGCTTTTAAAACTTGATCAGCAGTCCGCCCCACGATAACCCGCCGCCAAAACCCATGGCCAGCACCAGATGCCCCGGCTTGATCGTACCGTTGCGCAGGTTTTCATCCATCACCAGAGCCACCGAGGCGGCCGAGGTGTTGCCGCAGCGGTCGAGATTAAGCAGGAAACGCTCCTTGGGAAACTCGCTTTTCTTGGAGATGAAATCGATCATGCGGACGTTGGCCTGATGCGGAATGATGTAGTCCAGGTCGGCAGGAGTGATGCCGGCCTTGGCACAGAGCGTATTGATAATCTCTGGAATAACATCGGTTGCGAATATGTAGACCTGTTTTCCGGCCATCTGGAAATAGGTTTCGCGGGCTGCGATCGTCTCGGCCGTAACCGGTTTGCGCGAACCTGAAGATGGCACCTGGATCAGCGGCCAGCCTTTGCCGTCGCTGCGCATATAAGTCTGCTGGATGCCGGTCGATTCATTGCCACCGCTGCGCAGAATTACTGCCCCGGCTCCGTCACCGAAAAGAAAACAGCTGTTCTTGTCGTTGAAGTCGAGGATCTTGGAGTACGTGTCAGCACCTATGGCCATGACGGTCTTGTATTTGCCGCACTTGATAAAGTTGTCTGCCGTTTCCAAAGCATAGACGAAACTGGAGCATACCGCGTTGACATCAAAGGCAAATGCATTTTTGGCACCGATATTTTCCTGCACCATGCAGGCCGTTGCCGGCAAACTCATATCCGGTGTGGAGGTGCCCAGAATGATGCAGTCGATCTCGGAGGCGTCGATGCCGGCCCCCTCCAGTGCATTTTTTGCCGCGATAGTAGCCAGATCGGAAGTGGATTGGTCAACATGGGCAAAACGCCTTTCGCGTATCCCGGTGCGCGAGAAGATCCACTCATCTGCATTTTCAACCAGATAATCAAAATGGCTGTTCGGTATTACCTGGTCCGGCATGCATGAACCACTGCCGATAACTCTTGAAACTATCATTTTTCCCCGATTCCCTTCGCTCTACATGACTGAATTTAACTTTGAATAAAGTTTTTTAGCTATCTCACAAAATAACGCCGTTTGTCAATCAGATAGAGGCCAACTGCAGCACTATTAACACAGTTAAATTTTTTCAGCTTTCCTCGCGACTCCTGAGAACATCCACCACTGAAAACGTCCAGACGAAAAAAAAGGCGGCCAGTACAGCTTTTCCGAAACCTGATGCCCCGTCAAGCGCCTGCATGGCTTCAGATGGTGAAATGCTGACCGCTCCGGCCGCGATCTTTGAGGCGATTATCGGCGAAAGCCCTCTTAGCAGTACAAAAAGCGCCAGCAGCAGAATCAGGTTAACCAGCACGATGATAATGCCCCCTGCAGCCTTGCGGCCGAGATATAGCTGACCCAGACCCGGCAACACCAGCGCGGAAAGCAGCAATGCGGTTGTTTTTCTGTTCATGCGGCACCTCCGGAAGCCACCCTGTCAAGCATAGCTACCATCTCGTCATGGATCAGGCCGTTGCTGGCCACTATTTTATCGTTGAAGATATCGTATGATGATCCGTCAAAGGTCGTCACCAGACCGCCCGCTTCCCGCACCAGCAAAACGCCGGCGGCAACATCCCAGGCCTTCAGTTTAAGCTCCCAGAAACCATCCAGACGGCCGGCGGCAACATAAGCCAGATCGAGCGCTGCAGCGCCCGCCCGACGGATGCCGCGAGCAGCCTTCTGAAAGTTTATGAAATCGGTAAAATTGTTGGCCGGATCCGTTGCGCAATCATAGGGGAAGCCGGTTCCGAGCAGCGAATTTTTCAAAGGTGAGCGGGAAGATACTGATAGCCGTTTTCCGTTCAGAAAAGCTCCGCCCCCTTTGCTGGCTGAGAACAGTTCGTCATAGATCGGGTTGTAGATGACACCGGCAACAAGTTCGCCTTCCTGTTCAAGCCCGATCGAGGAGCAGAACCAGGGGAAGCCGTGCGCGTAGTTGGTGGTGCCGTCCACCGGATCAATAATCCAGCGGAAAGCAGAATTGCATTGAGGGTAATCACCCTCCTCGGCGACGATAGTATGGTCGGGAAAGAGTGTAAGCAGATGTTTCACGATCAGTCGCTCCGACTCCCTGTCAACTTCGGTCACCAGATTCTTGTCACCCTTAAGATCTATCTCCAGAGATGATGCGAAAAGGGATTGCTGATATTTTCCGGCGATCCTGGCCGCAATAATGGCCTCTTTCAGATAATTGCTATAGTTTGGCATATTGTTTCCTGAAATAAAGTATGGATGTTTTAAGGGATTATTATTATCGAGCCCTGTGTCGCTCTGGATTCCGCGGCAGTGTGGGCTGCAACGATCTCTTCAAGGCTGAATCTGGCACCTATATGCGGCGTCACAAGGCGAGACGAAATGGCGTCAAAGAGGTCGGCTGCGTTCGCACGAAAGATAGCAGGATCGGCATTGTGTGGAAAGACAGAGGGGCGGGTCAGGAAAAGGCACCCTTTTTTATTCAGAAGATCCGGCTCTATAGACGGCGCCGGACCGGAAGCAGCGCCATACAGCACAACAAGTCCAAATGGCGCCGCGCACTCCAGCGACTTGAGAAAGGTATCCCTGCCGACCGAATCATACACAACGTCGGCTTTTTTTCCACCTGTCGCCTCAAATACTTTTGCCGGCCAGTTTTCCTCTGAGTAGTTAATGGCGATATCGCAGCCGGCTCCAAGAGCAGTAGTGCACTTTTCATCTGAACCAGCCGTGCCGATTACAAAGGCCCCCAGACCCTTTGCCCATTGACACAGAATCTGTCCGACGCCTCCCGCAGCTGCGTGCACAAGAATAATCTCTCCCGGCCTGACAGCGTGAGTTTTCTTAAGAAGATACTGAGCTGTCATACCTTTGAAGAAAAGTGCGGCAGCCTGCTCATCGGAAACTCCGGCCGGAATTTCGACCAGCCGGTCGGCAGGCACATTGCGGTAGTCGGAATAGGCGCCAACTCCGGCATTCATGTAGGCAACCCGGTCTCCCGGCTTGAATTGGTTCGTTCCGGGGCCTACCGCCTCCACGATACCTGTGGCCTCGTGTCCAAGGCCGCTTGGGAGTGGAAGCGTATAAACACCCTTTCGCTGATACACATCTATGAAGTTGAAGCCGATTACTGTTTGACGGAGCTGTACCTCGCCAGAAGCTGGCCGAGGCAGTTCAAGCGCGACTATCCCCATATTTTCGGGAGCACCATGCTCCTTTATCTGCACTGTTCTGGCTGTTCTCATATGGCTGTTCCTTATTATTCAGACTGTTGACAGCAGGCTGTCAGGTCGTTTCGCCTGAAACACCAAAGCTTGACAACGAAGCGATCAAGTCCGCAAAACGCTCTCCCTGTACAATTACATGGCTCCTGAGCATCTCGGCAGCTTTGTCTCCATCTCCGGCGATGATCGCTTCAACAATAGCGGAATGCTCCACATACGAGGTGCGCATTCGATCGCGCACCCTTACCTGCAAACGACGATAGGCGCTTAAACGCCGGTGCAGGGCGTCGGCCTCCTCTATCAGAAATCCGTTATGACTGGCGGCATAAATGGCCATATGAAAGCGCTCATTGCGGCGGTAATAGGCGTCCGGATCGTTTTTCTTGTGAGCATCTTCACAGGTGCGATGAGCCTTTAACAGTGCCTGCTGGTCGGCTGCAGTCATACGTCGCGCCGCCAATCTGCCGCACATCGCCTCAAGTTCAGCCATCACCTCAAACATTTCACACAGGCGCTGAGGGGTAATTTCCGCAACAATCGCTCCACGGCGAGGGCGCATATCGATCAACCCGCTGAAAGCCAGCTGCATCAGTGCCTCGCGAATCGGAGTCCGTGACACCTCAAATTCATTGGCCAGTTCAGTTTCGTCCAGACGCATCCCGGGCAGATATCGCCCTGTGGCAATGCGTTCCTCAATTATCTCCCGCAGCTTTTCGGACCGGCGCGAATGCGCCGTTACATTCTCCATGCAACCCCCCTGAAATCTAGTCATTTCATTTATACAACAACTACAATAAATATGAAAATACTAGTTGACATTGTATGCAAAATAAATATTCTTGTATACAAGAACATGGTTTTAGTATATTCGATTTCAAGATACGATCGCTGCTATTTTACTACCTGGCCATCAATAAAGCCTGTTGAGATACACCATCAAAGGAGAAGAAAGGAGCTTCACATGTCCCACGCACTGCGTAGTCTCGTAATTGGAGTGCTGGCGGCCCTGCCGCTGGCGATGTTTGGCGGAAACTTTCAAACAGTATTTGCACAGGAGCTGAAGATATCTCACCAGTTCCCTGGCGGCACGATTAACGAAGGCGATTTCCGTGACCGGCTCTGTCGAAAATTTGCCGCTGAAGTGGAAAAACGCACCAAGGGGGCACTGAAAGGCACCGTCTATCCCGGCTCCTCCCTGATGAAGACCAACGCCCAATTCAGCGCGGTCAGCAAAGGAGCGCTTGATATGTCGCTTTATCCGATCTCCTACGCCGGCGGAGAAGTGCCGGAACTGAATATCGGCTTGATGCCGGGTGTCGTGACATCCTATGAGCAGGGCGCTGCCTGGAAGAATGCCGAAGTCGGCAAGCTGTTCGCCGAGATGCTCAAGGAAAAAGGCGTCATCATTGTCAGCTGGGTCTGGCAGGCTGGTGGAGTTGCCGGGCGCACCAAACCAATCATCGAACCGGAAGATTCCAAGGGGATGAAAGTACGGGGCGGAAGCCGTGAGATGGATATGGTGCTTAAATCTGCCGGAGCTTCAGTTCTTTCGCTCCCATCCAGCGAGATTTATCAGGCCATGCAGACCGGCGCCCTGGATGCTGCCATGACCTCATCAACCAGCCTGATTTCGTTCCGGCTGGAAGAGGTAGCCAAGCACCTGACAACCGGCCGCGGCAAGGCCTATTGGTTCATGTTCGAGCCACTGATCATGTCAAAAGCTGTTTTTGACAAACTGCCCAAAGATCAGCAGGACACCATCATGGCGGTAGGCGCTGAACTGGAAAAGTTTGCTCTTGAATCTGCCAAAGCCGACGATCAGGCCGTTGCGGCCGTCTATCAGAAGGCCGGTGCCAAGGTATATGATCTCTCCGAAGCAACGGTGAAGAAGTGGCAGAACATCGCCAAAGAGACCGCCTGGAAGGATTATGCCAAAAAGAACGCTCGCTGTGCAAAGTTGATTGAACTGGCCGAGAAGGTTGTCGTAGCGGCACCGGTTGAACAGAAGGCAGCACCAAAACCGGCCGCCAAGGGGAAGAAAAAATGAGCCATGGATTTGAGCTTAATCCAGCTAAAGGCCCGGAGATGGCTGAAGTCGGGATGCTGGCAAAAGTCAGCCAGTTTCTGGCAAGGATCAACGAATGGGTCATGCTTGCATCAACGTATGCAATCCTGGCCGCTTCCTGCATCCTTACATTGAGTGTTGTTACCCGTTATTTTTTGAAGGTGTCGACCGACTGGCAGGATGAGGCCTCCGTCTTTCTACTGGTGGGAGCCACTTTCATGTGCTGTGCCTACGTACAGTCCTATCGCGGCCATGTCGGTATCGAGGCATTGGCCAGCATCCTGCCGGCAGCGGTCAACCGCATTCGCAAGATCATTGTAGATATTGCCTCTCTTGCATTCTGCTCGTTCTTCGCCTGGAAATCATGGGCCATGTTCCATGAAGCTCTGGTAGGTGGCCAGACAACCTCGTCGTCATTCGCGCCACCGCTCTGGATTCCGTACAGCCTGATGTCCACCGGCATGACCCTTCTGTCTCTGCAACTCCTTCTGCAGGTTCTGACACATTTCAGCCGTGCGGAGGTGAAGCCATGAGTATTGCAACCATCGGCATCCTCTACGCACTCGTTACATTGATAGTCATGTTTTCGGGCATGCCGATCGCCTTTGCCCTCGGTTCGGTAGCCACCCTCTTCATGGCAATCTTTATGCCCGATGCAGCCATCAACACTATCACGCTGAACGTTTACGAGGAGATGGCCAGCATCACTCTCCTATCGATTCCGCTCTTTATACTGAAAGGGGCCTGCATCGGCAAGTCGCGGGCCGGTGCAGATCTTTATGCGGCCGTCCATGCCTGGATGCACAAGATACCTGGTGGACTCGGCATAGCCAACGTTTTTGCCTGTGCCCTTTTTGCCGCCATGGCTGGTTCATCACCGGCAACCTGTTCAGCCATCGGAAGCGCCGGAATCCCGGAAATGCGCCAGCGCGGCTATTCACCCGGATTCGCAGCCGGCATCATCGCCGCCGGTGGTACACTTGGAATCCTTTTGCCACCCTCCATTACCATGATTCTCTTTGCAGTAGCGGCAGAGCAGTCTCTCGGCCGGCTGTTTCTGGCCGGCATCGGCCCCGGCATCCTGCTGGTGGTTCTCTTCTCTGTCTACGCCATGTGGCAGTACAAGCGCGAATATAAAACCGCCCTGGATGTCTACGAGAGCGGCGGCGCCAGATCAGCTTATCTGGACGAAATGAATCTTACTCTGGCCGATAAAACCCGTATGCTGCCAAGGGTGCTGCCATTTGTTATCCTGCTGACCGGTGTCATGGTGGCACTCTACGGCGGTTATGCCACACCGTCCGAAACTGCCGGCCTGGGCGCGATTCTGGCCTTGATCCTCGTCGCCGTTGTGTACGGGGTCTGGCGGCCCAAGGATGTAAAGATCATCTTTACCAGCACCCTCAGAGAATCAACTATGCTGATGCTGATTATCGGCATGTCGCTCCTGTTTTCCTACGTTATGAGTTACCTCCATATCAGTCAGTCGGCGGCCGAGTGGATTGTGGCCATGCAGCTCTCCAAATGGGTACTGCTAACGACCATCCTGGTGTTTGTCGTAGTACTCGGATTTTTCCTGCCGCCGGTTTCAATCATTCTGATGACGGCGCCCATCATACTACCACCGTTACGTGCAGCCGGTTTTGATCTGGTCTGGTTCGGCGTTGTAATGACCGTTGTCATGGAGATGGGGCTTATCCACCCACCGGTCGGACTGAACATCTTCGTCATCAAGAACATCGCACCGGACATACCCTTAAAAGACGTGATCTGGGGCACCGTACCTTTCGTGCTCCTGATGATGCTGGCAGTTTTCCTGATATGCGTTTTCCCCGGCATAGCCACCTGGATGCCGGATGCTGTCATGGGAATCTCAACTAAATGACCATACGCAGCAGTGAAAACCTCTACTCTGTTCTGCAGTCCGGATTTCCGGTAAATCCTGATGCAGCCTGCCTTATTCTCCCCGATGAGCGAGAGATAAGCTACGGCAGACTGCATCAGGAATCAGCCCGCTACGCGCATCTGCTCGTGTCATTGGGCGTACAGCCGAGTGACCGGGTTGCGGTACAAGTGAAAAAATCTCCCCAGGCACTGTTTCTCTATCTGGGCTGTCTGAGAGCCGGAGCTGTTTTTCTGCCGATGAATGACGCCTACCTGCGCCACGAGGTCGGGTATTTCCTATCTGACGCCGCACCGCACATCTTCGTCTGTCGGCCGCAAAGCCGGACTCTGGCCGATGAACTTGCCGCAGCTGCCGGCGTGCCGCATATACTTGAACTCGATGACGATGGCAGCGGGAGTCTGGCCGAGGCGGCGGCCAAACAGCCTGAAACCTTCGATACCGTCCCCAGAAGCAGTACCGACCTGGCCGCCATTCTGTACACCTCCGGCACAACCGGCCATCCCAAGGGGGCCATGCTTTCGCACGGAAATCTGGCCGCCAACGCATTGGTTCTGTATCGCTACTGGGGCTTCAGGCCCGGGGATGTGCTTCTGCACATGCTACCTATCTTCCATGCTCACGGCCTGTTCGTAGCCATCCACTGCGCACTGTTGAACGGCAGTCCCATGTTATTTGAGCCCAATTTCGATGTTCGCCGGGCTATGAAGCTACTATCCAAAGCTACTGTCTTCATGGGCGTGCCGACGTACTACGTACGCCTGTTGGCTGAAAAGGACTTTACCCGGGAACTCTGCGCCTCAATGCGCCTTTTCATTTCAGGCTCGGCCCCGCTCCTGAAGGAAACTTTCGACGACTTCATTATCCGTTCAGGCCACACAATTCTTGAACGCTACGGAATGACCGAGGGGGGTATGTTTACCTCCAATCCCTACGACGCTGAACGGCGCGGCGGAACCGTCGGCTTCCCGCTGCCCGGAACGGAGATTCGGATCGTGGATGACGCCGGCACTTCTCTAAAAGCGGGCGAGATCGGAAATATTCTGGTCAAGGGACCGCAGGTCTTTGTCGGATATTGGGGGCTGCCGGAAAAAACAAAAGAGGAATTTAGCGGGGACTGTTTCTTCAACACAGGCGACTTGGGGCGAATAGATGAAGATGGTTATATCACTATCGTCGGGCGATCCAAAGATCTGGTCATAAGCGGCGGGCTTAACATCTATCCTAAAGAAGTTGAAGAGATGATCGATGAGATGCCCGGCGTTCTGGAAAGTGCGGTTATCGGCCTCCCTGACCAAGATCTGGGTGAAAAGGTCACGGCAGTCGTGGTATGCCAGAGTGGCAGTGTTGGTGAACCCTTGAGCGAAGCTCGTATCATCGACGCCTTGAAAGGCACCCTGGCGGGTTTTAAGGTGCCGAAGAAAGTGATTTTCGTTGACGACCTTCCGAGAAACGCTATGGGCAAGGTTCAGAAAAACTTGCTTAGGCAGCAATACAAGGAGCTGTAATGTTTGAACAAATACTCATATTTCTTCAGGCGATGGTTGAGCAGACCGGAGTGATACATTTCACGTTCGGCAATCTGGTAATGTGCCTGATCGGCGCTGCCATGATCTATCTGGCAATCACGAAACACTATGAACCACTACTGCTGATCGGCATCGGCTTTGCCTGCATCGTAGCCAATGTTCCCGGACCTCCTGATGTGCCGGGTGGGAATGCCATCTCCGCTCTTCTTTACGAAGTCAAGGAGGGCGGGCTATTTCACTTTGCCTACCAAGGCGTGGCTAAGCTGATCATACCGCCCCTAATCTTCCTAGGGGTCGGTGCCATGACCGATTTCGGGCCAATGATAGCAAATCCGAAGCTGGTGCTGCTTGGGGCCGGGGCTCATCTTGGAATCTTTGTGGCCCTGATCCTGGCAAAAATACTTGGCTTCACGATAAATGAGGCGGCCGCCATCGGGATTATTGGAGGCGCGGACGGGCCAATGGCAATATTTGTCACGATGAAAATGGCTCCGCACCTGCTCGGCCCGATCTCGGTAGCGGCCTATACCTACATGGCACTCATGCCGATGATCCAGCCGCCGATCATGCGGCTCCTGACCAGCAAGGCAGAGCGACGGATCGAAATGGCACAATTGCGGACCGTCAGCAAGCTCGAAAAAATAGCCTTTCCGGTAGTGATCGCCATTATAGTCAATCTGTTTTTCCCCCCTGTCGCTCCACTTATAACCATGCTGATGCTCGGCAATCTGCTGAAAGAGTGCGGCGTGACCGAACGGCTCTCCAAAACAGCTGGCGGCGGCCTGATGAACGTGATCATCCTGATCCTGACAGTAGCCATCGGATCCACCATGGCGGCCGACAAATTTCTCACCTGGCAGACTGTCCAGATCGTTATTCTTGGGTTGATCGCCTTCATGTTCGGTACCGCGTCTGGCGTGGTGACAGCCAAGATCATGAACATTTTCATGAAGACCAAGATCAATCCGCTGATCGGATCGGCCGGCATCGCGTCCGTGCCGATTGCAGCGCGGGTCTCGCACATCGTTGCCGCCGAAGAGAACCCGGACAACCTGCTGATATATCAGGCGATGGGACCAAATCTGGCGGGAGTATTCGGCACTGCCATCTCAGGCGGAATCATACTCGCGCTGTTGGGCGCAAATTAAAGACCATTACAGCAGGAAGGTAAGCCACATGGAAAGAACTTTCAGGGTCACCGTTGAAAACAGCGTGTATACCGTCACCGTTGAAGAACTTGCCGCCGGAACTGTTCAGGCTCAGACTGTCAATGAATCGGGCAGCGCCGTGAAACCTGCCACGCAGGCATCTGTGCCAACAGATGATGCTGCAACACCGGAGGATGTAAAGTGCAGACTGGGCGGAGTTGTTGATTCTGTTGAAGTAATCGTGGGGCAGAGAGTCAACAAAGGAGACAAGATGGTGGTGATAGAAGCCATGAAGATGAAGACTCCCATGTTTGCCACCAGAAGCGGAACCGTATCCGCTATTGCTGTAAAAGTGGGAGACAAGATTGATACCGGACAGGTTCTACTGACCATCGTATGAACAGAACAGGTAGAGAGGTTAGATAATGCGGGCGATAATCCCTGATACCCTTGAGGGCGCAGTCATACTGAGTCTGATCGATTTTTTCCTCAGCTTTGTCATCATTGCCGGAATCGGGGTGGTGCTGTCTTTTTTTCCTCTGCTGAACCGCTTCGGTGCCAAAGGGAAAGAGAGGGAACACGCTCCGGAGACAACGGGAGCAGCAGAATCATCTGATGTTAGCGCCCAGCATCTGGTCGCCATTTCTGCGGCCATCCATGAAGTCATAGGACCACACAGAATCGTCGGCATTCAATCCTCTGAAAAAAGACCATAGTACAAAAAAAGCAGCAACACATACAGGTGCAGCCAATGGAAAAGAATCTGAAAATCACCATCAACAGCAAAGCTTACAACGTTGCTGTCGAGGAAATTGATACTGGCGGAATGCCCCTAAGGCAGGACCAGGCTTATTCAAAACCGGCTCCGGCCAAAACGTCTGCACTGCCGATTGCTGACACTGGAAAATGGAATACCCGTAAAGCAGATTACCAGGAACGGATGAACTGTGCGGCACCCTATATTCATTGCGGTAAAGTGATTGCGGCAGCCGATACAACTAAGGTGCTTGAAGCGGTCATCCGCCCTTTTGATCGCGTCAACATTGAGGGGAACAACCAGAAGCAGGCTGACTTCCTGGCAGAATGCCTGATAAAATGCGATACAAAGCGTGTTCACGGCCTGCATATGGTGCAATCGGCCGTACCATTGCCGGTCCACCTCGACATGTTCGATGTGGGAATTGCCAAAAAACTGGACTTTGCATACGGCGGCCCTATGGGTGGGCGTGTGGCAAAGGCAATTAAGGAAGGAAAGCTCGAGCTGGGCGCTATCCACACCTACCTGGAATTGTTCGCCCGCTATTTCATCGATCTGACTCCACGCGTATCTCTCATCTGCGCCTATGAAGGCGATGCCAACGGCAATCTCTACACCGGCTTTAACACCGAAGATACGCCGGTCATCGCGGAGGCCACCAAGTTTCGCCAAGGCATTGTCATCGCCCAGGTTAACAGGCTGGTGGACAGAGTCACCCGGGTGGACATCCCCGGTGACTGGGTTGATATGGTCGTAGAATCACCGAACCCGTTTTTCCTTGAACCGCTCTTCACCCGTGATCCTGCCAACATAACCGATACTCAGGTGCTGATGGCCATGATGGCCATCAAAGGAATCTATGCCGAGTATGGTGTCAAGCGACTTAATCATGGCATCGGCTTTAACACCGCCGCCGTTGAACTGCTGCTGCCCACCTATGGCGAAGAGTTGGGACTGAAGGGGAAAATCTGCACCGAGTTCGCGCTGAACCCGCACCCTACACTGATCCCTGCCATTGAAAGCGGCTGGGTAGAATCGATCCATAGCTTCGGCGGTGAGCTGGGAATGCAGAGATACTGCGAAGCTCGCGGTGATGTGTTTTTTCTTGGCCCTGACGGCACCATGCGCTCAAACAGAGCCTACAGTCAGACGGCCGGGCATTATGCCTGCGACATGTTTATCGGCGGCACCCTGCAGATCGACAAGTACGGCAACAGCAGCACAGCCACAGCTAATCGGGTAGCCGGCTTCGGCGGTGCGCCAAATATGGGGTGCGATGCCAAAGGCCGCCGACATTCCACTGAAGCCTGGCTGAAGTGCGGGGCTGAATTCACATCACAGAGTGATACTCTTGGCACCATGCCGCGCGGTAAACGGCTGGTGGTGCAGATGCAGGAAACCTTCGGCGAAAAAATGGAGCCGGGCTTTGTGGAAGAGCTGGATGCCTGGGCGCTGGCCAAAAACGCCAATCTGCCGCTCCACCCGGTTATGATTTATGCCGATGACCTGACTCATATCCTTACCGAAGAGGGCATAGCAGCACTCCACAAATGCAGTGGAATCGAAGAGCGCATGGCCGCTATTCGCGGTGTGGCCGGCTACACCTCAGTCGGGTTGGCGGCCAAAACATCCGAAACAAAGGCCCTCCGTGAAAAAGGGATCATTTGCACCCCGGAAGATCTGGGTATTGACAGGAGCCGTGCCAACCGTTCACTGCTGGCTGCCAAGAGTGTCAGCGAACTGGTGGATTGGTCGGGAGGATTGTACGATCCGCCCGCCCGCTTTAGAAACTGGTAATCAATTCAGCACGTATGAACACCACCAAAAAAACTAAAGGCATTATGACAGGGATAAAGGGGATGAACGGGATAACGTCTATAAACTCAAAAAACTCTTGATTTTGATGTTATCTCCTTAATCCTGTTCATCCCTGTTAAATAAAGAGATTTGCAGTGCGGTTGATAGAGGAATTTGTATCCCTGGAGACAAATATGGCAAAGACACTTCACGAACTGAACTTCGAGTTCAAAGCGGAAACTCCGATAAAATTTCCAGCCGATTTTCTACATTATGGCGTAGTCGGCTCCGGTGACATGGAGGCCATCATTGAAAAAGGTGAACTGAATGGTCTGGTCAAAATCAAGGTTGTTACTCCGGTAACAGGCTATGATGAAGTTTGGCGGCGTGTGCTTCAACGCTTTGTTGATGACACCGGCATTGCCAATGCGAGCATAGAGATCAATGACAATAACGCCACTCCGGTTGTCGTCTCTCTGCGACTGCGTCAGGCCTTTTCCGAAATTAGCGCAGGAGGTGCATGATGCCGGCTCTATGGGTACAACTGCAAGAACGGAGCTTTCTGGAGAGCAATGCCCGTGCCCGTGCTATTGGTCTTGCAGATCCAGGTACTTTTACCGAACTGGCCGGCCCCAGGCACCGCATTACCAGCCCGCATCTGCCTCTGATGGGCGAAGCGGTAGAGTTTGATGACGGCATCGTCACCGGCGTAGGCCTTCTCGGCAAAAAAACGCTCTTCATCGCCTCACAGGAGGGGCGTTTCATCGGCGGTTCAGTAGGCGAGGTGCATGGTGCCAAACTGGTCAATATCGTACGGCTGGCCCGCCAATCGTACGACAAAATGCTGGCCGCCAATCCCGATCTGCCGGAGGAAAAACGTCCGGCTGTGGTAATCTCATTCGAGACCGGAGGTGTGCGCCTGCATGAGGCCAATGCCGGCCTCCTCGCACACGCGGAGGTCATGGACCAGTTTCAGGATTGTCAGGGAAAAGTGCCCATCATCGCCATCATAGGCAGCCGGGTCGGCTGTTTTGGCGGCATGGGTTTTGTGGCTGTTGCCGCAGATTCGGTAATTATGAGCCAGTTCGGCCGTCTGGGATTGACTGGCCCGGAAGTGATCGAGGAGGAGATGGGGAAGGACGAGTTTGACGCCTCTGACCGGGCCCTGGTCTACCGCACCACCGGCGGCAGACACAAATATATCATGGGCGACTGCAACCGTCTGGTGAAAGACTCGATCGCCTCCTTCCGTGAAGCTCTACATGAGGTTCTGAATAAGCCTTACTCCCAAATCAGCGCCATGCGCCGCATCGGCAGCCTGGAGAATGTAAACCGCCAGCTTAAACGGGTGGGCCTTTGCGTCAAACTGGCCCCCAAAGATTCCAAGGATGTCTGGAGGTACGCCGGCAATGAAAACCCAGATGACCTTGCAGATGTCGATTTTGATACTTTCCTGAAAACGGCCAGACGGCTTGTAATTGACGGCCGGGAGTGATGAAAATGGAAAATCTGATAGGACAAGGGCGTGCAGCCATAGATATGCTGGTGGACCCTGGCAGTTTTCTGGAAAGTCTGGTAGGTGATCTGATCATAAGCGATGCAGAGTTTGGTGCTGGAGCTGTTATCGGCACGGCACTGCTTGATGGTCAGGTTTGTACTGTCATTGCCAACGACGCCATGGCAGCCAATCCGAAGTTCCCGGTAGTGTACGCCGGTATTATCGGTCTGGAAGAGGGCTTTAAGATGTCTCTGGCGGTATACCACAGCATCATGGCCGATGCTGACAAGTCTTTGGAAGACAAAAGGGCCATAGTGCTGATCGTGGATACCCCCGGTAACGGCCCGGGTAAGCAGGAGGAGATCTTCGGCATGAACAAGGCGACCGGTGCCTACCAGATGGCTCTGGCCGAAGCGCGCAAGGCAGGTCACCCTATTGTGGCCCTGGTAGTCGGACGGGCCATATCGGGTGGGTTTCTCTGTCACGGCATGCAGGCGGACCATATCCTGTCGCTTTCCCCGAAATTCGGGACTCTGATTCACGTTATGCCGATCACCAGCATTTCACGCATCACCAAGCTGGATATCGAGTGGCTGCAGGAACTGGCACAAGACAACCCGGTATTTGCCGCCGGCCCTGATTTTTTCTACAAGCTGGGCGGGGTGGAGGAACTCATTGATAACATCGCAGAGATGCGTCAGTGTGTCATAAACCATGTGGCAGAAGTGCGTGCAAAGAAAATAGCCGGTCAGGAGGCGGAACTTGGTCCCTGGGGCCGGGGAGCGCTTGGCGCGGAACGTGGCGGGCGACAGGTTCGCGGCCGGGTCATGCAGATCATGAATGAAGAGTTTGATAAAGTGGCAGACAGATATCTGGGGGTCTAAGCGTGCCAGATATCCTGAGTGATCTCGAAAATATGGTAGACAACTTCGGAGCCGCCCCGACTCTTGATACAGTCGAGCGTCGGACCCTTGCTGACAAAGGCATCGCCGGTGCAACAGCCGCGCATGTCATCGAGGAGATCCACACTCCCTACAATCTGGCCTTTCTGAGCTTTACTACCGGCTCCACCGCATTTCAAAATATTGTGGGAGTGACTCACGCCGAGCTGCCGGAGCGGGTCAGGGCATCCCTGAAGGCCTTCCGACTGGCCGGAGTAACCCCATGCAGCCATGTGCTCGTAAGTTATGCTCCGCTGGTAAACGTTTTTCCTGCCAGCGCGCTGACAGAATTCGGACTCACCTGGAATTTTCCACGCCGCTCCAGCCGGGATGCTTTCATTCTGTCTCTCTGCAAAGACAAACCGGCCGTTATTCTGGGAGAGTCCAGCTTTATCCGTGCTTCTCTGGCAGATGCCTGCTCTCTGGGCCTTGAGGATGAGATCCCTCGCGGAATCATAGTATTCACAGCCGGAACCACACTGGATCTGGAGTTGCTGCCTGCTGCGGAAAAATTCGGCTGGAAGGTTCACGACCTGTATGGCTGTCAGGAGTTCGGCTGGTTGACTCTGGACGGCGTCCCTCTGCGGGATGACATCAGCCTGATAGCATCCCCGCATAATGAAATGTTCCGCGAGGTTGTCGTAGGGGGACTCCCGATGGGGGACAGCTTTCCGGTCAGCGCATCCGGGCACGTCTGCCGCCTGGAAGATATGCCGGCCGGAGAAATCATCACCTATCGCCGTCAACGCACCCATCCTGAATACGAAGTTTACGTGACCGCCACGACACTCGGCTCGGCCGAGACAATCGGGCGGGTTGCCAGAACGGTCCTGCGCATCAAGGGCAGGGTAGTAAAGGTCAGACCTGATGTGCGCTTGAACGCTCCGGTAACCGTTCTGGAGTTGGTTCCGGGAGTGGCCGGGAGTGGTTGTTGTCCGGAGGCTGCGGCGGTAATCATCGGCCCGGAAAAGACCATGATGTTCGAACTGCTGGTTCAGGCTCAGCTAGACCTTCAGCAGACGGGCAAAACAGACCCTACCTGGCACAAAACCCGCTGAATCATGAACTGGAAACGGCATACACTGCTGGACATCTCTGACACAGGACGCGAGGAGATTCTTTCCGAACTGGCCGGAGACAGCCCTCTGCTGCGGGAACAGCTTGGTGATATACTGCTGCCGGAAAAGGCGGGGGCACGTATTCCCGGGATTATCCGGAGGGAGGAAACGGCTCCTCGTCCAAGTAGTGTGGCGCTTGGTTTCTGTGGGCCTTCGGCTGGCACAGAGGGGCGTTTGCGGGTGGGGGCCTTTGTAAAACCGGAGGACGTGTTGCTTGTTACCACCCCTTACCAGCTTTTATCGAGCTCAAGACCAATACCTAATCGCACCGCCAGCACCCGTGCGCTTGCCGCCGCAAGTGATCAGGCCTTATCTCTAGGGCTTACTCTGGGAGTCTGGGGCTCCGCTGCTCAGGAAATATACACCGGCCTTCCGTACACCCATAATGACTCGGATCTTGACCTTCTGGTAGCAGCCGCACCACCAAAGGTTCTGAGCCGTTTTCTTGAACATATCAAAAAACTGGAAACGTGCTTTGCCTTTCGAATTGACGTGGAGGTTGATCTCTCCAGCGGTTTCGGGATAAACCTAAAGGAACTTTTCGGTCAGAGCCTCACTGTCATAGGAAAAGGTCTTAACAGTGTAGAACTGTTTCAGCGGGAAGATATATTGGCAGTACTGCCTGATGAAGCTGGAATCTGATGAGAAATACTCCCCTGACATCACACGCTGACGTATCAAATCCCTTTAGGCCAGGCTCTGTCGCAGGCGTAAATGACCATGTGATGATAGGCCGGGCCGCCCTGCAGGCACTCCACCAGGAGCTGAGCGCATACCCAAAGCCCGGCTTGGTCAGCCCCGTTGACAGCGGCAGTCACGATGATATGAATGCCGGTACATTCTTTCGCAGCCTGTTTGCATTGCGGGGCTATTTTTGCGATATAGCACTGGCCGGAATGTGCGACGCCCCTTTCAGTACCATGCAGCATTTGGGGATTGCCGCTGAAGAGAAAATGCTGCGGGCAACACACGGTATAAATACTCACCGGGGCGCCATCTTCAATTTGGGACTGCTGGCCGCCGGATCTGGATTTCTTCTGGAGAGCGGCAGTTCGCTGGAACATGATGCATTAAGCCGCCTGATACGCGAGCGCTGGGGTGAAATGCTCTTCAGCGTGGCTGAAAACATGCCGAAAACCAGTCACGGCAGCCTGGTCGCAGTGCGTTACGGAGTTGGCGGCGCCCGGGAGGAAGCCGCAGCAGGATTCCCTCATATTTTTGAGGTCGCCCTGCCGGAACTTGAGCGGTGCATAAGCCACGGCATGGATATGCAGTCGGCCGTTATTCAGTGCCTGTTCCATCTGATTGCGGTTCTGCCCGATTCAAACCTGCTATACCGGGGCGGAGAGCAGGGGCTTCTCTTTGCGCAGGAGGCCGCCAGAGGATTTCTGCTTGCCGGCGGCGTTCATAACAGCGAATGGCGCAGGCACGCAGTCATAATTCATCATCAATTTGTGGCTCGCAAACTAAGCCCCGGAGGCAGTGCCGACCTGTTGGCAGCTGCACTGTTTGTTAGGCACCTGCAAACAATACAAAACAGCCTGTAATCACACGGCATTTGCAGAACCCTCAACAAAATCCCTCCAGCATTCTTCTTTGACTTTCCGTATGCATTAAGGCATAGTGTTTCGAAATTCACCCGCTTATCCGGAGCGTTAACGTGGTTCTCTTCGCCAACATACTGCTGGCTCTGGCCAAGATTGTCGAACTTGCCAGCGGCCTTCTGACAATCTACAAATACATCCTGCTGGCTAGCGTGGTTATCTCATGGGTTAACGCCGACCCATACAATCCAATCGTAAATTTCATCTACCGCGTTACCGATCCGCTCCTGAGGCGCATCCGCCGGCATATGCCGGATACCGGCATGCTTGATCTATCCCCGTTGGTGGCCTTTGGACTCATCTATGTGCTGCAGATTATTGTTTTTGACACCGCCTACCATTATTTGCTGACCACCAGCATGGCAATTAAATTGAGAGGGTAATCCGAATGAAGATAACTCCACTTGACATTCAGCAGCAGCAGTTCAAGGTAAAAACCTTCCGGGGGCTTGACCCGGATGATGTGGACGCCTTCCTGCAGACGGTTGCCGGAGAGATGGAAAGCCTGATCCGCGATAATAATGAACTGAAAGAGCAGCAGGCCCGCCAGAGCCGCGATATGCTTGACATGGCCGAAAAGGAGCGGGAACTTCGTGAAGTTCTGCTTTCTGCCCAGAGAGTTATTGAGGAGATGAAGGCCAACGCCCGCAAAGAGGCCGACTTGATTGTATCGGAAGCCGAGCTTAAAGGGGAGCGCATCGTGGCCGATGCCGAGCGCCAGCTTGGCGATCTGAAGGCCCGTATTGAAGAGGTCCGCCGCCAGAAGATCCAGTTCGAGATGAGCCTGAAAGCCTTGCTGGACAGTTTTGCCCGCCAGCTCTCCGGCGATGAGCCGGCCTGATCACAGCCTCTGTACGGTCAGCCGGGAAGGCATCATCCTCTCCCTCCACATCCAGCCGCGTGCATCTAAAAACGAGATCTGCGGGGTTCAGGACACGGCCCTGAAGGTCAGACTCACCTCGCCGCCGGTGGACGGGGCGGCCAACAAACTCTGCCGCGAATTTATTGCCGATCTTTTGGGTGTATCCAGATCATCCGTGGATATTATTTCGGGCGAGACGTCACGACAAAAAAGAGTCCGGATTATCAGCAGCAATCCGGAACAACTCAAAAAAATTATCGATGATATTATATTCTCATTTTGATAATACTCAGGAAAGGAAGACAGCATGACTCAGGCGAAAACAGGTGACAGGGTCAAGGTTCATTACACCGGCACTCTGGAGGACGGCAGCATATTCGATACATCCGAAGGCTTCATCGAGCAGTCCGCCGGCACTGCCGGCGATGACAGTTGCGGCTGCGGCAGTGACAAAGGCTGTTGCGGCGACAGCCAGCCTACCGGCCCGATCGAATTTGTAATCGGCGAAGGCAATCTGATACCGAAATTTGAGGCAGCGGTGATCGGCCTGGCTGTCGGCCAGAGTGTAATAGTGACTATTCCGGCCGATGACGCTTACGGACAGCGGGCGGAAGAGATGGTGGCGGTAATTGAGCGCAGCGAGATTCCGGCTGAAATCAACCCCGAACCTGGCCAGCAGATGGAGGTCATCATGCAGGATGGCAGTCCGATGCCGGTACTGGTTACCGATGTGACCGAGACAGCCATCACACTAGACGCCAACCATCCGCTGGCGGGTTGTGATTTGACTTTTGATATCCGTCTGGTGGAGATTCTGTAAGCTATAAGCGTCGGTTTAATGATTCAAAAAAGGGCCGCTGAATAATGTCAGCGGCCCTTTTTATGGTGTCCTGTGTCAAGCTCCAGAGCTACTACTGCTGTTTGCCTTTGGCCTCCGTTGATCCGACCGGCTCCACCCCGAAATCCTTACCCTCTTTGGGAGGGTTGGCAATGACGATCGTAAAGGGGACCGCTTTGCCGGGGGGAACTTCCAGATTGGCCAAAGAGTCACCAAACTGGTTGGCCATGGCCGCCTCAATCTTGTCCAGCGGCATCGTCGCAAGCTGCTCGTCAGTTAACTGGTTCCCGCCGAAAACATTCTTGCTGCTTAGGACCACTCCTTTGGCATCATAAATCATTCCCTTTACCTGCAAGGCCGCCCGCGGCTGTGGATATTCGTTGAGGGCCTCGCCCGATATGACCAGCAGAGCTCCGGCCGACGCATTTTTCACATAGGAGGCCTTGACTGCCCGCACACTGATCTTGCCAGACTCTTGAGCAACTTTGTCCTTATCGCTGGAAGGCGATGACAACCCGAAGTAAGCTAACACTCCGACCACCAGTAATGCCAAAACCGCAATCAGCCCTGTAAAGAGCGGACTCTGCTTGCGCCGGGAGGAAATCGACAGCGGTGGCAGGTCTTCCTGAGCCGGCTGTCCGGCATCCGCCATAAAAGCCTTTTTGAGATCATCGTCGGCCGTCGTCGGCGCCGGTTTCTCCTGGGCCTCGGCCAGAGGAGCAAACAGTATCTCCTGAGACGGCTTCAGTTCATCCGGATTAACCTGTTGCACCGCAACGGAAGTCAGCTCGTCGCCGAAGTCAATTTCTCCTAGACTGAACGGCGCGTCAGTGCCGCCATCAAGTGAGAGTGACGATCCTTTCTGGCCCGTCTCGGCACCCCCCAGATCCATGGAATCGGCAAAGCTGTCCGTGCCGAAATCAAAGGAAATCGATTCGGCAGGTTCCTCGACCGGCGGCGCAACCACCGCACCGAACATATCATCATCAGAAAAATCAAGCCCCTGGGCAGCTGCTTTAGGCGCCGGGGCCTCCGGTGCGGCGGCAGCCATAGGCTGCTGAATCATCGTCTTGTCGCCGAAGTCGACCGTGGCGGGGGGCGCCACCATCGTCTTGTCAGCATCTGAACTGCCGTCACCGAAATCAAAACTGTCAAAATCGACTTCTCCCGGCGTTGAAGATGCGTCATCCCGCTCTACGGCAAATCCCTTGTCATCCTCCAGAGAAGAAAGGCTGAAATCGTCGTTTCCAGCCGGTGCGAAGGACGAGTCCTGCGCCTTGCTTTCAAGGGGATTGGACTCCATGCGAACGGTATTGTCGGCTTCCTCTTCCTGAGGAGTCGTATCAAATGAGAACGAAGGCGCCGGTTCCTCGGCCACAACCTGCTGAGCGGGCGGGTCTGGAAATACCGGCTCATCCGTAAAATCAGAGCCGAATGAAAATGGAATTGAAGGTTCATGCGTTTCGGGAGGAGGAGCCGGAGTTTGAAATGATGCTTCCTCCTGGCCGCCAAAGGCCGTCTGCTCAAATGCAGCGCCAAAATCGGCTGGCTCTGTCGCCGGCTGTTCCTTGGTTACCGTAAAGACGTGCTTGCACTTGGCGCAACGGACTTTGACGCCCTTGTCCGTTACTTTTGAGTCATCAAGTTTAAATTTTGCCTGGCACTGTTCGCATTGAATTATCATCCGCGACTCCTCGGTGAGGCTTGTAATCTTTACTGGCTAACAATGGCGGAACTGCCTGAAACAACGCTAGTCCTATATCAGAAAGGTTAGACGGTGTCAAATCATTACACCGCTTTTATTACTGCTGTTTGCGGTGGTTTGCGGGCAGATTCCTGCAATCGGACAACTCAGGCAGTGCCTGGCATCCTTGCCGTCACACCCCTCACTGATGCCGAGATGGGCAATTGCAAAGTCATATTTGACCGGGTCTTCTGGATCAAAGCGGCGCAGCGCGGCAGTGATTTCACGCGCCATGCGCCAATCGGCGGCCTTCCTGGCGGTAAAGCCAAGATACCTGCAGATGCGGCTGATGTGGGTATCAACCGGAATAATCAGTTGAGCTGGAGGAACCTTCTGCCAGAGCCCCAGGTCGATGCCGTCGTCCGGCCGAACCATCCAACGCAGGAACATACAGAGCCGTTTGCAGGCACTGCCGGAAGCCGGAGCGGGAAAAAGAAAGCGGAAGTAGGAGTCGGGCGGGATATCTGCTTCACCGAAGACCGGACTGTAATCCTGGTTCAGGATCGAGCCGCTGAAACTGTTGAGAGCGCCGGTCACATCCTCGCTCCCGGCACTGCTGCCGCGCAGAAAGAAGCCTTCGATGCTGCCGGCCTCTTCGATAATCAGTCGGATGCTCCAGAGCAGTGCACACAGGTCGCGCCCGTCATTGAAACGATGCTTGAATCCGGAAAATGTTTTCAGACCAATCCCGGGTTGGAAATTTTCTACATAGCGACGCGGTGAAGAGCCCAATTCTGTAAAAATGGATTTCAGGGTGCGCAGGATAATGGCCACGGCACCGTAAGCGAAAGCCGAAGCTATCAACCCGGCCACCTCACGGTCGGCCGGGTCGGAATAGTTGTGACAGAATAAGAGCGGATCATTGGCCAGATGCCGTCTGGAGCGGTCGACAGAGAGGGCGTCAAGAGTGGATTTTATATCAGACATCAGCCTCTCTCAGGAATTGGGCGGCATCCTCCGGTGAGGTCGGGTTGATGTAAAAACCGGTGCCCCATTCGAAACCGGCCACCTGAGTCAGGCGCGGCACCAGCTCAATATGCCAGTGGTAGTCATGCTCCAGCGAATTCCAGTGAGCAGGCTTTCCGGGCCTGCGATGCATGGGAGGAGCGGTGTGCAGAATGAAGTTGTAGGGGGCATCGCGCAGCACTGTTTTGACCCGCAGCAGCATATCCTTCATGGCCACGGCCAGCTCTGCCAACTGGGCGTCATTCATCAGGGCAAAATCATGGCTGTGCCGTTTGGGGTACAGGCGCAGTTCAAAGGGTGAAGTTGAAGCATAGGGTGTCAGGGTCACGAAGTTGGAAAATTCCCTTACAACCCGAACCCCTTCACGCAGTTCGAATTCGATTACGTCGCAGAAGATACAGCGTTCCTTGGCATTGAAATAGTTGCGCGACACCTTCAGCTGGGTAGTCGCCACTGGCGGCAGAAGCGGGACGGCGATCAGCTGGCTGTGCGAGTGCGCCAGGGTCGCACCGGCTTTGGTCCCGTGGTTTTTGAAGAGCACCAGGTAGCGGAAACGAAAATCCTTGCGCAGATCAAGATAGCGATGGCGATAGGCCGTCAATACATCGGTAATTTCATTGGGTGAAAGGTCGGCCAGAGTGCGGTTGTGCTCGGGAGTTTCGATGATTACTTCGTGGGCGCCGATGCCGTTCATCACATCGTACATGCCGTAGCCGCGATTGTGCAGCTCACCCTCGACCCGCAGGGCCGGATATTTGTTCGGAATCACCCGCACACGCCAGTTGGCGGCATTCGGCAGACCGCTGGAGCGGATGGCGAAGATCTCAGGTGGCGTCTTGTCTTCGTTGCCGTAACAGAACGGGCAGGCGGTCATGCCCCTGTGTTCGTCCTCCACCTGAAAATCGCGCGGCCGGCGGCCACGCTCGGTGGCAATAATTACCCAGTGAAGCTTTATCGGATCCCAGCGCAGTTCAGACATGTTGCCTCCAAGAGACAAGGGTCAAGGGGCAAGGATAAACATAAAACCTTGACCCTGGCCCCTTGACCCTGATTTTAAATCAACCAGTTATCTAACTCAATTTCCGGACCGGCGTAGTACAACATCAGCGGTGCATCGGTCGGCCAGCGACCGATCTCTTCGTTGTCGCGCACTAGCGAGACCGATGCAAACAACTTGCTGTTTGGAACCAGCTTTAAGGCATCCAGTGGAATGCTGACCTCGCAGGTTTTGGCGATCTTCCAGTTGCAGTAGCCGTGAGTCGGCGTCCAGATGCCGTTCTCCTTCACCTGCAGCAAGCCTTCATCGCAGCGCATCTGCAGCGGCAGTCGGTATTCTCGGTCGAAAATCAGATGAAGATTGAGGACGTCGATATCCTTAAGCAGTCGCGAGAGCTCCTGAACCCCGTCAATCCTGAAGAAGAGCGAGGTCTTGTTGTAGCCGTAATAGAAGCTCTGCAGCATCCGGTCCGAGGAGTGCATTGCTGACCCCTGGCGGGTCAGGTCGTACAGTCCGGCCGCCAGCCATTCGAAGTAATCGCTGATCCGGCCGTTGATATCCGGATCGATGTAGGCCGCCGGCTCGCGGATCAGGCCGGCCGGGTTTTTCTTCTTGATTGGCTCCAGCAGCTCGCGGGGTGTATCCTGACCCAGCAGTCGATAGACGTTCATCAGGTGCTGGCGGAAAAGCTTGTCGAAGCGGTCGCTGTGGGGCGAAAAGTGATCGTCACCGTACCACCAGAACCAGTCGCTCCCCTCGGCGGCATACAACGAGCGGCAGATCAGTTCGGCGGTAGCATCGGCTGCAGGAGTTCCGCTCTCCAGAGTGGCCGCTACCTGAGGATTGGCTGAAACGGCTGCTTCGCGCGCTTTTGCCACCAGATCCCAGGCCAGATTTTCCTCGGGATGGCCGATCCAGATCCCATAATTGCCGTTGATCCAGGAGCCGGGATGAATGTTGTGCAGCCGCCCATCGAAGCGGCTGTGCTTCAATACTTCCGAGCAGGTTGTCAGGCTCAGTGCCGGAGAATCGGCAATGCCGCGGTACATCCCCTGCAGAAAATCATAAGCGTTGTCAGGATAGTATTCCCAGGCGTTTTCGCCATCCAGAATGATCGGAACCACCCGCCCTTCACTTCCGACACGGGCCTTGATGGCGTTCAGGCGGCCGCACAGATCGCTGACCGCCCGGCCGGCATCACACTGGGAGTAAGTTAAGCCGACCAGATCGGAAAGCTGGTGATCACGGAAAAAGGCCCCGATTTCATCATGGCCGGTGTTGAAACGCCAGGGGCGGTAGAGCCGTTCCTTGTGATTGCCCAAGCCTCCATCCAGACTTTTTGCCAGTATCTCTTCATCGGTGGCAATCCAGCGTATACCGCATTCGCTGATAATAGCCAGGGTCTCATTGCTGACCGACCCCTCCGAAGGCCACATACCCTGAGGTGCAAAACCGAAAATTTCACGGAAATATTCAATGCCGCGGCTGATCTGCGCCCGGGCATCTTCGGGGTACCGGAAGCTGGTTGTCGGCAGCGACACGCGCGGCATTGCGGTCTGGGCAATACGGATATCGCACAACAGCGGCAGGATTGGGTGATAATAGGGGGTGACCGACAGCTCGATGCGCCCCTCCTCGTGCAGGCTCTTGTAAAGGGGGATGATCGCCTGCAGCAATTCCTGCTGAGTGTCAAAGAGCAGCTCTTTATCAGCGGCGGTGAAATTTTCCCCCTTAGCAACCAGTTCGGCAAAGGCCGGATAGCGGCGACGCGCCGCCTCACCGGTCCAGGCCAGAAAAAACCAGACCTGCAGATCAAGCAAGTCCTGATCGGAAAAGTGCTTGACCCGCTCCTGGGCACTTCCGGGCTTGCCTTCGCCGGCCATATAGAGCAGTTCCAGATAGCGCCTGGAGGGCTCGATCATCCGCTGGCGATTGGCGGAGAAAAAATTCTCCAGCAGAAATATCTTATCGTCACGGGAGAGGTCAGCCGGAGCGGCTTTGCCCTTTAGCAGAAAAGGATCAACGGCAGTCCCGGCGGCGTAATCCAGAATCTGCTCAATCAGGGAAGGCACTAGATTGAACACCGCCCTAGCACCGAGCGTATCCTCGACAATGGCCGGCATGTCGAAATAATCCTTGATGCAGTGCAGATAGGTCCAGGGAAGCGCATATTCATTTTTAAGCGGGTCCTTGTAGTATGGCTGATGCATATGCCATACAATTACTACATCAAGCGGAGTGTTCATGTGGACCTCAAGGCGCTTTCCCTTTGAGTATGCTCAAACCTGGGATAATATCGAAATGCCGGTCTATTGTCATCACCGAGCAGTCATTCTCCAAAGCAAGAGTGGCGATGATGATGTCGGACAATGGCAGAGTATGCCCATCAATGCGAAGGTTTGCTGCAAGCCTGCCTGCCCTGATCCAACGATCACGGGTCATCTCCAGACAAGTCAATGCCTGAAGGGCATTTTGCACCATAGTCTCTTCGTTAGGATTTTTAATCCCCTGCAGCAGCTCAAACAGCACAATCCCGCAGGTAACAACCTCAACCTGTATCAGGGCCTCTCCCAGAGCCTCAGCCAAAGGAGTCGGCCGCCCTCTCAGAAAATCGATCCAGGCACAGGTGTCAGGTAATATCCTAACGGGCGGCATACTGCTCGCGCTCTTCCGCAGCTTTCAGTTCGTACTCTTCCGCCTTTTCCCAATCGTAGTCGATAGTGATGGTCCCACGAAGCGCAAGCAGCTCCTCCATCTTCTTGCGCCTGACATACTCTTCCATCACGGTCACAATTGCCTGGGTTTTGGTTTTCTTGCCTGAAATTCGCTGTACTTCACTCACCAGCTCATCAGGTATGCATAAAGTCGCACGCATTATCATACACCTCCATCATATGAGGTTATTATATGCATAACTATTGCATAACATCAATATGATTTCAAGCCTCTTCACCTCATACCGATTACAGGGTGCCATCCTTCGGGCAGTTTGCTGACCCTACTGCCAGTCTTGGCTACATTTCGGACATCTGCTATACCAGCTCCTTCTTCCACAGCAAGACTTTTTTCTGGTATTCGGAGAGCAGCTTCTGGGCAGCTTTGTGGTCCTTGGCTTCGGATACGATATGAACAGAGGGCATGTACTGATCCGGCAGCAGTAGAACCCAGTCCTCGCCAAACTGCACCTTGATGCCGTCAATGAAGGAGGCATCTCTTTCCAGGCTGTCCTCGCTCATTTTGCGCATGATACCCCCCTTCATCTCCCAGGGGCAGGGGATGCTAGTCTGGAGAAAGGCGCGGGGCGGTACTGTCGCAAGCCCTTGCGAGAGAGGCATGCCGCACATAGCCGCCAGCTCCATCAGCTTGGCTATGGAGAACATACCGTCAAAAGCAGCCTGAAAACGGGGGAAGGCAAAACGGCCATCGGTGGTGCCGGTCAGCACAACCTCCGACGAGGAGGCCGCCTCCAGCATGGCACGGTCGGAACTTTTTGTGCGAGTCACCTGGCAGCGCTTCAGGCCAGCCATCTGTTCGATGGTGGATGGGGCCTGCACCGGAACGGCAATGGTGCCTTTCTGGCCGGACTTCATCAAAAGCGCAACCATGAGAGACAAAAGTTCCACGCCGGTGTAAATCCGGCCGGCTTCATCAACCAGCGTAATTCCTTCGGCGGAAGGATCAAGCCAGAAACCTGCCTGGGCTCCCAGCGACGAAACAATTGCGGCAAGCTGGCTCAAGGCCTGGTCTTTCTCCTTGATCTGGACTCCGCGCCCCTCATCCACATAGGCGTTCAGTGCTATGACAGAGAAGCCGAGTTCGTTAAGCAGCTGCGGAAGCGTCTGGCTGGCTGGCGAAAAGCTGAAATCTACGACAACCGTGTAGGCTGACTTGGCTAAAAGTTCCCGGTCGAGAGCTCTTAGAAAACCTTCCCGGTAAAAGTCGCCTACATTGTTGATATCAGTGATGACACCAGGCTCTGTGTGATGTGCGCGACGAAAATTTTCCTTGAAAAAGGTGCGCTCGACACTCTTTCCCATATTGCTGGAGAAGTCAAGTCCGTCACCATCCAGAAAAACTATTTCCAGCAGGGCAGGATCGTCCTGGGCCTGGCGGAAATGCACTCCGCCCACCTCACCAAAAGTCTTCAGTTTGTAGCGCACCAGCGGCAGTGAGGTCATCTTCATGTCACGCACGTTAATGCCGGCTGAGAGCAGACCGCCCATGAAACAGCGCTTGAGCATACGGGAAGATGGCGAAGAATCACGTCCGCCCAGCACATAACTCCCTTTTGGAAGCGATGTGCCATACGCGCATCCCAATTTGGCACAGAATTCCGGCGTCAGTTCCATATTCGAGAGTCCTTTGATGATGGCCCCTTCAAAAAGCGCCTTTTTCCACTTTTCACCCCAGATCATATTGGAGGTTACGGTGGCGCCGGCCTCGATGATTTTTTTGGGCCAGATCTTGACATCGGCTTTAATGGTAGCCTCATCGCCGATAGAGGTGTCATCGGCCACTATAACACCTTCTTCTAGCACGGCTCCCTGACCGACCCGGACATTGGAGCAGATTACGCTGTCTGTGATTTTAGCCCCTTTTTTGACGTAGGAGTTATCCCAGATAATGCAGCGGTTAAGTCTTACGCCGGCTTCAATCGTGCAGTTACGGCCAATTACCGAATCTTTGATGCGCACATCCCCCAGTATCTGGCTGTTGTCTCCGATAACAACAGTGCCGTCCAATCCGCCGGCCAGTTCCAGTTTCACATCGGCGCCTAAACGCAGATTTTTGCCGGCCACATCCTGTTTCGGCTCGTCAACCTTAATATCAACCCTGCCCCTGAAGATGTCATGATAGGCTTCACGATAAGAATCGGTGTTACCTATATCGCGCCAGTAACCCTTGGCGGTTGCACCGAACAGCGCATCTTTCTTCTTCAGCATCAGTGGAAACAGGTCCTGTGAAAAATCAAAATTTTCCCCGGCCGGGATATACTTTAGAATCTCAGGTTCCAGCACATAGATGCCGGTGTTGATCGTATCGGAGATTACTTCACCCCAGCCCGGTTTTTCCAGAAACTGTGTGATGCGCTTTTCCTTGTCGGTGATTACAACACCAAACTGGAGCGGGTCCTTAACGGATGTCAGAGTGATCGTGGCCTTGGCTTTATTATCGGCATGAAAATCGACAATTTTCTTGAGGTTGAAGTCGGTCAGGAGATCACCGCTGATGACCATGAAGCGCTCATTCAGGTACTTTTCAGCAGCCTTGACAGCCCCGGCCGTACCCAGGTCCTGAAGCGGTGTCACATAGGTGATTTTTACGCCGAAGTCGGCTCCGTCGCGGAAGAAATTTTTTATGTAGTACGGCTGGTGGTAAAGCAGCATCACCAGATCAGTGATATCGTATTTTTTCAAGAGCTCGACAATATGCAGCATGATCGGCCGGTTAAAAAGCGGAATCATAGGTTTGGGCATGCTGCCGGTAAGCGGCTGGATGCGGGTGCCAAAGCCACCCGCCATGATGACGGCTTTCATGGTGGAGCACTCCTTGAGTAGGGTCAAGGGTCAAGGGTCAAGGCTAAAACAGTTAATGTATTGCTGTTCTTCCTTGCCCCTTGACCCTTGCCTCTTGACCCTGATTTTATGCTTTCGCCTTCTGTGCCTTCTTGGCCAATACCCTTGCAATTTCATGCTTCAATTCGGTCAGGTCACCCGATTTTACAATGTAGCCATCTGCCAGCCAGGCCGAGAAATCATCCTTGTAGCAGGAGAATGCCGAACAGAGGATAACCGGCATTTCGTGGCGCTCTTTGACCAGCTTCTGCAGCAGTTCAATACCGTTCTCATTTTTCAGCTTGATGTCCAGAACCGCCAGATCAAAAACGGTGCTCTGCAGTTTTTCAGTCGCCTCGGCAATACTGGCCGCTGTAACCACCTCATAGCCTTCGTCCTTCAATTCGTCCGCATACAGCATACGGATGTTAGCCTCGTCATCCACTACAAGTAATCTGCTCATAACTGCTCCTCCTTTCGGGTGGGAAGTTTGATCGTGTAGGTAATTCCGCCATCCGGCGGTGCAATAACGACGAGCGGGATCCCCTGCTTTTCGAGTATGGTCCTGCAGAGTGCCAGCCCAAGCCCTGTACCCATGTCGTGAGTAATGGCAAAGGGGGTCAGCAGAGAGTCAAGCTCGTCCTGAGAAACCTTACGCCCTTTGTCCTCAACGCTGATCTGGACGTGATCATCAACGGGAGAGACATAAATAGTGATGGTCTCTCCGGTACGCCCTTCAATATCGTTGATTATCAGGGTGCGAACACAGTAGGAAACCTGCTTGATATCTATATACGTCTGAGGCAGACTGCTGTCCGGATCAAATCTACATTCGCAGCCCCGTTGCAGAAGCATATCCTGGACATCCCTGATGGCGGTTTCCACCACCTGGTTTACGTCCCAGAAATCCCGGGTTGGATACAGCGAATCGGAATAATTGAGAATCTCGTCAAGAACCCCCTCCAGCTGACGGGTCTCACTGACAATCGATTCAATGAAATCACGCTTGGGATCTGAAGCCGGACTGCTTTTCAGGATGGAGCGGGCAAAACCGCCGATGATCATAAGGGGATTGCGGATGGAATGGGCAATGCTGGAGGTGATGCGGCCCACCAGAGCCATTTTTTCCATCTTGACGATCAACTCCTGCTGCTCTTTCAGTTTGTTGCCGGCTTCGGTGACCCGGTTCAATTCAATCTGCAGACGGTCGTAGAGGGTGGCGCGCTCGATGGCAAATGCTACCGGAAAGCTGAACGTTTCCAGCGAATGCATATCTTCATCGGTAATGTGGCGGTGGGTGATACAGTTGTCGGCTATGATCAGACCGACCCTGCGGCTGCGCGTGACAAGCGGCATCAACAGAAAGGTATCTACTCCCAGCAGTGCAGCGAAGTGTGGATCAACATCGGGATGGTGAAAAGCGTCTTCGATCAGAACCGGATGCTTGCCGTCCAGCGCTTTGATGACAATATGATCTGTATCGGAGAGAGGTACTGCCAGCTGTTCCAGAATATCATGGAACTTTGCCCGTTCGGCCGAAAGCTTGTTCTCGCGAAAACTCTGCGCCAGAGTTTGCAGATCCATATCGTTGCGGGTAATCTCATTCCAGGTCTGGCTTGCCTCTTCAAGGTTTTTGGGGCCTATCGCCAGATATCCCTTGAGTACAGCCGCCTCACGATCGGTCATCAGCAAAAAAGCCCGGTTCATCCCGAAGCCTTTACCGGCGGTGATGGCGGTCAGCGCGACTGAAAGCACTTCATCCAGATCAACCGAGCTTTGCAGAACATAACCGAGTTCGTGCAGAAATCGGATTTCAAGGGTTTTGTTATCGAGGAAACTTACCAGAGATTGAATCTGTGTCTTTTGACGCTGATATTCGCCGTGAATGAGGGTAATGACCGGAGCCAGAGGGTGGTTGCTGTCTGTAAAGCGGGCCAGATCTCTCCTGAAGTTGTTGCAGTCGCTGCATTTTTCAAGGATACGGCGCCGCTTGGATGATAGTAAATCTTCATCTTCCTCGCGAATATTGGGGCAATCCCCCATCGCAATAACATCCCTGTCCCAGCAGCACTCCCAATCCAAGCCGAACCTCGCTAAGATGTTATCAGATTAACAGCGGTTGAAACACAGGGGCACCGAGAACACGGAGAAACCATTAAAGAAAAAACAGCATGTGTTGTTGGGGTACTTCGTTAAATCATGACACTCGGGCGTAACCATCTGGCATAATTTTCTGTTTTACCTCTGGTCTCTTTGTTAGACGCTCTGGTATGAAGTATAACATTAGATTACGAGTGTGCAAGCAGGCTACTTCACTTTCCAGCTGGTTCCCTGCGGTGAGTCCAGTAGCTGAATCCCCTTTTCCAGCAACAGATCACGGATCTCATCCCCGCGTGTAAAGTTTTTTGCCTTCCGCGCCTCAGCCCGCTCAAGAATTAACCGTTCAATCTCATCCGGGCTGACGTCGATCTGCCCGGCCCTGGAGGAATTGCTTGCTGCCAGCCATGACGACGGCCTGGAGCTGAAAAGACCCAGTACTCCACCTGCTTCCTCAAAGAGATGACGCACGTGAGCCGCCAGTGAAAGCGAGAGCGGTGTAAATTCCTTGGTCTCGGCCAGAAAGCGGTTGGTGGCCCGTACCGTTTCAAAAAGCACGCCCAGCGCCTGGGCTGTGTTGAAGTCATCATCCATGGCTTCAACAAAACGGGGGAGGAACTGCTCAACCTTTTCCTGCAGCTCCAGTCCGATGGGAGACAGACCCTCCACAGCCGGCAGCTCAGAAGATGTTGGGATACCGTTCAACACCTCGTCAAGCGTTGCCAGACAGGAATAAATCCGCTCCAGCCCGGTCTGGGCATCATCCAGGCTTTGATCTGAAAAATCTATCGGTGACCGGTAATGCGCTGACAGAATAAAAAAGCGCAAGGTTTCGGGATCGAATTTTTGCAGCACCTCACGGATGGTAAAAAAGTTGCCCAACGACTTGCTCATCCTTTCGTAATTGATATTGACGAAGCCGTTATGCAAGCAGTAA
>CAZUGI010000008.1:0-48271 GCA_964619855.1 uncultured Geobacter sp. | reverse complement strand
GTCTTTCAGGATGAAAAAGTGCGCGACAGTTTCTCTTTCAGAGCCGGCCAGTTCTGCGAGTACTCGGCTTTCGGGGCCGGAGAGTCCACTTTCTGTATTGCTTCTTCACCGACGCGGAAAGGTTTTATCGAGTGCTGTTTCCGATCTGTCGGCCGGGTCACAGAGGAGTTGCGGCGTCTGGAGGTGGGTGACACAATGGGTGTGCGGGGACCCTACGGCAATTCCTTTCCGATCGAGGAGTACTTCGGCAGGAATCTGGTCTTTGTGGCCGGTGGCATTGCCCTGCCGCCTCTACGGACACTGATCTGGAACTGCCTTGACTGGCGCGATAAGTTCGGCGACATCACCATTGTTTACGGCGCAAGAACCGAAAGCGATCTTGTGTATAAGCGGGAACTGAAGGAATGGCAGGAGCGGGCGGATGTACGTTTGGTGAAGACGGTCGATCCAGGTGGCAACGGTCCCGAATGGGATGGAAAAGTCGGCTTTGTGCCGACCATACTGGAAGAAGCGGCACCTTCTGCGGAAAACACCATCGCTCTGGTATGCGGACCGCCGATTATGATCAAATTCACCCTGCCGGTGCTTGAAAAGCTCGGCTTCACGGATGAACAGGTCTATACTACGCTGGAAAACAGGATGAAATGCGGACTGGGCAAGTGTGGCCGCTGCAATGTTGGCAATGTTTATGTCTGCAAGGATGGGCCGGTTTTTACGGCCAAGCAGGTCAAGGCCATGCCGATGGAGTTTTAGAAGGTTTCTTTTTCGCCCTAACGGCGTCAATCTTCAGGATTCCTTGTGCGGCGTAAAGAAGTACGCCTCAGCGCAATCACTCGATTTCCTTGTCAGGACAAAAAATAATTCTTTTCTAACTCTAAAGCCAACGGATTATTTCCCCAAGGCCTCCTCAATTTTCTTCTGATCAAATCCTACGATTACCCGGCCGTTGATCATAAATGTCGGAGTGGAATCCACTTTTTGCTTCTTAGCTATTTCCAGCTGTTCTTCCTGCTGCTTGATCCCTTCCGGTGTTGACAGTAGCGGCGGCGCTGCATCCATCTTACCCGACATGACATCATGATAGGCCTTGACCTTATCCGGCATTGAAAGTACAAATCTGGCCTTTTCCTTTGCCCGGGTATGACGGGGGAGCGGGTAGAAAAAGACATGCCGGGTTACGTCACTGCGGCTTTCAAAATATTTGGAAGCTTTACGGCAGTATGGACAGTCCGGGTCTGTAAATTCGAGAACGGTCTTTGATCCATTTCCAATGGTAACGGCCTTACTTAAATCTAAGTCTGCTGCATGTGCCGGCCCAGACAAAATAAATACAACAGACAGCATCAGCAACTGAGTTATCAATCTCATATAATCACCCCTACCTGCTTTTATTACATCCGCCATCTTTCCCGGTTAAACAGGGGAGCAGAATAACTATCCTGCTCCCCTGTCCAGCTTCACTCTCAGCCCAAATCAAGCCTCCGAAGCTTTCTACTGCCCACTTGGAGAAAGCAAGACCAAGTCCGGCGCCGCCATGCTCCCGACCCGAACCGCTCCTGGACTGGGCATAACGGTCGAAGATCCGTCCCAATTCATGGGAAGGAATTCCGGTGCCGGTATCCCTGACACATATTCTGACAAAACACCGCATCTCAGAAAACAGTTGTGGATTTTTGGCGTAGCCAGGAATCTGTGCCCGATGCGCAGCATCATTTTGAACACATTCACAGGATACCTCGATCTCGCCACCTTCAGGGGTGAACTTCAATGAGTTTCCAAGAAGATTTCCCATGATCCTGATTAAAGCCTTGCGATCAACGGCAATTTCAGGAACAGAGCTGTCAAGATTTAATAAAAGCCTGATGCCATCATGTTCGGCTGTTCTGGTAAACTGCTCAGTAACTTTCCGGATAATGCTTTCGATATTATAGGGCTGAATTGCCAGCGTCATCTTTCCGGACTCAAAACGCCTGATATCAAGCAGATTGTCAATCATGGTGACCACTTCATTACAGCTGTCAATGGCGGATTGCAGATATTCTATCTGCTCGGCATTGACGGGTCCGAGTCGTCCTTCACGGATAATATCTATAGATCCGATCACGGCGGTCATCGGGTTTTTCATGTCATGCGAAAGCATAAGTGAAAAGTCTTCTTTTTCCTGTTCGAGCTGTTTCTTCTCAATTAATGCCAGGCGATGGTTTTTGGCCCGTTCAAGCCGCTGAAGTAAATCATCGAGGGCAAATGGTTTGACTATATAGTCTTCAGCCCCGTTTCTCATGCATTCTACAGCCAGTTCTTCGCTGCCGTGTCCGCTCATCATAACAACCGCAGCATCAGATCCGGAGTCATGTAATAGCTTCAGAACCTCAATGCCGTTGATACCAGGCATACTTATATCAAGCAGAACCAAAGAGTACTCATTTACATCCTTCAGCATTTCCAGTGCAGTTTTGCCGTCTCTGGCCCAGGCAGGCGCAAAGCCCTCATCTTCCAGAAACAACTTCAGCGCTGCTGCGATTTCAGGGTCATCATCAACGATAAGTAATTTATCAGGCTGCTTACTCACCATGGTTCAGTCTTCTCCGTTTATCCCGGCAAGGAATGTTTCGGCCAGTATCAGGTCTTCAGGGGTGGTGATTTTGATGTTACGATAGTCTCCATTGATAATGTAGACCTTTCCGCCGGTTCTCTCAATAAGTGAAGAATCGTCTGTGCCGCAGAATCCATCAGCCGCAGCGGACAAATGGGCGGCATGAATAACGCCGTAACGAAATGATTGAGGAGTCTGGGCCTGCCAGAGATTTTCTCGAACCGGTGTGCTCTGTACGATTCCGTTATGCACTGATTTGATTGTATCCTTGACCGGAACCGCTACCAATGCACCATCCCGGTTTCTGGCAACGGCTATGGACTCTCTCAAGATAGCTTCCGTTACCAGCGGTCTCACGCCATCATGGATCAGTATTATGTCATTGTCTGAGACCCGGTTTCGCATGGCGCTCAATCCATTCATGACAGAATTCTGACGCTCTTTGCCGCCGGGTACAATTTCAACAACTTTCTTAAATCCACAGGCTTCAACTACATGTTTACGGCAGTATGGAATTTCCGCTTCCGGAATAACCAGATAGATAGAGTCAATCAGCGAAGAATTCTCAAAAACCGAGATGGTACGGGCCACTATCGGCAATCCGTTCAATTGTAAATACTGTTTGTTAATAGATGCGCCCATCCGCTTGCCCATGCCTGCGGCCGGAATCAAGGCGATAGATTTAAATGCGGACATTAATCATTTCTCCGCGATCATTTTAGCAGATTCCTGAAGAGATGCAACCAGATGGATTAAATCACGATCCAGGATGGTGCGGGCGTCCAAAAGAAAGCGATCTTTGTGAATGCGACCCACAACCGGAGGATTGGTGAGCCGCAGTGTGGATTCCAGTACAAACGGGGTTACGCCGTTGACGCGGACTTCGATCAGCGTGGTGGGAAGTTGCAAGAGAGGGAAAGAACCCCCGCCGGCGCTGGACTCACCGGAGTGGCGGACGAAGTTGATAGTATCAGGAGTATGTTGCTTCAGATATCTGATGATGCGGTCAGCACGTTTGGTCAGCATTTCTGCTGACATGGTAAGCATCCGAAGAGTAGGAATCGCTTTCAGGGCCTGTCGTTCGTCCCGGTAGAGTCGTAAAGTTGCTTCAAGAGCAGCGAGGCTGAGCTTGTCAATACGCAGAGCACGCAGCAGGGGGTGGCGCTTTATCGGTTCTATCAGGTTTTTCTTGCCGACTATGATGCCGGCCTGTGGTCCACCCAGCAACTTGTCGCCACTGAAGGTAACTACGTCAGCGCCTGAATTCAGATACTGCCTGATGGTCGGTTCACCTTTTATGCCATAAGGAGAAAGATCGATCAGGCAGCCGCTGCCCGCATCCAGCATAACCGGTATTCCGGTTTCACTCCCCAGTTTTGAAAGTTCACCCAGAGAAGCTTCAGCGGTAAAACCAATGATTGCAAAGTTACTGGTATGAACTTTGAGAAGCAGCGCGGTTGCATCGGTGATGGCCGAGAGATAATCTTGAATATGGGTGCGATTGGTGCTGCCGACTTCTACGAGTCGAGCCCCGCTCTGACGCATGACATCCGGAATGCGAAAAGCACCGCCGATTTCGACCAGCTCGCCACGTGAGACTATTACCTCACGTCCTCCGGCCAGAGATGACAAAGCCAGGATTACGGCTGCAGCGTTGTTGTTGACCACCAGTGCCGACTCGCAGCCGGTCAGCTCACAGATAATTCCTTCAACATGGGAGTAGCGTGAACCACGTTCGCCGGTTTCAAGATCAAATTCGAGGTTTGAATACCCGGCCGATACAGAGTGAACAGCCTGTTCTGCTTCGTCTGCCAAGGGGGAGCGTCCCAGATTAGTGTGTACAACAACGCCGCTTCCGTTGATTACACTTCGCAGGCTTGGAATAGATCGGTTTTCCAGCTCGGAGGCAATCAGGCCGGAAATCTCGTCATCGCCCGGCAGGTCGGCCCGCCTGCCATTTTTCAGCGACTCTCTGAGTCGGTCAAGAATCATGCGGGCCGCAGAAAGAACTTCAGTTCTAGGATAGCGATCCAACAAACCACCAATGGCTGGCAGTCCGAGTAGTCTGTCAACTTTTGGTATCTTGCTGAGCGCATTAAGTTTATTCACTGCCATTGACCACCTTGTATGCTACACATCCATCTTAGGATCAACAGTCGCCGGCAAAGCTGCGCCCATCAGAACCCGTCCACCATATTCAGCATTTTTTCGCACCAGATCCTCTGCCGTGTCGGCATCTCTTCTTCGGAAGGCGTCTATGATCTTCTCATGTTCCTGAACTGATATCAACATCCGACCGGGAAGACTGAGAGAAGTTAATCTCAGGCGCTGGAATTTGGTAACCAGGCCTGTAATCAACTCACGCAGCTTTTCGTTGTCGGCCACCTTTATGAAAAGATCGTGAAAGTCGCTGTGAACCTTAAAAAAATGCTTAATATCATTCTGCTTGGCCAGATCGGCCAGTTTATCGTTAATGGACTGAAGCCGATCAAGATCCTTGCTGCTGAATTTTTCACAGGCTCTGCGGGCGGCATACCCTTCCATGATGCTCTTTATGGCGTAGAATTCCTCCACATCTTTGGGGCTTAATTCCTTCACAACAGCGCCCCTGCGTGGGATGACCGTCAAATATCCTTCGGATTCCAGCTGTCTAAAAGCCTCACGGATCGGAGTCCGGCTGATGCCGTAGCGTTCAGCCAGTTCGGGTTCCGAAACTCTGCTGCCCGCCTTAAGAGAACCGGAAATAATTGACTCACGGATGTTTTCAAGTATTTTTTCACGAAGTGTCTGATGTTTTTCGAGTATTTTCCTCATGATGATCCTAGCCTTGGATTTTTTATGTATTGTATACAGTATGCACAATTTGTCAACCCTAACCCACTGTATTTCTGATTTATTACACGTTTTTTACTGCTGTATATTCTACAGGGATAGAATGTGATTGAGCTCCCGATAAATAAAGAAAGCCGCTTGTAATTTAACCTCCTTACGGGTAATCTGCACAGATTATGGATCCCGTGCGCCACCTGAAAATATCTGTCTTGGTTCTCCTTATGCTCGTATCCGGCGGAACGGCCGGATTTATGGCCATTGAAAAATGGCGTTTTCTGGACGCCCTGTACATGACGGTCATTACCTTGGGAACCGTAGGTTTCAAAGAGGTTCACGACCTTTCTGACGGTGGCAAGATGTTTACCATGTGTCTGATAGTGGTGGGCGTAAGTGTCCTGGGTTATATTGTCGGTAGTCTGGCCCAGATAATGTTCGAAGGTCAGTTCCAGCGGATAATAGGGAGGAAAAAGGTGGAAAAGCAGATCGAAGCACTTAAGGACCATTACATTATTTGCGGCTTTGGCAGGATCGGTTCCCTGATCTGCAAGGAGTTTAATGCCAACGGTCTTCCCTTTGTCATAGTGGAAAAAAGCGTTGACACCATGGAAAAGCTCGACGAAGACGGGTACCTCCATATGAAGGGTGATGCCACACTTGATGAAACGCTTCTAAAGGCAGGTATCAAGAGGGCCAAAGGGCTGATTTCAGTTGTTACCTCAGACACGGAGAACGTCTATATTACCCTGACTGCCCGTGGATTAAACCCGGATCTCTATATTCTGGCACGTTCGGGGGAAGAGGGGTCCGATTTAAAGTTGAAGAGAGCCGGTGCCAACAAGGTAGTCTCCCCCTACATAATTGGGGGCAGCAGGATGGCCCAGTCGATTCTGCGGCCCAACGTAGTTGATTTTATCGAAATTGCAACCGGCAGCGAACATATGGATCTGCAGATGGAAGAGATCACAATCCCGTCCCACTCTGCTTTCGCGGGTGAAACCCTGGTAAGCTCAGGTTTCCGTAAGGAGATCGGGGTTATAATTGTTGGCATCAAGAAGGCTCATGGCAAGATGATTTTCAATCCACACTCTCAAGCTAAAATTGAGGGTGGTGACACTTTGATTGTGCTTGGCGAACCGGTGTCGATTGCCAAGCTTGAGGATCTGGTGGAGCGTACATCCATGGATTCCGTAATAAAACAGCATCGGAAGGCCCAGCAATGAATCCGATGGTCCATGCCCATGTTCCCTACGCCAGGCTTGGAGAGCATCTGGAATATGCTATTGCCAATCGCATAAATCCCGAGGTTTACCTGCCGGCAGAGTCACTCGACCAGATCGTCTGGGAGGAGTTGGCCGCTCACGCCGAGGCTATACGTGTTGCCGGACTAGCCACGACGATACATTCCCCCTTCATGGATCTTAATCCGGGCGCCATGGATGCAAGCATACGCAGAGCTACGTATCACAGAATTCAGCAGGTCATGAAGGCCGCCGAACTGCTGCACCCTAAAGTTATCGTTGTACATCCCGGATTTGACGACCTGCACTACGGAGATAACCGGCTTGAGTGGCTGAAGAACAGCATCGATTTCTGGCGGGAGTTTGTGCCGCAGGCCAGGGAACTTGGCACTGTTCTGGCGGTGGAAAATATTTTTGAAAGGGAACCGTCTACTCTCAAGGCCCTGCTGGACGAGATTGATGACCCCGCTTTTCGGCACTGTTTTGACGTGGGGCACTGGAATATGTTCACGACCGTTTCGCTAGAGGCATGGTTCAGTGAGTTAGGCCCCTACATCGCTGAGAGTCATATTCATGATAATCATGGCCGCAGCGATGAACACCTTCCGGTGGGTGAGGGCAATATCGACTTCGACCGTTTTTTTGCGCTCCTGACCCGCTATGCTTCGGCTGCAGTCTGGACGATTGAAGCTCACAGCACTGGAAACCTGCAGCGGGCACTTGCCAACATACGAAAGTATATTTAATTCGGTTTTATAGTCTCTCTCATTGTTATTTGTGAAGGAAAGGCCCGATATGTCCGACATGATACTGGTTACCGGCGGGTGTGGTTACATAGGCAGCCACGTTGTTCGCCAACTCACGGAGTCCGGTCGCAAGGTTGTAGTCTATGATAATCTTTCCACCGGTTTCAGAAATGCTCTAATTCATGGTGAAGAGTTTATGGAGGGTGATCTGGTTGACCGTGAGGCGCTGGATGAGCTCTTCTTGAAATATCGCTTCAAGACGGTCCTGCATTTTGCCGCCGCAATTATTGCACCCGAGTCGGTATCCAAACCCATCAAATATTACTGCAACAACACCCGCAATACTTTGGGATTGCTGGAAGCCTGCGTCAAGCATGGTGTCAGGCAGTTTATTTTCTCAAGTACTGCTGCTGTCTACGGTTTTCCTGATACGGGGGTTGCTTCAGAGGAGAGTACATTGTCCCCCATAAATCCGTATGGGACATCCAAGCTGATGAGTGAGTGGATGCTGCGGGATATCGCGGCGGCACACAATATGCGTTACGTTGCTCTGCGCTACTTCAATGTTGCCGGCGCTGATCCGCTGAGTCGGATGGGGCAACGGACACCTGAGGCGACGCATCTAATCAAAGTTGCCTGTCAGGCTGCCCTGGGCATGCGAGAATGTGTCAGCATCTATGGCACCGATTATCCTACTCCGGATGGAACCGGGATTCGCGACTATATACATATTGAGGATTTGGCCTCTGCCCATCTCTTCTCCCTTGATTATCTTGAAAAAGGCGGATCGGCGACCGCTATGAATGTTGGCTATGGACGGGGAAGCAGCGTTCGTGAAGTGCTGGAGATTGTAAAAAAGGTGAGTGGAGTCGATTTTACAGTTGTCGAGGCAGAACGAAGGCCGGGAGACCCGGCGTCTCTGGTTGCCAAGGCCGACAAAATAGGTAAATTGACCGATTGGCAACCTCGTTTTGATAGTCTGGAGACAATTGTGGCTGACGCCTGGCGCTGGGAAAGCCGCCTGGCGGGGGGATAGCGTCAATAGGTCATATTCATTAGCACTACGAACTTATTTATCCTCAACACAGATATCGCTTTTTGGCCACAGTCTCTGCCAATCTGACGGAGCAACCCTCTTTTCTCTTGAGTTTTAAGGGCATTATGCTAAAACAGCCAACGTTAAGGGTTGCGTCTATTTTACGTTAAAATACTACAGGGCTTATGGACTTTACCTCTCTCTACAGCACACGAATCAAGAACAGCTTCGACGATGATCAAGCCGAAATTCTGAAAATATTTGGCATGGGCAAGGCATCAAAGGAAAATTCAAAAGTAACTATTGTCAATTACTACAAAGGGTTACCAATCATTTATCCGGCCACAATCGTTGCAGTAGAGCGAGGCAGCGTGGATCTTGATATTAACCCCCAACAGGCAGTCGCAATTGCCAATGACCGTTACACCCTGGTGCGCAGTAAACTTTTTCCATTTGTAATTGCCGCCCATGTACAATATGTGAATATCAGGAAGCATGCGGTTACAATTAACAAGCTCTGTTACGTCGAAGTACTGGCTGAAAAGCGGTCAGCGGTAAGGCTTAATCTTGAACCGCCCGTGAGGGCTACCATAAAAAATGAAGATCAGAATTATTCCGGAGAACTGCTTGATATTTCTGTACAGGGGCTTGCAGTATCTCTGGATAATTTTCCAGAGTTGGAGAGTGGTGCGGAAGTCACGATCAAGTTTATGCTTCCCGACCCGGTTCTGCAAAAACAGACATTATTAGTGGTTCCTGCCACTCTTGTATCAGTCGAGGGTCAGGCTTCTCCCTACCGCTGCAAGTTCAAGATTGCCCCTGAAAAACATCAGGAACAACTTATATCGCGTTACAGTTTCCAGCGTCAGGTTGAGATCATCCGCAGCCTTAAAGAAGTTGCGGATGTCTGAATATATTTTTGCCGTAGAGCTGAAAGGATTAAGCCATGCGACGTCTCGTTATTTTTTTCACAATTGGATTCGTACTGTTCTTCCTTTCCTGTGAGCCACCCACAGTCAACGCTGCAACCGCCAACCGCTCACTTGCCGTCCGCCAGAAGCCTGTAGTAGCTGCCGAGCGGAGAGTAGCCCTCATAATCGGCAACAGTTCCTACCTGGAAGCCGCTCTTAAAAATCCTGTCAATGATGCCGACGCCATGGCCAGTGTTCTGCGCGACACCGGATTTGACGTAATCGTGTACAAAAATGCCGACCGTCGCAAGATGTTTGCTGCCGTCAAGGAGTTCGGACTTAAGTTGAAAAAGAGTGATGTTGGGTTGTTCTACTATGCCGGACATGGTGTGCAGATCGACAGTGCCAATTACCTGCTTCCGGTTGATTTGAAGGGGAGCGATCTCCAGGATGCTGACGACCTGCGCCACAGCGCTTTCCCTCTGAATGAGCTCATGGACCGCATGCGAGATGCCTCCACCAACAATATCATCGTTCTTGACGCCTGCCGTGACAATCCCTTCCTGGCCAGGTTGAGCAGAAGTTCGTCCAAGGGTCTGAGCAAAATTACAACTCCTGCAAGCACCTCAATCCTCTATTCAACTGATCCCGGCAACACCGCCTCTGACGGTGTGAGCGGCGACAACGGAGTCTTCACAAACCGCCTGGTGGAAGCGATCCACAAGAGTGGTCTCGAACTGGTGGAGGTTATGCGGGAGGTTGCAGTCAATGTTTCCAAAGACACAAACGGAGCCCAGCGCCCCATCTTCGATGGAGTCCTTTCAAATAAATTTTACTTCCGTCCTTCTGATGCTTCCGGCAAGCCAGCAGCTACGGAACAGGCCCAATCTTCTCTTACAGTAGACCCCAAGGTACTTGAAATGCGCTACTGGGAGAGTGCTGAAAAATCCGGCAATCCCTATGATTACCAGTCTTATCTGAAAAAATACCCCTCCGGTGATTTTGCCGAACTGGCCCGTAACCGCATCGAACAGATAAATGCCAAGAAGGCGCAGGACAACGCGAAGGCTGAACGCGATCGCCTTGCCGAGCAGCCGAAGGCTCCTCCTGAGCGTACGGCAACCAGAACCGTCGATTCCGGTGCGCTGGAGATGCGCTACTGGGAAAGTGCTGAAAAAGCCGGCACTGCCGTGGGCTACCAGTCTTATCTGAAGAAGTTCCCGTCCGGTGATTTTGCCGAACTGGCGCGCGACCGTTTGGAGCAGATAGCCGCCCAGAAGGCTCAGGACGGCACAAAATCCGGGAACCAGATGATGGCCTCCATTCCTCCTGACAAAGTCACAAAAAAGGAAGCCGGCAAGGAAAAAATAGGTCCCTTTATCTTGACAGACCTCACGGTAACGGATGAAAACACCGGCTTGGTATGGATGAGAAATGCCAATACGACCGGGAAGAAGAGTTTTAACAATACGACTGGTGCCATAAACAAACTGAACAGGTCCGAGTTTGCCGGTTTCGACGATTGGAGATTGCCGGGGGACAGCGAATATTATTCGCTCTACAAATCCCTTGATGCAGAGGCAGACAGGACTTCATCTAAAATTTTGCAGGTCATCAACAAGGTGTTCCTGAACTTTCCTGATTGGGGTACCTGGACATTTCTGCGAGAGAACTCGACGCCGAGGTTTGGCCACGATGGAGCCTATGTCTATGATCTGAGCAATAACTCATCGCGTGAAATTGAAAGAGGCAATGAAATAAATTTCCATCTGGTCAGAGGCAGAATAAAATAGCCGGCCTGCAATTACGTGTAGTTGCTTATTGAAAAAAGCAATCGAGTCGGTTTGATACGCGCCGGGTCAGGAACTTGCTGCCGCGCTGTTATCAAAATCAAAGCCATCATCCTTTTGGGGATCCGAACCAAGATCGAACAGTTCTTTAAATGAGTCAAACAGAAGATCTTCAGCAAAATAACCTGCCTCCAGCAACAGGTTTTTTATCCCCACAGCCGGGATAAGACGCAACAGTTCGGACACACTGAACTCCTCAAGAACCACCTTCAGCATCTCCAGCAGTTCCCCCTGGCTGATCTTCAGCGTAAAGACCTTTTCACACATGATAGGGTCGATAATTTTGAACAGTCTGATGAAACGGTCCAGCTCTGCCGTGGTCGCATTGGCGAGGAACTGGGTGGCTACTGTGTTCATCATTATTTCATACTTGTCGTGCGTCCGGTACAGCGAGGCATCAAGAAGATCCTGTTTAGCGAGTGTATCGTTCTCCAGGCAGGTTGTGATTCCTGCTGAAAAATTCCTATAATTATTCAGAATAAAAGTCATGCCCCAGCCGCAGGGTGTTGTCCAACAACCCGAATCGCCGGCAAATGCTACGCGGTCTTCTGCTATCTGTTGTGAGAGTGCGCCGGAAGGATACCAGCCGTAGCGGTAACTGGATACTTTGAGATTGTGAAAATCCTTCGTGCTTTCCTCTTTGCTGATGATGCGGTTGTATTCTGCCTTCATGGTCTCCAGGTCCACCAGTTCCCGGCGGAGATAGAGGATCAAAGAATAGGAACTCTTTTCGTCCAGAATCTCATATTCAAAGACAGGCTTTCCATCGGCCAGCGAGCCTGGATCCGCGGATGCAAAAGTCTGCCACATCATGTAGTCACCGATCTGCATATCACCGATGCCGTCCGGATGTTCACCCACCGCCCCGTATACCGACCACCAGTAAAAATCGCTCTGATCGATGTCATATTTTTTGACGATCGACGAGTTGTAACCTGATGCATCAATCAGAAGCCGTGCTCTGAATGCCCCGGCGCTGGTGGCCACGGTGACACCGGCTTCATCCGTGTCATGATCCAGATAGGTGCAGTTGTCAAATACAAGCGATCCGTTCCTGCGAATTATTTCAACCCAGTATGTCAGCAGTTCGCGGTCCTTGATGTAGGGGTAGCTGTCGTATAGTTTTGCCCGCCAGGCCAGGTCGTCACCGTTCATGCTGTAGGTTTTGGTGAGGAAGCGGGTCACCCCGCCGTACGAAAAAGGTCTCGTAGTTTCATCGAGCACCTCAGGAGGAACAAACCAGAATCTGTCGGTTGCCCCCGCTACACCTTTTTCAAGCACCAATACCCTGAAGCGGGCGGAAAGCTCTGAGCCGATGCTGAGTCCGGCCGGGCCCCCACCAATGATAATAACGTCATAATCTTCTCTATTCATCCGCACACCCTTTTCGGCAGGCCCTCATGCCGAGTCTTTCCTGTACAGCTGTAGACAGGAAAGCTTCAACCACGGCAGCATCAAACTGGGTCCCGCTGAATTTGATCAGTTCATTAAAAGCCACGTCAAGCGAAAGCGCCTTGCGATACGGGCGATCGGTTGTCATGGCATCAAAGGAATCCGCAACCGCGATGATTCTGGCGGTGATGTCGATATCTTCACCTTTGAGGCCATAAGGATAACCTTTTCCGTCACAGCGCTCATGGTGATGTTTTACACCCGGTACAACATCCTCAAGGTGCTTGATATGTTTAAGTATCTCTTCTCCATAGGTCGGATGTTTTTTCATCTGAGCAAATTCTTCATTTGTCAACGGTCCGTTTTTCAGCAGAACATCGTCGCGGACGCCAAGTTTACCTATGTCGTGCAGGGCCGCTGCCAGTTCGAGTCTGACGTTGTACTCTTCGTTAAGTCCGAGTCCCTGAGCGATGGCAAGGCTGTAATCAACAACCCTCTTGGTATGATTTCCGGTGTAGGGATCGCGCTTTTCAATCGTTTCCGCCAGTGTCCGTACCATGTCATAAAAGGTTTCTTTCAAGCGGTCATAGAGCTGAGCTTTCTCAAGCGCCATGGCAGTCTGGTCAGAAAGAGTGGTAAGCAGCTTCAGGTCTCTGGCCCGGTAATCCCGTTGGGCAAGGCTCCCCGCACAGACATACCCGACGGTTTTCTCCCGGTTTTTAAGAGGCGTACACATCATTGAGCTGAATATCTGGGGAGCACCCAAGCAACGCGGATCCGAGGCCAGGTCGTTAACGATCTCTGGAGCGGCTGTAACGAGAAAGTTTTCCACCAGTTCACCAGGATCAAGTGATACGATCAGCAGCTCGCTGCCGCTTCCATCATCAGACAAAACTTCGGTTACCGCTCCGTCATCATTACATAACAGAACCGCAATAATGTCGGCCGTCAGCAGCTTTCTGATCTCGCCGATAACAATAGACACAACTTCACTGGTGTCCAGGCAACTACCGATTTTTTCACCGAAATCGCACAGCATACTGATCTCGCGGTATTTATCGAGTGTTTCTCTGCCAAGTGCCGCCCGGTGCGACTCGGCGTTGACAATATAGCCAAGCAGAGAAATTACAGCCGCTGCCCCTTTACCGCCCTTGACCAGGGCAAGCAGTTGACCGTTCACATTGAGATTGAAAGAACATTTGAAATCAGCCTTTGACATTTCTCCAAAGAGAGGAGTCCCATCTGTGTCACAGATGCAGAAAGGGCTGTCAAAAGTTTCGCTGAGTTCCTGCAGCAGAGAGAGAACCTCCGGCTTGGCCAGTAAACGTTTGATTGATATTCTTGCCATATTTCCCCTTAAAGCCGGAACCTGATCAGCCGGGCCGGATGTTACGTGCCGTCCTTCAATAAATACCGGTTATTTCACGAGCCTTTGCAACAACTTCATCAGGATTGAAAGGTTTGGTCATGTACTGATCCGCACCTACTTCACGACCTCTCTCTTTGTCAAACTCCTGTCCTTTTGCAGTCAGCAGAATGATATAGATACCGGTCAGTTTGAGCACGTTTTTTACCTGATCGCAGACTTCAAAGCCGTTCATCTTCGGCATCATTACGTCCAGAAAAACCAGGCACGGGTGCTCTTTTTTAATGGTCTCCAGTGCCTCGTCGCCGTTGTTTGCGAACAGCAGTTCGGCTCCTTCATCCTCCAGCTCTTCCAGCGTAAGCTCCAGTAACTGCCTGATAAAAGGCTCATCATCGACTATCAATATTTTAGGCATTTTAAGCCACCTCCGGGCGCTTCAATTCTTTCATATTCGGGTAAATACCGGCTCTGTGGAAATTGTAAAGTAGAAAGTACTTCCCTTGCCAGGTTCACTTTCCAGCCAGATCCTGCCACCATGGTATTCGATTATCTCCCTGCAAATCGGCAGCCCGAGTCCGGTTCCTTTGGGTTTGTCGGTTAGCGTGTCTCCTACCTGCCTGAACTTTTCGAAAACTTTTTCCTGATCTTCCGGGCTGATGCCAATTCCGGTATCAGAAACGCCGATTTCAATAAACTTATGCCCCTCGTCCGCTTCGGTCAGGCCGGCATGAATCGTTATGGAACCTTCGTTGGTAAATTTCCAGGCATTGGAAAGCAGATTAATCACAACCTGAATCAGGCGGTCACGATCACCGGATATTTCAGGCAAGTCCCTCTGCATATCCTTTATCAGTCTCAGATTTTTCTGCTCCAAAAGCGAGGATACGGATGCAGTGGCACGATCAATTACGTCAATTATTGAAAGTTGCTGGATATTCCAAGTAATCTTTCCCGCCTCCATTTTTGCCAGGTCGAGCACATCGTCTATCAGAGCTGTAAGCCGTTCGCCTTCAATTACGATGATATCGGTGACGTCCCTGATCTGTCCCAGCGATTTTGCAGCCTTCCTGTCCTCCGGTTTCAACACCGGCAGTACCGATTCATCAAGTTTTTTTCTGATAATGCGCGCAAAACCGAGTACTGAGGTCAGAGGAGTCCGCAATTCGTGAGATACGGTGCTGAGGAAGTTGGATTTAATTCTGTTTGCTTCTGCGGCGGCATCTTCCGCTTTTTTTCTAATTTCAATCTCTTCACTTAACGCTTTTGTTCTCTCTTCAACCTTCTGTTCCAAAGTACAGTTGTATTCCTCAAGCTCTTCCGTCGCTTTCTTCAACCCCTCATAAAGCCTGGCATTTTCAATCGAAATTGCCACCTGGGATGAAAGCAGTTCCAGCACTTTGAGCCTTTGCTTGTTAAAGGCCCCGGTTGCCAGATTGTTCTCCAGATAGAGGACTCCAGTCATTCTCCCATGATTTATGATCGGAGTGCAGAGGATGGATTTGGATGCGGTCTCAATGATGTAGGGATCGTGTGTAAACATACCGCTGTTGACAGCGTCATCCAAAACAAGATTTTCATTTGTCCGGGCCACGTAGTTCACGATGGATTCCGGAATGCTGCTGCAGCCGTCAACCGGCAGCGACTGGAGCACGATGGTGTTGTTGCTCTCAGTTGTGCCTTCGGCCTCGATATAGAGTTTGTTGTCCCGCTTCAACATCAGTAGCCCGCGGTTGGCCCCGGCGTTCTCTATAACGAAACCCATCAGGCGATGCAGCAGGCGGTCGAGGTAGACTTCACCCGATATTGCCTGGGATACCTTGATAACTGTCATCATGTCCAGAGCTCCGCTGCCACTGGTTGTAGACGCAGCGGTGGCGGTATGGGTGGTCTCTTCAGCACTGGATGTCACTGCGGCACCGCTTATAAACCATTCGGAGCGGCTCTCTTCAAGCTGACCTGTTTTAGCGGTGGCTCCCCAGGCTGAATACGCTTTATGAGCCTTGATCAGGCATGCTTGAGAGGCAGTCTCAGCACCCTGAGCCAGATACATTCCTGCGCTCAATTCGCGTGCTATGGCCTCATACTGAATAAAGCCGTTCTCAGCGGCTGAGGCGGCCGCTTTCTCAAAGAAGCTGATAGACTGTGATGGTGCCCCGGTTATACGTGCAATTTCGCCGGCCACAAGCAGCTCTTTGTGTCGGAAGTTTTCCGGACAGTGTCCGGCCCATTCGGCAAGTTTTTTCAGGTTTCTGTTCAGAATAGTTTTCAAGAGCCTCTTGCGGTTCCACGACAGACCCGGCCAGGCTGCAGTGATGGCCAGTGAAAAATAGAGATAGTGGTCGGCATGGTACGGCTGACAGAGCGCTTCTTCTGAGAGCTTCTCCGATTCGAGCGCCATTGTAAGGGCTCCGTCGTAGTCTCCCAGAATATACAGTGTCTGTGTCTTGAACAGGTAGTAGCCCTGTAGCGGGACAAGTGCCTTCTTTCCCTTCATCAGGATTATCTGCTGTTCTTCGTTATAGCGCTCATCAGTGAAGCTCAGCGGTCCACTGGTCCCGCCCTTCAGGCATAGGGCGGTCTGCTGCACTATCCTGACGAAGAGTACAGCATCCTCATTACGTACACGATTCAGGAATTCAAGGTAGCGGTTGCTCTCATCCAGAAGCGTGTCCAGAGACGAGCCGGCAGCTGATAGATGAAGTATGCGTGCCAGAAGTGAATACCCGGCATACATGAGGTCACCGCAGCGAAGACAATCCAGAAAAATATCCCTGAGGGCATCAGCACCCTGCGAAAGTGGCTTCTTGCGGTGTGCTATAAAATTATTATATACAAAGGCAGTCTTGCCTTTGGCCAGCAGATCTCCGGAATTTTCATTCACCCGGAGAGCCATGTTGCCGAATTCATATCCGGCATCAAACTCACCAAAGGCCGCAATGATCAGCATTCCGTAGAGTCCATATGCGAACGATGAAAGCCCGGTATTGCCATGCTCCAGTGAAATGTTGACCATCATCATTGCAATCAATGCGAACTGGTTCTTGTCGTGCAGATAGGATGGCGCCCCTATGTTAGACAGGATACTCATGACGGCCAGTCGGTCGGGATTGGACATCTCCGGCAGGTTGATTAAATCTGCAATGCCGGAGTAACCCTCCCTCCGTTTTTTGACCCGAAGTTGCCGTGACTTCAGATATTGCAGCAGTATGGCCGGTTTTCCTGGGGTAAAGGGGAGAATCACTCCAAACATCTTAAGTGCCTCGGCCCCCAGATTGATGGCCTCACTGAAACGCCCAAGATTGGCGCACAGGACAATTTTTATATTGTAGACTTCGGCCTTCTCGGCAGGAGTACGAAGATTTTTGAGGCATTCGTCGAAGAGCTTTTCCGCTTGCTCAAAGTTGTTGCAGAGCAGTTCACACTCAAGCCTCTTGATGAAAAGGGCACTGGTAAGCTTGTAATAACTCTGCCAGGAATCCCTTTCCAACAGTTCCATGCCATTAGTGAGGTATTTCAGAGCTGATTCGTAGGCGTTGGAGGCCAGGGCCTTTTCTCCTGCTTTGAGATTGAGACCGGCCACCAGTCTGCGCTCCACAGGATCGCTGATCATCGTTCGTGTATCGTCCAAATGGTTCACAATTTCAAACAGGCGGGCATCATGTTCCTCTGGACTGACGTTTTCCAGTAATTGCCGTCCTATCCGGATATGGGTCTGGCGCCTGACTTCGTCGTCCATGAGCGAGTAGGAGGCTTGTTGGACACCATCGTGAATGAAGGAGAAGTTCAAGTCATTCAGTGATTCATCCCAACAGTCGAGGCGGAAGCTGCCATCGGTCGTCAAAAAACCGCCATGTACTGCCGGCCAAAGGTCTTTGGCGATCTCATCCGTTTTTTTTGCCATTACAACTGAAAGTGTTTCAAGGGTGAACTGGTTCCCAATGCAGGCGCTGATACTCAAGGCGCGCCGGGTATTGTCCGGCAGACTGCGAAGTTTTCCGGATATCAGTTCGGCCATATTATCGGCGATGCGTATCTTTTCTATACGTTGGAGATCCCATCGCCAGCGTCCTTGGGACGCTTCAAATTCGAGCAAACCCTCTTTATGGAGAGTTTTCAGTAGTTCGTTGATAAAGTACGGGTTTCCTCCGGTTTTGGATCTGACGAGTTCTGCCAGAGGTAGCGCCTCGCTACGTGAGCAGGAAAAAGAATCGGCTACAAGTTGAGAAATATATTCTGTCTGTAGTGGCCCAAGTGAGACGGCATGGAGAGTTGCTCCGGTTTTGCGCGACTCTTCCAGCACATTCAGGAGCGGGTGAGTACTGTCCACTTCATTGTCACGATAGGCACCAATCAAAAGGACGTGCCGCGTATCAGGGTCCGAGATTATATGTTGAATCAGCTTGAGGGAGGCCGTATCGGCCCAGTGCAGGTCGTCGGCAAAGATGACTAGAGGATGCTCTTTTCTGGCAAATACTCCTACGAATACTCTAAAAACAAGGTTGAAACGGTTTTGGGATTCAGCATATGGAAGTTCTGCCAACGGCGGTTGTTCACCTATGATAAGCTGTACTTCGGGAATGACATCGATGATAACCTGCCCATTGCTGTCCAGCGCAGCCATCAGCCGTGCTTTCCAAAGAGCAACAGCCTCATCACATTCAGTCAGAATCTGGTGTACCAGCTCCCTGAAAGCCTGAATCAGGCAGACGTAGGGAGTGTCCCGCTGGAATTGGTCAAACTTGCCGCTTATGAAGTATCCATGGTGCTTGACAACCGGCTTGTGAATTTCTCTTACGATACTCGATTTGCCGATTCCGGAGTAGCCGGTTACCAGTACTAGTTCGGAGGCCCCGTTGCAGACCCGGTCGAAGGCGTCAAGCAGGATAGCGATATCGTCATCTCGTCCGTAGAGCTTCTGTGCTATTTGGAAGCGATTGGAAACATCCAGCCTGCCGGGAGTGAAAAAATCTATTTTTCCAGTTGACTCAAGCTGTTCCAGACATTTTTCAAGATCAGCAGTCAGCCCATGGGCACTCTGATAGCGCTCCTCAGCGGTCTTGGCCAGCAGCTTCATAATGATGGCGGCCAGGGCCTCCGGAATTTCAGGGTTAACAAGATGTGGATGGAGCGGCGGACGGGCGATATGGCAATGCACCCACTCCAGTTGGTCCTTGGCCTGAAACGGCAGCTGTCCTGTCAGAAGTTCATAAAAAGAGACGCCGGCAGAATAGAAATCGGTGCGATAGTCAACAGCCCGGTTCATGCGGCCGGTCTGTTCTGGTGACATGTAGGAAACACTGCCTTCGAAAGAGTCTGAGATCAAAGTGGTGTAATATTCCTGCTGCAGGCTTGTTGAAATACCAAAGTCGGTAATATTGGTCAGAGATGAGGAGGGATTGACTATGATGTTGGAAGGCTTGATATCTTTATGGATGATTTGCTGCGAGTGTATTTCTCCAAGCGCTTTGGCAACGCCGACGGCAACCTTGAGGAATGCAGCCAGGTCCATCCTGACTGATGAAATCTGACTTTTGAGAGATACACCGCCAAAATCCTCCAGAATAAGTGCAGATACTCGCCCGGAAATTTCAAAGCCGTATGCCTTTACCACACCTTCCAGATTAAGGTCTTTAGTGATTTCGTACTCATGTTTCAGGCGTCCTGCGTTTTCGGGGGTGGCGTATTCAGGCTGCAGGGTTTTTATGACTACCGGTCGAGAGTCGCTGCTACGGATGCCCTGGTAGACGATTGTCCGACTGCCACGATAAAGGACCTGCGATATGCTGTACCCAGGAATGACAATCAAATGCAACCCTCAGGAAAAATTGTATGCGCTGTAACATGAAATGGAACGAAGGGGCTCAGTTCCTATAGCTCGGCTTAATTATATAACGGTATATTATTAAAAATGCCAGCTAAAATGTACAAGTTTTAAACTGATATCCGGATACTTTGAAAAGCGGTTTATTGACTAAAGAGGCCACAATTTTTTGTTATGTGTAACCATGTTTTTTGTATAGTCGGCCAGAAATTAGCACGTTAACAGTCCATTTTAGCCGGTTAGCTGCATCCTTGTGGTTTATGACTTCCCGGCATTTATAGATACGCGACTACGAGCGCTCTGATTTCTCTGGCCGTTTTTTTTCTGTAGACAACCACTTCCAGCTTTTCACCCACTTTACCTTTTTCGATATGGTAGCCATCCCTGTTTTCAGTTGACAGGACTTTTAATGAATCTCCTCCTGCTATTTCGGCAAGAAAAGATTTGAAAAAATCGGCGGTGATCACATTTTCCTGCCGGGCGAGAACCTGAACCGCCTTTAGATTTTTATTCTCATGAAAAACACGAAATTCCAATGAATCGGTAGTGTATCTCTGCCATCCAGGATGAGAGGCTGCATATTCCGTATCAGCTGAATTGAGAGGGATAGCGGTTGGCAAGATATTTGTTTTGATTGGCGGTTGTGAAACCGTCTGATTTTTGCCAGTCGGGAGCGGTTTTTCAGCTTTTTCTGCAGTGGGTTGGCGGTCTTTGCGAGGGGTAATGACTCTTTCAGCAAAAAGATAACCTCCAATACCAACGCCCAGAATCAGCGAAATGCCAAAAGCAATCTTCCAGCTGTGCACTGATTTGCGAGGTTTTATTGAAGACTTCAGGCCTGGTTCGTGATCCGTACGGTCATTAATTTTGCTTTGCCGTAGCTGATTTGCCCTTGACAGGGCATCTTCAATTCTGCTCATCACTGTCCTTTCCAAAAAGGAATTCATGACGTTCTGAATCAACCAAATCTTATTTAGTACGAGTCCTTTGTGTGCACTCCTAAACACCGTGGAATATACAATCGCAGTATTTATTGTGCAATGAGATAAATGCCATAATTCTGATTTAGATCGCGAACCTCAATGAATATCTAACGTCACCTGGATGTAAAAGAAACAAAGTTGAAGCATGAGTTGACAAATATGTCGGCAATTAACGGAGCTATCAAACAGGCTCGGATACGCATATTTCGAAAATGATCGCAAAGTGCGTCTAATTATCTTACTATTCTGGTGTATTCCACATTTTTACACTCAGGACGGAGTAAAATGAGATTAACAAAAAAACAGATATTGTCCCTCCTTAAGCAGCATGACACCCCGACTCATTTTGCGTCATTGCTTCGAGAATTCGGTGGCCGGCACGTGAAGCGAGAGTTGAAAAATATGCTGGAGGACATGGTCGATGACGGCGAAGTATTCAGGCTGAAAGGAAACAGTTACGCCCTTCCTGGAAAAACAGTAACAGTGAGCGGCAGGATATCCGTGCACCGGGACGGCTACGGCTTTGTTGCGCCCGATGGTGGCGGCGAGGATATCTTTATCCCATCCAAATTCATGAAAGGCGCCCTGCATGGTGATCTGGTGGAGGCCAGTTCTTCGCCGAGCCGTATGGGGAGTGGCAAGCTGGACGGGCGTGTTGTCGCAGTAATTGAGCATGCCACACGTCGTGTTGTCGGGCGCTTTGAGGAGACCAGACGCGGAGCGATTGTTATCTCAGAGGATCAGCGCCTTAATCTTGTGGTAGCAATTCCTCCCAAAGATCGAGGCCGGGCTGAAGATGGCCATCAGGTGGTAGCAGAATTGACCTCCTATCCGGTCGGAGGCCGCCCGGCCGAAGGGCGGGTGGTGGAGGTTCTGGGGTGGCCGGATGATCCTGAAGTAGAGATACAATCTGTAATTCGCCGCTTTGATCTGCCGCATATCTTTGACAAGGATGTGCTGGCCGAAGCTGAAGGCATCTCTGACACTGTATCAAAGAAGGATCTGGAAGGCCGGGTGGATCTGCGTAGCATGTCGACCGTCACCATTGACGGAGAAACGGCTCGTGATTTTGACGACGCCGTATCACTTAAACGAGAAGGACAAAGTTTCCGCCTGTGGGTCTCTATTGCCGACGTATCACACTACGTAAAGAAAGGGAGTCCACTCGATCAGGAAGCTTATCTACGCGGTACTTCAGTGTATTTTCCGGACCGCTGTATTCCGATGCTGCCTGAACGCCTATCGAACGGGATCTGCTCACTCAATCCGCATGCTGACCGTCTGACAATGACGGCCGAAATGCTCTTTGACCGTTCTGGCAGGATTCTGGAATCAGCATTTTACCCCAGCATTATAAAGAGTGACGCCCGCCTGACCTATACTATCGTTAAGAAGATAATTGTGGACGATGATCCGGAAGTGACTGATAAGCACCGTCCGCTTGCTCCGATGCTGCTGGAAATGAAGGAACTGGCGTTGATCCTGATGGGTATGAGGAAGGAGCGCGGCAGTATTGATTTTGACCTGCCGGAACCTGAGATAATAATCGGACTGACCGGTCTGACAGAAGGGATTATCCGGGCCGAACGCAACCTGGCCCACCAGTTGATTGAAGAATTTATGCTGGCTGCCAACGAGGCGGTTGCCAGTTTCATTTCCTCTGCCGGAGATCCCTTTCTTTACCGGATTCATGAAAACCCTGACCCAGCCAAGCTGAGGACCTTCCAGGAATTTATATATGGCTTTGGTTACGAATTTGGACTGGTGGAAGACAAGGTTGATCCCTCCGCGTTGCAGCGGTTGCTGGTGCAGGCTGATGGTCGTCCCGAAGAGCGAATGATCAACTATGCTCTCCTGCGCTGCATGAAACAGGCCCGTTACTCGGCAGAGAATACCGGACACTTCGGGCTTGCATCGTCCTGCTATTGCCATTTCACTTCGCCTATCCGCCGCTACCCCGACCTGGTAGTGCACAGGATACTGAAGGCCGTACTGTTGCGTAGAGATCATCCTGAAGATAAGCGTGCTTCCCGGCAGCTTGCAATTGCTGTAGAACAACTGGGTGAGGTTGCCGAATATACCAGCAAGCGGGAAAGAGTGGCAATGGAGGCCGAGCGTGATGTCGTAGAGATGAAAAAGCTCCAGTACATGCAGCAGCATGTTGGAGAAGAATTCGAAGGATATATCGCCGGAGTGACCGGTTTCGGGTTTTTTGTAGAGCTGGAGGAGCTGTTCGTGGAAGGTCTGGTGCATATTTCGACTCTGGCTGATGATGTATATAATTTTGCCGAAAAACAGCACTCCCTGATCGGGCGGCGTACTGCCAGGGTATTCCGTATCGGTGACAAGGCTCGCGTCAAGATTGCATCGGTATCACCTGCCACCCGCCGCATTGAATTTGTACTGGTTTGCCACAAGTCACCAGCCTCTCTCCACTCCTCTTCAATAATTATTGCCGAAGCAGGAGAATATCCTCGTATTCCGGTGCGTGGAAAACGATTGCCTGGTGGTCCACCGTATAATGGAGTAAAAAACCAGCCGGACAAATCCGGAAAGAAGAAAGTTCCAGGTAAGGGCGGTTCGAATGGCCGGAAACGCCGATGACAGGAAATCGAGGTTGCCAGGCTGTGGGGCGCTGTGGTAGGAATGGGACATGAGCGAAGAGAGAGTGATACCCTTTATTGAGCATCTGGTAGAACTGCGCAAGCGGTTAGTAATCATAGTCATCGCTGTCGTGGTCGGAATGGGCTTTGCCTGGAATCTTTCCGACGATATCCTTGTTTTCATGGAGAAGCCGCTTACCGGCAAGACCTATCTGACCGAGATGAAAAAGAAGGTGTATACCGCTGTCAAGGAGCGCTATCCGGCCATCTACAATCGAGCCAAGCTGGATGAGGAATTCAGCAAGCCGCAGCAGAAACATTCTCTCAATTATACAGCTCCGCTGGAGCCTTTTTTTATTCAGTGCAAGATATCGATGCTGGCCGGATTCATTCTGGCGTTGCCGTTGGTTTTTTATCAGGTCTGGCTGTTTATAGCTCCAGGCCTCACCATCCGGGAACGTAAACTGGTTGTGCCTTTTGTAACCGCTGCAACGGTGGCTTTTTGCATTGGAGCGACCTTTTTTCTGGTCGTTATCTGGCCCTTTATCATTAATTTTTCTCTTTCCTATGAAACAGAAGGGTTGCGCAGCTGGCTGTCACTCTCTTCATACGTTAATTTTTGTCTGCGGCTGATCCTCATGTTCGGCCTTATCTTCGAGCTGCCTGTGCTGACGCTGCTTCTTTCGCGTTTCGGAATTGTCAGCTACCAGTTTCTGGCCCCCAAGCGGAAATATGCCCTGTTGGCTAGTTCCATAGTGGCTGCATTTCACTCGGACCTGATCACGATGTTTGTGATCATGATTCCGCTTTATCTGATGTACGAGGTCAGCGTGTGGGTTGCCTTTCTTTTCGGAAAAAAGAAAGTGCAGATGGAGAGTGTCGTTCCTGCAACATGAACTTTTTCAGGCATCATGCCTTGTTGTTATCAGACTGTTCCGTTCTGATGCCGCCCCAAAATTTAAGTTGACAATTTTGCATAAACCCCCTAAAAAGATTAAAATTGTCTTTTTGGAGGGTTTTCTCAATGATGGAGCTCACACGAAAAGGTGAATATGCGATCCGGGGCATAGTTTATCTTGCTTCCCAGCCTGAGGACAAGGTATGTCTGCTGAGCGATATTGCTGCTGCTGTTGATGTCCCGGCTACGTTCCTTGCCAAAATTTTCCAGCAGTTCAGCAAGATCGGCCTGGTAAAGTCCTATCGTGGTACGGGTGGAGGTTTTGTACTAGGCCGTGCTCCGGATAAAATAAGCCTGCTGGAAGTGGTTGAGGCGGTTGAAGGCCCAATTATTCCTAACCGGTGTGTTGTCAATCCCGGTGAATGTGCTCGGGATGTGTTCTGCAATGTTCATCCGGTCTGGAAGCGTGTTCAGGTACAGGTTCGAGATGTATTGGAAGGAGTCACACTGAAAGAACTGGCTTGATGACTATTATACCGGAATTGAACTCGTAACCCACCGTTTTAATTCATAATACAGCCATTTTTCTTGACATCGTCACATATTCCGAGTACCGTGCCCACAACTTGAGTAGGAGCAATCAAAGTCCCGTTAACCGGGATTTTGGCTTATTACGGGCAAATAAACCATGAAAGGAGCATTCCGCCGGAGATACGCCTGATATCAATATAGGCAACGACGCCGCTCCGGCAAAGCCGATACCACCACCAAACTCTACTATTATGCGAAAAAAACTTATCTATCTGTCATGCTTTTTGTTATTAACAGCATGCGAAAACGCCCCGTTTAAAAGGACAGAAATCCAGTCTGCCGCTTCGCTGTCCACAGAATCTTCACTTCTTGACAGCGAAACCATCTCTTTGATCCAGCGAAAAAAACAACAGATTGCCATAGAGCTGGCATTTTCCCGGCGAACCACCCCTGAAAGAGCCCGCAAGCTTGCTGCCGTCTGTTTTGAAAAGACCGAAGGCACTGTTTTTATGCCTTTTGATCTGGCCGAAATTGCCATTGCCGAGACCGGGGGCAATAGACTTTCCGCTCATGCCGTATCTTCCAAGGGAGCCCTTGGGGTCTGGCAGTTAATGCCTCGTCGCGCAAAGAGCCATGGATATTCGCCCAAAGATATGAGCGATGATGCAAAATGTGCAGAAGCAGCAGTTCGAGAGCTGTACACCAAACTTGACATGGCTCAGGGAAACCTGGAGCGGGCCAAAAAATTATATTGTGGCCAGGGTCCGCAGGCAGATGCCTATATGAAAAAAATCCGTCACATCCGAAATGAAATGATATCCGGATTCGAACGACGGTCTGAAAAACTGGCGCTGCTCGCAACACCGGCGGGAATCCCTTGATTGCATTCCGACTGTGCATATTTTCTGTTGTTGCTCTGATCGTGATGGCGGGTTGTGCGACCATCGTCAGGGAACCTTCGGTTACAATCCAGAAAACAAGTATAACCGGTGTTGACAGTTCCGGTGTCGAAGTCGAATTTCTGGTTGGGGTGAACAATCCCAATTCTTTCGATCTTTCCCTGTTGGGCTACAACTACGATCTGCAGTTAATGGCAATTCCATTCTCCAGTGGCGGTAACCTGGAAGAGGTGAATTTCCCTTCAGGAAGTCATACAACATTACGCCTACCCCTGAGAATCAGATTTGCGGATGTTATTGAATTGTTAAAGAGTCGCCCGGAAATCGACCGGATTCCTTACCGAATGAGCGCGCGCCTGAACCTGAGAACGCCACTGGGGGAGGTGGCGGTCCCGGTTGAAAGAAATGACGTGTTTCAGCTGCCGGAAATGTACCGTGCCAGCAACTTTATCAGGCGCTTTCTGCCGACGCCCAAGAAGGATTTATAAACCATTCAATCCGGGTTTTTTGCTTGATATGAAAGCAGCCGCTCTGATATAGTCGGGCGGCTTTTTCTGTATTTGACACCTCATCTGGCGGGGAGCAATTTTGTGAAGAAAACAACTTCTTCCAGCGGCACCGGCGGTCTTACGCTTCGCACCAAGATGTCACTGCTTTCTGTGGCGGCTTTTGTAGGTATTCTGCTGGTTACGGTAGTCGGATTGCTGTTGATGAACGAAGTCCGTATCGGCGGCAAGGCCTACAGAACCATCAGCAATGACAAGGATGCCCTGGAAAACATAGCACTTCTGAAGGCCGACCTCTTTCATATCAATAATGACATGCAGAGCTACATGATGGAAACCGATGCCGAGGTAAATAAATTAACTGTTGCAGATATTAACCGGCTCGCAAAAGAAATTGACCAGAGGTTTGAGACCAGCTCGAAGTTGATGGAGTCACAAAACAAGAAGGATGCCATCAACAAGGCCAATTCAATCTGGAAGGATTACAAAAAGACGCTGATTACAGAGATTATGCCGGCCGTCAGCCAGGGAGAGGTTCTGAAAGCGAGCTATCTGACTGTGGGGGTGCAGACTCAGCGTTTCAACGAGTTCAGTAAATCGGTGGCAACGATGGTTGATGTCATCCGGCGTGATGTAGTCCTGACGGAACAGTCGGTATCAGGCATGGTTATAAGTAAAATTATCGTCGCAGCTTTAATTACAGTTGCCACCATCTGCATCTTCGCGTTTTTCTCATATATGGTATCAAAATCAATCACCGGTCCGCTTGATGCCTGCGTGGATTTTGCAAGAACGGTAGCCAATGGACGACTGGATGAGCGTCTGGTGGTCAGCGGTGGTCGTGAAGCCGCAGCTTTGGCAGAAGCAATGAATACTATGTCGGGAAACCTTCACAGCATGGTTTCACGTGTAAAGTCGGCCGCCGAAGTCCTTACTGCAATTGACAACAATATTGAAAAAGCTTCCAGGCAGGTTGTCAGCTCAGCCAGACTTCAGGAAAAAGCTGTTACAGAGACATCCCTGGCGGTTGCACATATTAACGAATCCGTCAGAGAAGTGTCTGACGGGGTTGACAAGCTTTCGGCCTCCTCGGCTGAAACATCGTCATCCACCCTTGAGATGGCTGCCAGCATAGAAGAAGTAGCCATTAGCGCCGAGAGGTTGAGCGGGGCTGTGGAGGAAGTTAGTTCATCTGTCCACCAAATGTCGACATCCATCAAAGAGATCGGCATGAGTATCGTTAATTTGCTGGATGCGTCGAGCACCACCGCCTCGTCAATTGCTGAGATGGATGCAACCATAAAACAGGTTGAAAAAAACGCCATGGATTCGGCATCGATCTCGGAATCGGTCAGAAATGACGCTGAAACAGGCAAAAAAGCTGTCGAAGAGGCCATTGCCGGAATGCAGGCCATTCGTAACTCCTCACAGATAACTGCGGATGTTATCAGCAATTTGTCGCTACGGGCCACCGATATCGGAGCCATTCTGTCAGTTATTGATGAAGTAGCTGAACAGACCAATCTGCTGGCGCTCAATGCGGCCATCATTGCAGCCCAGGCGGGTGAGCATGGTAAGGGCTTTGCTGTCGTTGCGGATGAAATTAAAGAGCTTGCCGAGCGAACCAGCAGCTCTACCCGTGAAATAGCCGCCGTGATAAAAGGTGTACAGGAGGAGACCAGTCGGGCTGTTGAAGCCATTCAATTGGCGGAAGAGAGTATAGCCGCCGGTGAAAAGCTTTCCCAGCGGTCAGGTGCTGCACTCGAGAAGATAGTTACAGGTGTCAAGCGGGCCAGTATACAGGTCGGTGAAATTGCCAAAGCCACGGTTGAACAGGCACATGGCAGCCACAGCATCAGAGAGGCAATGGAGAGCGTTGAGGAGATGGTCGGACACATTGCCAACTCGGCCAGAGAACACACCCGTGGGACCGAGTTGATTACCTCCGCAGTTGAACGAATGAAAGAGCTCACCACTCACGTGCGGACATCGACGCGTGAGCAGAGCCGTGCCAGCAGCCTGATAGCACGTTCAACCGAAGATGTGACTTCGATGGTCGAGCAGATTCGTGATGCCTGCCGTTCACAGGTTGATAACAGCACGATGATATCCAAGTCAGTCAACAATATTCAAAACTCTACAGCTGCCAACACGCATGCCACTTCAGTCATGGATTCATCGGTTACAGACCTGTCCCGTCAAATTGAGTTGCTAGAGAAGGAGATGGCCGGCTTCAAGATTTGAACCGGGATGATTTATGGATAGACTTGCAAGATGTTTTGCCGCCCTGGAAAAACAGCACTCCAAAGCGCTGGTCACCTTCATAACCGCCGGTGACCCCTCACTTGCCGTTACTGAGGAAATGATTTATCTGCTTGAGGATGCCGGCGCTGATGTTATCGAACTGGGGGTTCCTTTTTCCGATCCGATGGCAGATGGACCGACCATTCAGCTTTCGTCGGAGCGGGCGCTGGCTTCCGGTACGACTCTGGAAGGGATTCTTGCCGCGGTCGAGAAAGTTCGAGTCCGCTCGCAGATTCCGATTATTCTGATGGGCTATCTCAATCCCGTCCATGCCTACGGCTACGAGCGTTTTTGTGCTGCCGCTGCAGCGGCCGGAGTCGATGGACTTTTGCTGGTAGATATGCCGCCTGAAGAATCTGAAGAGTTGCTCCGTCACGCACGGGCGAATGACTTGAATATTATTTTTCTGCTGACTCCGACCTCCGATAAAACACGCATCAACACAGTGCAAAAATTGGGTCGCGGTTTTATCTACTATGTTACGGTGACAGGTGTCACCGGTGCGCGTCAAACTGTTTCTGACTCGCTGTCTCACGAACTGGAAAAGATTAAGAAGAAAGTTAAACTCCCGATAATGGCGGGTTTTGGTATTTCGACTCCGGAGCAGGCCTCCAGTGTGGCTAAATTGGCTGACGGGGTAGTGATAGGCAGCGCCATTGTAAAGTTTTTTGAACGGTATTCCGGACAGAAACTGAAGAAAGAGCTTAAAAAGTTTGTCAGTGATATGAAGTGTGCGCTACTGATATAGTTAACGTGACCGGATGACTGTCCACTGTCTCCCCAATCGTTGAAAATTTCAATAAGTTGAAAGGTATGAGGCCTGCTATGAGCTGGTTTACCAAAGAAAAAGCCGGTATTGGAAAAAATGATGTCAAGAAGAGCAAAGCCCCGGAAGGGATGTGGGTAAAGTGCCAGGGATGTTCAGAAACCATTCTGGGGAAAGATATCGAGGCTAATCTACAGGTCTGTCCGCTGTGTGGCTTTCATTACCGGATCTCCGCCCGGAAACGCCTTGAAGCACTTCTTGACGGTGGCACCTGGCAGGAGTTTGATGCCGGGATGACTTCAATAGATTTTCTGGAATTCAAGGACGCCAAAAGCTACAAGGATCGCATTAACGCGGCCGTTTCCAAGGGCGGTTCAAAGGATGCGGTTATATGCGTTGAAGGTGCCATAGAAAAGCTTGGGGTTCAGGTGTCCTGTTTTGATTTTTCATTTATGGGCGGAAGTATGGGCAGTGTTGTGGGGGAAAAAATCACCCGTTCAATTGAACGGGGCTTGAAGAAAAACCAGCCGGTTATCGTCATATCCGCCTCCGGCGGTGCCCGTATGCAGGAGAGTATCCTGTCCCTCATGCAGATGGCCAAAACTTCGGCCGCCCTGGAGAAACTAAAGAAAGCCGGAATCCCCTTTATTTCATTGCTGACAGATCCGACAACCGGAGGCGTGACCGCCAGTTTTGCAATGCTGGGTGATATTAATATTGCCGAGCCGAAAGCGCTGATAGGATTTGCCGGTCCGCGAGTCATAGAACAGACAATTCGCCAGAAGCTTCCGGAAGGTTTTCAAAGGGCCGAATACCTGCTTGACCATGGTATGATTGACGTCATCATACCTCGCACTGAAATGCGGGAGAAGATCGCCTCAATTTTAAAGATGCTTCATCGCCCAGCAAACTGAGATGCTTCTTCCGGCTCTGCTGGAGAAGCTTTATGCACGGCGACGTTTTGGAATTCGTCCCGGTGTAGACAGGGTGAGCGAGTTACTTTGCAACCTTGGCAACCCGCAAGAACAGTTTCGAAGCATTCATGTCGTCGGTACGAACGGCAAAGGTTCAACCTCAGCTTTCCTGTCTTCCATCTTGAAGTATGCCGGTCATCATGTGGCTCAGTTCAGTTCACCACATCTGGTAAGGTTCAGCGAGCGCTTCAGAATAGATGGTGTTGAGTATCCGGCAGACAAACTTGCCGGCAGCCTGAAAGCAGTTATTGACGCAGCCCCCGAAGAAGCCACCTTTTTTGAAATCACCACGGCTCTGGCCGCACTTGTCTTTAGCGAAGAGCGGATAGGCATCGCCGTTATTGAGGCCGGTATGGGCGGTCGTTCCGACGCCACGGCTGCAATCAGTGGCGAGATGACGATCATTACACCGATTGATATCGATCATGCCGAGTATCTGGGATCGACTCTGCCTGAAATTGCAGACGAGAAAGCCGGCATAATTGAACCAGGCACCAGCGTTGTATGCGCCGCTCAACACGAATCTGCCCGTATAGTGATTGAGGAAAAATGCAAGTTGCTTGGCAGTTCGTTGCTGTACTCCAGCAGGGATTTTTCGGCTGAATGGAACAATAGCGGCGCCCTTGATTACCGGGGGCTTCACACATCACTCCGACAGCTGGTGCCGGGCATACCCGGCCGCTATCAGGCCCAGAATGCTGCTTTGGCCATGGCCGCTGCAGAGTCTATTCATTTTGATGGTATTTCCGCCGTTCCTGAGTCTATTTTTTCGGGTATTGAAAGTGCGCGCTGGCCTGGACGTATGGAACTTATTCCCGGAGTTCCGCCGCTGCTGATGGATGGCGCTCACAATCCGGCTGGTTCTAGGGCCCTGGCCGCAGAATTGACGGGCTATCCCTTTAAACGTATTCTTCTGGTGACCGGAGTCTGTTCCGACAAGGATGTCGCTGAGATGTACGCGCCACTGATACCACTGGTCGAGCGGATATACACCGTTACCCCGGCAGTTGAGCGCGCCTTGAATGACGAAACTCTTTCCCGGATATTTTCCGGTATGGGAATTGAATCCCGGCCATCTGCAACGGTTGTTAACGGTATTCTAAGGGCCCGGAGCGAATCTGTTCAAGGCGACGTGATCCTGGTCTGTGGTTCGCTCTTTATTGTTGGTGAAACAAAAGCCTGGCTTGAAAATTCTGACTACACAGGTATCCGAGGCTGATCTTCCACGTATGAAAGTTGTTTCAAACACATTACTGCGACTGCTTCTGGTGCTGTTATGCTGCTCCGGCACAATCTCTGCGTGGAGTGCGGATTCTTCCTTTCCGGATGAATCTGTCCATATCAAGGCGGACTCAATGAAACAGGGGGAGCCCGAAGGAGTATTTACCGCAATCGGTAATGTTGTAATTACTTCCCAAGGGCTTAAACTTGTCTCTGACAAGGCGGACTACTACAGCAATACAAAAATATTGTATGCCACCGGTAACGTAGTCGTCACAAAGGGCAATGATGTGATTAAAGGCGAATCATTTTCACTAAATCTCGAAACCAATCAGAGTGAGATGGACAACGCCACCATATCAATGCCGGCTTCGAGTCTTACCCTGATTGGTGAACATATTGTTCGCTATAACGAAAGTCAGCTTGAAGGGAGCAAAACCGAGTTTACAACCTGCGACCTGCCAGATCCAAGCTGGAAATTCGGCTCCAGTAAACTCAAGGTGGACATGGATGGATATGCAACAGGTCGCAACATCCTCTTTTATATAAAGGATGTTCCGGTGCTTTACATTCCCTGGATTGCCTATCCCGTCGTGCGCGGAAAAAAATCCGGAATTCTCTATCCGCGCCTAAGTTTATCCAATACCCGCGGAAACCAGCTTATCATACCGACATACCTGGTTATCTCAGAAAGTCAGGATATTCAACTCGATCTTGATCTATCTACAAAGAGGGGCATAGGTACCGGTCTTAATTACCGCTACATAAGAACCCGGGGCAGTGAAGGGTACATGGGTGGCTATCAGATCTTTGATCAGGTGCAGAAGCGTATGCGGTGGCAGATTGCTCAGAGCCACAGGGAGATTTTTTCTCCGACCGCGAACTTGCGTATGGATGTTAATTTAAACAGTGACAGCACCTATTTGAGCGACTTCAGCCTTAATACCGGTGATTACAACCGTCAGAGCAATGATACAACCCTTAACATCCTTAAAACCTGGCAGCACTTTGCTCTGACGACGCACCTGCGGTTTATTCAGGACCTATATGCCGGCAGTAACAGTCAGACCCTGCAGACACTTCCTGAAATCGGTGTGGCGGGCGTGCGGCAGCGTATTGGCAATGCTCCGCTATACTTCGATGTTGATGCAACTGTTTCAAATCTGTATCGCGAATCATTGCCCAGCGGACAACGACTGCATGTATTTCCGCGCGTCACGTTGATGAAGTCATTCAATAAATATTTGAACGCATCATTGTTTTCCGGTGCGCATGTGCGAGGTTACAATACTGAAAACAGGAGTGCTGGCAGAAAAAATGAGGGTGACCTGCTCCCTGAGGTAGGTGCCCGTCTGTCGACGTCATTAAGTCGGGTATACCAGATTGACGGTACTTCTCTAAAAAAACTGCGCCATGAAATAATCCCTGAAATTTCATACAGCTATATACCGAACCGCAATCAGCAGCGACTTCCTCTTTACGACTATACAGATCGCTTGGTCTGGCAGAATATGGCGTACCTGTCATTGACCAACATGCTGGATGGTAAATTTGTAACCGGCAAAACTACCGCCTACAGGGATATTTCGCGGGTCAAGCTCCAGTTGGGATACAGTTTTGAGGGTAACAGGAGGGATCTGCTGACACCGGTTGAGACCAGGCGCCCCTGGACCAATCTTACGTTCGAGTCGGACACTTGGGTGCATCAGTTTGCGCGCCTTAACCTGGATGCTGGATACAACCTTTATGACAAGCGCATCGACAGCACTGCGGCCGGTGTAGACTTTGACGACAGACAGGGGAATCAGATCGGAGTTGGTTACAGGATGGCTCATAATGATGGAAAATACATGGAAGGTCGTCTTTCAACAAGGTGGATCAGGCCATTGACACTTTCCTATACAGCCCGCTACTCATTTGACCGTGGAGATTTTCTTGAGAAGGTCTACGGAGCTACATATAACCATAAATGTTGGAGTATAATACTTGCGATGCATGACCGCCCTGGCAATCGTTCAATCACGTTGAGTTTTAACCTGACAGGTTTAACAGGTTTTGGATTCACATATTAGGCAGTTTATTTACAGCTTCCAATTGAACCAGGCTTGCAGATTCTGCCATCTATCCAGACAGCTCCCTCAAAGTTGGCATTTGTCATAATGGTGTCTTCAAAGGTGGCGTGATCCATTGATGCATTCTTTATGCTGGCGCCTTTAAGATTTGCCTTTTCAAGTCCGGCGTCGTCCAATGTGGCGTGCTCAAGATTCGCACCCTCCAGGTTAGCCCCCATCAGGTTGGCCCCTTCCAGATTGGCATCAACAAGATTGAATTTTCAAAGGTCGGCGGCACGAAGATCACAGCCAGGGCAGTTTTTCTCCTTCTTCAGGCGCTCGAGGTCTTCTGGTACAAATGCCGAAGCTGTAACCGCTGTAAGGGAGATAATGTACATGACAGACAGGAAAATCAAACAGTTACTGATCTTCAAACAAAGCACTTTCATGACCGGTCCTTTTGATTGTTGATTGTTTTTGTAGTATTAGCATCTGTACTCTAACAGAAAAAGTGAGCGCTTGTAAACATCAACAATAGCAGTTAAATCACTTGTCAGCTCGCTCCGGGGAACCGGAGTGATAAATCTTCTCAAAAACCTGCGTTCTCGTGATCCGATGACTGGATTTGCCACCCCAATCCGAGCCGGTATTTGTCGTGTGCCTACAGTGAAATGGCGTACATTGTCTGTCAGGCAGGGGTTGAGAACCAGCATACTGTTTTTGCCGTTCTCTTTGAATTTCATATCATTCCGTCCGAGATAAAGAACAAAGTTTCCTGGTGAATAGCGCTCCTTCTCAAGAGACTGCAGTCTCTGAATTTCATCCTGAACGTTTTCAAGGGCACCGTGATGTGCAAATAGAAGTGGTTTCAGTCCGGCTTGTCGGATCAAGTCCAGAAGGCTGTCTATCCGGAAGGTGTGCACTTTGGGATGCAACAAAGCGTCCGCAATGCCGGCATCGGTTCCAATTTCGTCAGTTGTTGCCATATATTCCGCCAGACGTGATCCGGCTTTGGCTTTTTTCAATAGTTGTCTGGCCTGTGCCGAATTGCTTACTCCCAGTAGCCGCAGAGCCCTGCGGATTGATTCCTCTTCTCTGCGGGCATAGCGGCTGTAGAGCATAATTCTGAGAATACCGTCAGGCAAGAGCCGCTTTTCAAGCGACTTGAGCCCGGACAATGGATTATCAAGGTGGTGGAGTACGCCATAAGAGTCAATCAGGCCATATTTTCCAGCTGTTGCGTCATCATCCAGCAGACTGCCGCATTTGTACACAACGTTGGTACGCCCGTGCAGAAGGCAATGGAGTCTGGCCCTGCGCAGGCTGCGCTCTGAGAGGTCAAGTGCTGTAATTCCGGCATCCGGATTGGCGACTGACCAAGGGTAGGGTGAAAATGTACCGCATCCAGCGAGCAGGATCTGTTTTGCGGAAGCCGGAGGGAGGGCTCCGTTGAACCTGCACCAAAGGGCGCTCAGGTTGAGCGCATACGTGTCGCAACGCTTTACCGAAGCGATCAGCGGATATTCAGGATACGGATAGCGTTGATAATGTCTTTGTACCGTGCATTCCATACTGCCAATGTAGCAGGATTTTTGGCTGTCTTCACAAAAAAAAGAGCCCCTCAGGCAATCCAAGGGGCTCCAACGTATAGAAGACGGGAAACAGCTATTTTTTGACGCTGGTTTCCTCTACTATTACAGCGTATTTGTAGCCACCACCGAAATCCTTGTCCTTTGCGAGTGTGCCGCTCACGGTAACTACATCGCCCACATCGGCCATATCTTTTGAGGTACAGACCAGATTATGATTTCCGGCGGCTGATGTCCCGGTCCCATCCTGAATGTGTATCCAGTTTTTCCCCATAATCTGAGCGGAAACTTTGACGACCTTGCCTCTTATAACGACTTTCTTCTTGTTCAGTTTAGCGCTGCTGGCAAAAATTTCCTGAACGGTGTACGCATTTGCTCCGGTAGCCTTGGAAACAGAAATTTTTGCATCCTTGACTGCAACGGCGCCTTTGCTACCGACAGACTCACCTTTAGCTTTTGTCGGCTCCACTTCTTTACCCTTAGTTGTTGGAGCGGCGTTAACTCCGTCAGCAAATATAATCTTATCGAAAGTCCGCTTGAGGCTCTTACTTTCAAAGTTGACCATCTCCATGCCGCCCTTGAAGCTGATCTGGGAGCCAACCTTAACCTGTGTCGCCGATACAGCGACCCAAACCTTCTCGTCATTTTTCTTCTGGATATAAACGTAGGTATAACCGCCACTGTCCATTGTCTGGAGCACTTTACCGGAAAGGGCATCAGCGGCAGGCTGTGCAGCATTGGAGGCGGGAGCTACTTTGTCGGGCATTGCTATTGCTGGAGCAACAGAAGAAACAGCTATAACAAAGGAAAGTGACACTATAAGATTCTTTTTCATGAATTCCCCTTTTTTGGATTTACCGAACCGGTTTTTTTGATACTATCATGAAAGCCATTCGGTCGGCACTCAAAAAAGTTGGGAAAAAACGGAGATAATGTAAGTCATGCAAAGAAAAGCGGTAGTGCTGTACAGCGGTGGGCTTGATTCCAGTACCAGCATGGCAATAGCCAGAGCGGACGGCTTCGAGATTTTTGCGATCAGTTTTTCTTATGGTCAACGCCATAATTATGAACTGAAGGTCGCCCGGCAGAACGCGAAAAAGATGGGTGCATCGGAACATCTGGTGGTGGAGTTTGATCTACGCCTGATGGGAGGCAGTGCTTTGACTGCCGCCATAGATGTTCCCAAAGATGGGGTCGGGCATGATATCCCGGTTACCTATGTCCCGGCCAGGAATACCATATTTCTCTCGTTTGCCCTGGGATGGGCCGAGGTGTTGGGAGCCTCCGACATTTTTATCGGTGTTAATGCCCTGGATTATTCAGGTTACCCCGATTGCCGGCCTGAATATATACGGGCGTATGAGAAGATGGCCAATCTGGCGACCAGGGCAGGCGTGGAGGGGACTTCGAGTTTCAGAATCCAGACCCCGCTGATAAATCTCAGCAAAGCAGACATTATCCGTCGTGGTGTCAAATTAGGCGTGGATTACGCTTTGACACACTCCTGTTATGATCCTACCACAGATGGATTATCCTGTGGCGAGTGTGATTCCTGCCGGTTACGTTTGAAGGGGTTTGCCGAGGCCGGGCTGAGCGACCCGCTACCATATGTTTCGCTAAGAGGATAGAATGAACATCGAACAGATGAAGGTCGTCATCAAGGAGATTATCACCAAGACAGATCTGACTCCCTGCGTGGTCGGGCATCGCGGGGTCGGTAAGAGTGCTGGCATCATTCAGGCCTGCCGGGAGATCGACCGCAAATATGTATCGTTGCGCCTGGGACAGATGGAGGTTGGTGATCTGATCGGCATTCCCTTTCGTGAGGGGGATGTCATGCACTGGTCGCGCCCATCATGGTGGCCCAGAGATGATGAACCGCCGACAGTGATTCATTGTGACGAACTGAACCGGGCTCAGCAGGAGGACACCCTTCAGGCCATCTTCCAACTTGTCGAGCCACCGGTTGAGGGATTGCTCCGCTCGCTCCATACCCATCGCCTCTCCAAAAGGCATAAGGTGATCGTCAGCATCAATCCCCCGGACGGCACCTATCAGGTTGCCACACTTGACCGGGCCCTGATCGATCGGATGGTGATGCTGTTTGTCGAAACTGATTTCCAGTGTTGGTCACGCTATGCCGCCCGGCGGGAACTGTCCGGTGACGTGCGGCATTTTCTGGCGGGCAACTCCGGCCTGCTGGCCCGCCAGGGGGCTCCGATGGACCTGCAGGTCGAACCAACCGAGCGGGGTTGGGAGATGGTCAGCATCCTGCGCAGATGCTGCAGCTTCCCCGGTGATCTGGAAATGGAGGTCTATGCCGGGATTGTCGGCAAGGAGGCAGCCATCACTTTCATGCGCTGGCTGGCTGACAGAGCCGGGCGCCCGTTGACCGCCGTCGAGATACTGAATGACTGGCAGCAGGTTGCCGTGCAGGCCGAGCGGCAGCGGGATGATGTCCAGGCAGCCACGATCAACGACCTGACGGCCACCTTGCAGGCCTCTCCACTGCTCACTTCGGAACAGGAAGCAAGCCTGGTTTCCTACATTGCCGTGCTGCCCCGCGACCTGCGCTTTGCTTTTGTCAAAGCGCTGCTCAAAATTCCGGAGATTGCCCTCGGTATCGCCCAGGATAAGTATGACAGTGTCGTGTTCGATGCAATTCAGACCATATCCCGTGAGGCATGAATTACGGTGCCCTTGAGAACGCTGTGGTGCGCCTGCTGCGTGAACGTCCGTTCTATGGACATTTCATCCTGAACCTGCGCCGGGAACAGCGAGATATGAACGGGAAGGGAGCCGGGGTAACCGTGCGTGACGGTATACCGGTTCTGGTTGTCGATCCAGCCGCCTTCGGTGCGTTGGCGGCAGCGCAGCAGCGCTCGCTGCTGGAACATCTGGTCAAACACCTTCTGCACCTGCATCCACTGCGCCGCAAGGGCCGAAATCAGCATGACTGGGATGTTGCCTGCGACCTGGCGATCAATCCGGGTATTGCAGACCTTACCGATGACGCGCTCTTTCCAGCACATTACGATGCTCCCGAAGGATTAGCGGCGGAGGAATATTACCAGAGGCTTGTACCACCTTTCGACACCGGCAATCTGGATGGCAGCGGCTATGGCGATGCCGAATGCTCCGAGCGTGGTGCGGCCGGCGATGGCCGAGGCATTGATGCCGGGGTGACTCTTGACAGCCATGGACTTTGGGGTGACGCCGACAGCACCCCGCTTCTTCTGGCAGAGGAAACGATACGGGCCATTACCAGAGACAGTTTGAGGGGAAGTGACGGTGAATCTCCGGCAGAACTCAGTAACGTTATAGACTCCCTGCTCCGCCCATCCCCTATCCCCTGGCGTCAGATACTTCGGCAATTCATAGCCACGGCAGGACGTACCGGCCGGAGAAGCTCCTGGATGCGCGAGCATCGCCGCTTCAGCCACACAACACCCGGCATAAGAAAAAGGAGGCGGCTTACACTGCTGGTCGGTGTCGATGTCAGCGATTCAACCAATAGTGGCGACTTGCGTGAAGCTTTTGCACGGGAACTGCTCCATATTGCAGGCGGTCGTGATGCCTCCATCACCGTACTCTACTCCAACAGCCGGATCCAGAAGATCAGGTTACTCAGCGGCGCTCCCGGAGTTGTAGAGCGATACGACGGCGGCGGATTCACTGATCTGCGGCCGGTATTTGAGTACGCCGGAACGATGCAGCCGTTGCCGGCAGCGGTGATCTATCTTACCGACGGGATCGGTCCGGCGCCGGAGCAGATGGAATTGCCGACATTGTGGGTTTTGACAGCTGCCGGAGAAAAACCGGTACCATGGGGTGTAGAGTTGCGACTGGAGGTATGAGATGGAAACATATTCAGCCATGACGGCCGAATCGGTCGGCGAATTATTGAAAGAAGCTGGCGCCGAAGTGATGGTGCGCTCCGGGCGCAGTGAGAACTACAGTGCTCCGCGTGAGTTTTCATTTGAAGTGAAAGCAATTTTTCCAAACGGCATGGGTATGCACGTCGTTGCCCGGCAGTTTAATTATCGAGACCCCTGGGAGGCCTGCGGGCGTGTCAACGATATGGTGGATGTGACGCTGCTGCGGGACGGCGTACTGTCTGCGCTTCCGAAAGGCTATGCCTGGTTTCAAGGTGTTGAAGAAGAGTGCGGGCTTGACGAAAAGCTCCTGAGAGAGGTCGTTGAATGCGTAAGAAGGGTAAATGCTAAGCTTTATAAGATGCAGGAGATGACCGGAGATCTTCAGGCTGCTTCTTAAATGCAAGAAGGCGCACCCCTCATGGAGATGCGCCTTCTGCACGATCAGGATGTTGCTATTGCAATTCCTGGGCAGCCTGAACTGCCGTTATGGCGGTCACATTGACAATATCATCAACGGAGCAGCCACGTGACAGATCATTGACCGGCTTGGCCAGGCCCTGAATGATCGGACCGACCGCCTCTGCGCCGGCCACGCGTTCCACCAGTTTGTAGGCGATGTTGCCGGCGTCCAGATCAGGGAAGATCAGGACGTTGGCCTTGCCGGCCACGGCACTGCCGGGGGCTTTTTTGCTTCCTACGTTGGGGAGCAGGGCGGCATCGGCCTGCAATTCGCCGTCAATCTGCAGGTCCGGCTTGATCTGCCGGGCGATTTCAAGAGCCTTCAGTACCTTGTCGCAGTCGGCATGGCTGGCACTCCCCTTGGTGGAAAACGACAGAAGCGCCACACGGGCGTCAACATCAAGGAAAGCCTTGCAGTTGCCGGCGGTGGCCACGGCGATTTCTGCCAGAGCCTGTGCATCCGGATTGGGATTTACGGCGCAGTCGGCAAAAAGAATGATACCGTTCTCGCCGAAACCGGGCGTCTTGGTAACCATCAGAAAGAATGAGGAAACAGTCTTGATGCCTTTGGCCGGTCCAACGGTCTGGAAGGCGGCTTTGAGGACATTGCCGGTTGTGCCGGTGGCTCCGGCAACCTCGCCACCCGCGTCGCCGTTACGCACCATCATGCCGGCGTAGTAAAGGTTGTCATCGGCTGTCAGCAATGCTTTTGCCTCATCGGGCGTCAAGCCCTTGCTCTTGCGCAGTTCGACCAGATCGGCCACGTATGATTCGAGCTTTGTGGATGTGGCCGGGTTCAGCAGTTCGACACCAGCTAGATTGATTCCTTTAGAGGTCGCCTCAGCCTGAATCTTGGCCGGATCACCAAGAATGACTATTTTTGCCAAACCTTCCTGTATAATCTTTTCGGCAGCATACAGCATTCGCTCGTCATAACTTTCCGGCAATACAACCGTCTGCAGATTTTTTCTGGCCTTTTGTTTGATCTGATCAACGAGATGCATGTTAAGCCTCCTTTTGGATATATACAGGTGCATGCTTATATCCGAAACAATTGCTTCCGGTCAACTAAAAAAAGCCTGATATCTCAGGCTTTTAGCGGCACTTAACTTCTTAACTATAAGTTAAAAACATACTCCTAATGCTTCCGCCACTGTATGCATGTCCTTGTCACCCCGTCCCGACAGACAGACCACAATGCTCTTGTCTTTGGAGAGTGTTGGCGCAAGTTTGAGAGTATATGCAATGGCGTGCGATGATTCCAGCGCCGGAATAATGCCTTCTTCACGGGTCAGGGTGCTGAATCCCTCCAGTGCTTCCGTGTCGGTAATGGAGACGTACTCCGCTCGCCCGGAATCTTTCAGCCAGGAGTGTTCCGGTCCGACACCCGGATAGTCAAGGCCGGCCGAGATCGAATGGGCATGGGTAATCTGGCCGTGGGCATCCTGCAGCAGGTAGGTTCTGTTGCCGTGCAGGATGCCGGGTGTGCCGGCGCAGAGCGGGGCTGCGTGTCTGCCGGTCTCGATGCCGTACCCTGATGCTTCAACGCCGACCAGTCTGACCTTTCTGTTTTTTAGGAAGGGATAGAAAAGCCCGAGAGCGTTACTTCCACCGCCAACGCAGGCCACCAGATAATCCGGCAGACGTTCTTCAGCCTTTTTGTGCTGACGTTTGGCTTCCCTGCCGATAACGGATTGAAAATCCCGCACCATCATCGGGTAGGGGTGCGGTCCGGCCACGGTGCCGATCACATAAAAGGTCTCATGGATGGTCGTAACCCAGTTGCGCATCGCTTCATTCATTGCGTCCTTCAGCGTTGCGGTGCCGGCAGTAACCGGTGTCACGGTGGCACCCAGCAGTTTCATGCGAAAGACATTCTGGGCCTGGCGATGGGTATCTTCCTCGCCCATGAAGACTTCACACTCCATCCCGAACAGGGCGGCAATAGTTGCGGTTGCCACACCGTGCATCCCGGCCCCGGTCTCGGCGATGACGCGCCTCTTGCCCATTCTGCTGGCAAGCAGTCCTTGTCCGATGGTGTTGTTTATCTTGTGAGCGCCGGTATGGTTCAAATCCTCACGTTTAAGGTAGATTCTGGCACCACCCAGCTTTTTCGTCAGTTTCTCGGCAAAATAGAGCGGGTTGGGTCGTCCGACATACTGCCGCAGATAATAGGCAAATTCCTGTTTGAACTCCTTGTCATGGCGATAATGAAGGTAGGCCTTTTCCAACTCCAGCAGAGCAGGCATGAGGGTTTCCGGGACGTAACGTCCACCGTATTGACCGAAGTGGCCGTTCTTATCTGGAAGCTTCAAAACTGGGACTCCTTAGAGATCTGATGAATCGCTGCATGAGTCTTGCGTCCTTTTTCCCAGGCTCAGACTCCACTCCGCTTGAGACGTCAACTGCGTACGGCTTTACTATTTGAACCGCCTCGGCAACATTTTCCGGCGTCAGTCCACCCGCAAGAATAACATGCCCGGAAGCTACAGTAGCGGCCGCAATCTCCCAGTTGAAAGTCTTTCCGGTCCCTCCGTATGCTGATGGAGACCAGGCATCCAGCAGGCAGGCCGCAACATGGTAGCTCCGTATTTCTTCAAGGCTGGTTATGTCTTTTACACGAAAAGCCTTGATAACCCGCCGTTTAACCGACTGGCAGAATTCCGGAGTTTCTTCTCCATGCAACTGTACCAGATCCAGTCCGCACAGATCGGCAGTTGTATTGACAATGTCCAGATCCTCGTTGACAAATAATCCGACTGTCTGCACGAAGGGGGGTAGCCGCTTGATTATATCAGTAGCCTGTTCCGGGAAAATATGGCGCGGAGATTTAGTGAAGAAAACGAAACCGAGCGCATCAGCCCCGGCATCGACAGCAAGCAGGGCGTCTTCAAGATTGGTTATGCCGCATATTTTGATTTTGACCATAGGGAAAAAGGGTCAAGGGTCAAGGGTCAAGGTTTAGAAGGTTTCCCTTTGCCCCTTGTCCCCTGCCCCTGAATTTAAAGGTTGATTTTTGGAAGTCGTTCCAGTGCCTGCCGCACCATTTCACTGGGGTATTCGTAGTCCTCCAGATTGCCGGACAGATAGGCGTCGTAGGCACCCATGTCCAGCTGTCCATGTCCTGAAAGGCCAAAAAGAATGGTGCGTTCTTTCCCTTCTTCTTTGGCAAGAACGGCTTCATCGATGGCGGCCCGTACAGCATGAGACGACTCCGGCGCCGGGATGACGCCTTCACTGCGTGCAAAAAGCAGTGCCCCCTCAAAACAGGAATTCTGCTTGTAGGACTTGGCCTCGATCTGGCCGGCGTTGTAGAGCTGTGAAACCAGTGGCGATTCACCATGATAGCGCAGACCTCCGGCATGGATGCCGGGCGGCATGAAGTCGTGTCCCAGTGTGTACATCATCGCGATCGGGGCCACTTTGGCGGTATCGCCGTAGTCAAAGGCGTACACGCCTTTTGTAAGAGTCGGGCAGGAGGCAGGTTCCACAGCCAGGGTGCGGACATTCTTGCCGTTTGCCCGGTCGGCAATAAACGGGAATGCCAGTCCGGCAAAATTAGAACCGCCGCCGCAGCAGGCAATGACCACATCCGGATAGTCTCCAGCGATTTTCATCTGAGCCTGGGCTTCCTGGCCGATGACCGTCTGGTGCAGACAGACATGGTTCAGGACGCTGCCCAGGGCATAATTGGTGTCGGCATGAGTGGCAGCATCCTCAACAGCCTCCGATATTGCTATGCCCAGGCTGCCGAGGCAGTCCGGATCATGGGCCAGAATCGAGCGGCCAGAATTGGTAAACTCGGAAGGTGAAGGAATCACCTGTGCCCCCCAAAGCTGCATCATGCTCTTGCGGTACGGTTTCTGAGTGCAGGAAACTTTGACCATGTAGATTGTGCATTCAAGTCCGAACATCGAACAGGCCAGGGCCAGAGAGCTGCCCCACTGACCGGCGCCAGTCTCGGTCGCAAGACGGCGGATACCGGCCTGCTTGTTGTAATAGGCCTGAGGGATGGCCGAATTCGGCTTGTGGGAGCCGGCTGGCGAGACCCCTTCATATTTGTAGTAGATCTTGGCCGGAGTGCTGAGCGCCTTTTCCAGGCGGCGGGCGCGGAACAGTGGTGATGGCCGCCATAATTTATAGATTTCACGGACTTCGTCAGGAATGTCGATCCAGCGCTGGGGCGACATCTCCTGCTCGATCAGCGCCATCGGAAAAATAGCCAGCATATCGTCCGGTGTAACCGGCTGCATGGTCCTTGGGCTGATGACCGGTGCCAGCGGACCGGGCATATCCGGGATAATGTTGTACCACTGGCGGGGAATCTGGTCTTCAGGCAGTAGAATCTTGGTAGTGTTCATTGCTCCTCCAGAAGGTGAAATATGGTTATTCCAGATTGTCTTCTATGCGAATGAAACTGGTTTTTAAACAGATGATATCGAGGCGGTCAATTTCTGCCAGCGCCTGCTGCACTGAACCTTCAAGCGCCTCGTGGGTCATGATGACAATCGGAACCGGTGCCGCATCGTCAGCCTCATGGGCTGTCTGCACCATTGATTCGATGCTGATGCCATGTTTGCCAAGCGCTCCGGCGATCGCTCCGAGTACACCCGGTTTGTCCAGTGCGCTGAAACGGAGCATGTATTTGCTGACAATTTCAGACATCGGCTTGACTGGGATGGACGCCACCTTGTCATCCAGAAATCCGAGCGGTGACATCCTGCGTCCGGCACCGGTTTTCATCGTGCGGGAAAGGCCGATCAAATCACCGACAATGGCGCTGGCGGTCGGGTTCTGGCCGGCCCCGCGACCGTAGAACATGACCGGTCCGACAAAATCCCCGGTCAGGCGGATGGCGTTGAAGACGCTGTTTACATCGGCCAGAGGATTATGGAGCGGAATCATGGTCGGATGGACGCGGGCCTCGATTTTGCCGTCAGTCAATTTCCCGATGGCGAGCAGTTTGATGCGGTAACCGAAATCACGGGCAAATTTCACATCGTGACCGCTTATGCCGGAAATTCCTTCAGTGTGGATATCCTTGAAGTCAATGCGGGTACCGAAACAAAGCGAGATCAGGATGGCAAGCTTATGGGCGGTGTCGACACCCTCAATATCAAAGGATGGATCCGGTTCGGCATAGCCAAGCTCCTGGGCCGCCTTAAGTACATCGGCAAAATCGGCCCCCTCCTGGGTCATGCGGGTCAGAATATAGTTGCAGGTGCCGTTCATGATTCCGAATACGCTGCCGAAACAGTTGGCGGCCAGATTGCTCTTGATGGCGGTCAGAACCGGGATGCCGCCTCCGACCGAGGCCTCGAACTGTACCTCAACCCCTTTTCGTGCTGCCGCAGCAAAGATTTCATCGCCATGCAGCGCCAGCAACGCCTTGTTGGCGGTGACGATGTGCTTCCCGTTTTCGATGGCTTTCAGCACAAAGCTCTTTGCCGGTTCATAGCCACCGATCAGCTCGATCACAACCGAAATTTCCGGATCATTAAAAATCTCGTTGACATCGGTCGTCAGGATTGACGGGTCAACTTCAATGCCGCGGTCACTGGTTATGTCGAGGTCTGCGATCTTTGCAAGGACAATGTCTGCACCGACTTTGCTCCGGATCACATCTGCATTCTCTCGCAGCATTCTAACCACACCGGCACCGATGTTGCCGAAACCTATCAATCCTACCCGAATATCACTCATTGTTCCTCACCTGCGGTCTCAGTTTTTTGGCAAACTTCAATTTCGTCGAGGATTCCATTCACGAAGGAGGGTGACTCCTTGTCTCCGTAGCGGCGCACAATCTCGATCGCTTCATTGATGCTGACTTTTTTGGGGATGTCCGAGCGAAACATAAGCTCATAGGCCGCCAGGCGCATGACGTTCAGATCAACCCTCGGCATTCTCGATAAAGACCAGTTTTTGGAGCGGGCTTTTATGGCTTCATCAATTACGTCACGGTTGGCTTGAGCGCCTCGCACCAGCTCTTCCGCAAACTCCAGAACCCGCAATGTCACATCGCCCTGTTCATCACTGAAAGTCTGCAGAGTCTCGTTCATATCGACCGAGGTCTTGGAGTCGAGGGCGTACAGCATCTGCAGCGCCAGTTCGCGAGCCTCACGGCGAAGTCCCATTACTTGAGGGCCTTGAGCAGATTGACCGTTTCGATGGCTGTAACCGCAGCCTCAAAACCTTTGTTGCCGGCTTTGGTGCCAGCACGTTCCACTGCCTGCTCGATGGTATCGGTTGTCAGCACACCAAAAGAGATCGGCACGCCGCTATCCAGCGACACGCTTGCAACACCCTTTGACACCTCGGAGGCAACGTAGTCAAAATGGGGTGTGGAGCCCCGGATAACGGCCCCCAGGCAGATAATACCGTCATATTTCCCGGAATCGGCCAGTTTTTTGGCGGCCAGCGGGATTTCAAAGGCGCCCGGTACCCTGGCCACATGTATATCGCTGTCAGATGCGCCATGACGCACCAGTGCATCTACAGCACCCTCCAACAGCCGCTCGGATATAAAGCTGTTGAAACGACTTACCACAATACCGAACTTCTGACCTTTGGCTTCAAGCTTTCCTTCAAAGAACTTTGGCATGACTACCTCCTGAATATCGCGTAAAGAAACCGGAATACTAACATATTTTTCAGGCCTGGGTAGAAAAAATATACACAAAAACAGATTGAAACCAGAGGGTAAGGAGATTAATTCAGTGATTTTATGGTCTGTGGTGTAATCTCGTTGAAGCGCAGAATACGTTTGCCTTTGTGGTCCAGCTTGAAAGCCTGTGCATCATTGGCGCTCTTGAACGGTATCAGCTCGTGCCCCATAGGCCCATGCACATCGCTGCCGATCACGAAAAATGCGGCCTTCGCATCGATTACTGCCAGTGAGTAATATTCCTTGACAGCCAGCGCAGCGATGTCGGACTGATTTTTGCCTGGGGTATAGCGGGTGATGTTGAAATAGTGGCTGAGCATATCTTTGGGGCCGTCGTAATATGAGACAGTTCCATCTCTAAAGCGTGCGGTTGCTGCCCATGCCGGATATTTGGCAACAAACATCCCGCAGACCGGGCACTTGGCCCCGGCCGGGACGGATACGGCATCTTTGCCTGACGCAATGACGCCTGCCACCGCAAGTACACTGATCAGCAGAATTGCCGGGACGATGTGTTTCATGCGAGCTCTCAAGTGACCCTAGTCCTTTTCTGCCAGGGCATGGGCCTCTATATAGGTGGCCGGCTTGCCGCCATGCTTCTTTACAAATGCATCAGCATCATCTTTTTTTGCAAAGGCCCATTTAGCGGTCTTTGTCATGACGCCTTTCATGCTTCCGCCGATCACCCAGGCTGCCTTCTCCACATCTACCAGTTTTCTATTGTTCAGGTCTGCAACTTCGACAGATTTAACCGCCTTGCTCGTGGAGGCTTTCAGCTTGGTGACTGCGCAATGGATGCTGCAGACCCCGGCAGAAGTGCCGTCGGTATAGGTGACCAGCATTCGTGAATGGGAGAACTTTTCACGGTCCATTCCGCAGTGAGCGCAGGCTCGGTGTTTTATTACGTCGACATAAGCGGATTCGGCCGCTGTTCCGGCATTATGCAGGTGCTCTTCGGCCTGACCCGGTTTATGCTCGGCCAGTGCGGCGCCCGTACCTAAAGTCAGGGAAACAGACGCAAGAATTGCAACAAGTTGTTTTGTCATAGTGCCTCTTTCAGGAGTTGTAGTCATAGTATTCTGCATTTATTTTGACCAGAAAACTTCGCCGTCGTAGCCGCAAATAATAAAGCCTGCTGCAATGCCGGGTGCGCAGCCGGCGGTTGACTTCTTGGCGCGTGTTGTCACAAGGTCAATGACAGCCGGATCAAAGCGGCATGTGACGGCAATTTCACGAGCGGTATTGGCGTTGGCGATGATTGTCATAATTTCGCAAGAGAGCCGCGCTTCTTCAGCCCATGTGCTCAAAGTGGTCAGATCCAGTTCCGAGGCAGAGGCGTGGGTATTTTCATGGCCACAGGCTATTTTGAGCAGTTTAGCGAACTGGCAGGCGATGACCGGTTTCATGAAGCCCCGTCTGGAGCAGGCCCGCAGGGCATACGCCACGTGATCGCCCATCATGATGAAGGCTTCTTCTGGAAGGTTCGGCAGATGCTTCTGCACTGCCATCTCACTGGTTCTGCCGGTGGAAAGCACCACAGTCTCACAACCGCAGGCTCTGGCCACGTCCAGGGCGGCATCGACCGTATCGGTCCAGGCTTTGGCCGAGATCGGGCGGACGATGCCGGTGGTGCCGAGGATCGAAAGCCCGCCGATGATGCCGAGGCGCTGGTTGAGGGTCTTCCGGGCGCGCTCTTCACCGTCGGGGATGGAGATAGTGACCTTGAGGGTCAAGGGGCAAGGGTCAAGTGGCAAGGGTAAATACGCAGAACATACCGCCTCTTCGATCATGCGGCGCGGCACCGGGTTGATGGCCCATTCGCCAGGAGGTACAGCTAATCCAGGCTTGGTTACTTTACCGATGCCAACTCCGCCTTCAATAATAACCCTTGCCCTTTGCCCCTTGCCCCTTGCCCCTGTCTTTTTGGCCGCTACAGTTGCCCGTATTTCAGCACCATTTGTAACATCGGGATCATCACCGGCGTCTTTGATTACAAAACAACTGGCATTAGAGGTTGAAAACTTCTGACCATGCAGTTGAAATCTTGCTTCGATACCGGCCGGTAGGCGGATTGAAACTTCATTTACAAGAGTCTGACTGTCTAACATTAGTGCCGCACCCCTGGCTGCCGCTGCAGCACAGGCCCCTGTAGTGAATCCG
>CAZUGI010000007.1:0-49847 GCA_964619855.1 uncultured Geobacter sp. | reverse complement strand
CGATCTTCTGTTTGAGTGTGTCTTTCAATGCCATTTGGGTACTCTCCTTTCGTGGGGTGGGTTATACTGAAGTAAACGATGGATATACGGGACATCACAGCTAAACAAACAACAAAAAAACAGCTAGTTACAAGAATAAAAACTTGATTTTCAGGATACTGTATACAATTAGGTGCCGTAGTTATACCAAAGCTTTTGCAAAATGCAACAAAAATTTTGCGGAAATTCAGGCCGGTATGACATATAGCTCCTGATTGGAGTACGTAAGTTGTTTAAGGCCATCATTACTCAAATAAAAGGTATTCTCTATTCCGATCGCGCCCTCTCCCGGGAATACGGTTTTTGGCTCAAATGCAAAAGCCATCCCGACTTCCAGAAACATGTTGTTAAAACCCCGGGCTATCAGGGGGAATTCATCAATTTCCACTCCGATACCATGCCCGATAAAAGAGACCTGTGATCCTTTAGCCCCCATGAAACTGTCCATGTATCCCATTTTTATGGCCAATGTCAGGCATTCCTCATAAACAGAGCCCCAACTGACACCAGGGCCGGCAATTTCCATCATCAGACTTTGGATCTTCAACATGTCGTCATAGGCTGCACGAAGACGATCGGATAATCCACCGATGGCAAGAATTCTGGTCTGATCAACCAGATATCCGTCAGCACAGCCGGCCAGATCGATCATGATAACCTCATTGCGTTCAATCCGCTTCAGGCCGGCTCCCTGACCGAAGGATGTATTGATTCCCAGGCCGCCAAGCGGAGTGTCGGAGTAGGAGGGGACCGAACTGTCGCTGCCGGAAAAAACATGACCGAAAAAAACATCCGAATTGAAACCACGCATCCGGACCATCCCCTGATGGCCCAGTTTTCGGGCTGTATACTCCAGTTCCGCCGCCAGATCGATATCGGTCATCCCCACACGGACAACTTCACAGGCACGGCGGTATACCGCATCCATCTGGTCGGCGGCATCCTTCATCAGGTGAATTTCGTAATGAGACTTAATCATTCTGACTTTGCGGATCAGCGGGGTGGCATCAACATATTCGGCGGCAGGATATACTTTGCGATAACGTTCAAAAATGTTGACCGGCAGGACATCCAGCTCAAGACCGATGCGCTCCGGCTCCGGATAACCATACTGGGAGAGTATGCCGGGAATCTCCTTCATCGACCCGAATGGAATCACCTCTTTAAGGCCGGATTCCATACGGGCTCGTCCGGCCTCTTTTCGCACCATAAAGATTGGCTGCCCCTGAACCGGCACGTAAAGGTTTCCACTCTGGACCGTTCCGGTAAAATAAAAAAGGTCGGCATTCTGCAAAATGATTATTGCGTCAAGACCGCCGGCAACCATGTATTCCTGAAGTTTTTTACAGCGGTATTCAAGCTCAGTTGCAGGTGTAATACGCACGCAAGTCCCTTATCGCTTAACAGCTACAGCAATCAGCAACAATATAAACAACACAGCTACAACCGCCAAAGCGATCTTCATCATTGACCAGGGTCGTTCACCCTGCACCTGTCCGCTGCGCGCATTGACTATGAACCTGAAAGTCTTATCCCGGTAGCGGTAGGCACTGATCCAGACCGGCAACAGAACATGTTTGAAGGTTATGTCGTCATACTGACTGCGGATAGCATTGATGCGCTGATGATTGCCACCGATATCCCGCTCGACCGAACGACGTATTGCACCCTCCATCAATGCCTTTGCCTGTTCGAATCCATCTCCCAGATCAACCTGATAGGCTTCGGCCTGGAAGCCACTCATGTACTCTTCTGCATATGGAACAAGATTCTTCAGATCCCATGGCTCCAGAGATTGAATAACCTCCGGTGGCAGTGACTTGCCGGCCAGTATCAAAACATCGTCAAACGTATTGCCGACACAGCCGCTGACATTATACCAGTTGGTATGGGTCACCTGCCGGCTTTTGGTAACGGTATTGCCATCGCTGTCCTCTTCCTCGTAATGTTCGGTTTCGTAATAGTCCTCTCCTCGCGACCCGTCATACCAGGTCGTAGTCCTGGAATCATATGTCCAGTACGGAATATACATGCCCTTTATTCCGCCCGAGGTTGTTGCGTAGTTTTTAAGTTCTCCCGGCGCAAACCAGAGTCCTGAGAGCCATGTCCGGAATTCCTCAGCCGCCTTGGCCCGAGTAACCTTGAATGGAAGCACCGCTCCCGGCTTGATAAGACGACTGGCCTTGGCCTGGGCGGTCAACTGCGAACCGCAGAACGGACACTTGACCATCGAGATGTTCGGTTCAACTGTCGAAGCAGCGCTGCATGATGTACATTTTACGGTCTGTTTTTCAACAGACTCACCCTGTTCGGTGGCTCTGGCGAAAAATTCGTAGAAATCAAGCTCCTTGACCTCTTCAATAGATGTGGGCAGCTTGTTTTCCTGACCGCAATAAGGGCACTTGAGTGCTGATGCTCCGGGAGAATATTCCAGTTTGGCGCCGCAGGCGGAGCAGGGAAAGTTTTTGCCTTTAGTTTCTGTATTGGATTGAGGCTGGGCACTGTCCGTCATTGGGTATCCTCCGTATGTGTTAATCAAATATCGCGCACATAAAATCGGTCTTGAATCTAACTCGGCGGCAATGGCGGAGGTGCAGCGGCGAACAGCGCGTTCAATTCCGGCACCTGACCGGCAGCAATCCAGGAAGCCATGCCCTGCTTCCAGACAAGCGACTCACGGCTGAATTGCCCCGATTGAAGCATCTGCTGAAGTACGGCCATATCAAACGGGCCTGATTGCTGACCATTGACGGCTACGAAAAACTGTACCTGTGGCGGAAGCGGTGGCGGAGCCATAGCAGCGCCCCCACCCCCAAAACCGGGCTGAACATTCGGCTGCGATTGACCGGCAAACATTCCACCCATGGCACCCGCCATCTGACCGCCCATCCCAAAACCCATTCCGATACCGACTCCGGCAGCGGCCAGGCCTCCTGGATTATTAGCAGCGTCGTTAATGGAGTTAGCGGTTTCATACTGGGTATACATCTGCATATTGCCGATGGCCCGCATGGCGCCGGCCTTGTCTATGGCCCGCTCCACCTCTTCCGGCAGGCCAATATCCTGTACCTGCACCTCTGTCAGATCAAGACCGAACGCCTCAAAAGCCGGGGCGATCCTGCTCTTGAGCGTTTCGCCCAGCTGGATCACCTTGCCTTCCAGATCGATGATCGGGATGCCGGCATCAGGCATGACCTCCTTGACGCGGGAACCGATCTTGCCGCGCAGGTTGTCTTCAATCTGTTCGGTGGTGAAATTGCCGTCAGTTCCGACTATTTCACGAATAAAAACTGCCGGATCCTTTATTTTAATGGAATAAATACCAAAGGCCGTGACCCGCACGACTCCGAATTCGGGATCACGCATGGTGCAGGGTCCGGGAGTGCCCCACTTAAGATTGGTAAACTGGCGGGTACTGCAAAAGTAGACCTCGGCTTTGAAGGGGCTCTCGAACCCGTATTTCCACCCTTTCAATGTGGCCAGAACCGGCAGATTCTGAGTCGTCAGGGTGTAAGTGCCGGGCTTGAACACATCCGCCAACTGGCCTTCATTGATGAAGGCCGCCATCTGCCCTTCCCGCACCACCAGCTTGGCGTTGTACTTGATCTCATTGCCATAACGCTCAAAACGGTAGACCAGCGTGTCGTTGGTATCGTCCAGCCACTGGACGATGTCAATCAGTTCGCCTTTGATTTTGTCCCACAGTCCCATGATGTTCCTCCTTGTCAAGGTGTGATGCTGCGATTGATTTATTCCGGAAAAGTTTCATGATTATAGCCATGATATTTTATGATGCAAGTACTGTCTTTATGATTGTCATCTGAGATATTCCATCAAACGGTTGACCGGTCACGCCAAATTGACTAGTATTGCTAGGCTACAAGCGAAAATTTTTATCAGACTACTTAGAGGCGGCATTCTGCATGCGTTCATATCCCTACACCATAACCATTTCCTCGGAGAAAGGTGGAGTCGGAAAAACAACACTGGCCTCTAATCTGGCAATATATCTCAAAGCCATGCGAGATGATCTGCCGGTAACAATATTCTCCTTTGATAACCACTTCACTATTGACAGAATGTTTGAACTGGCCAAGCGCAAGAGCAGTTCAACCGATGTACATGCTCTGCTTATGGGAGCTACAGCACGGGAGGTCGTCCTGACCGGCCAGTACGGGGTTGACTACATCCCTTCATCAAATGAACTTGGTGACATACACGAACGCTTCAAAGGGCCTATGACACTGACGAGGATGCTGGCCGAATCCGGGCTGTCTGGCATCGTGATTATTGATACCCGACCCGATTTGAATATCCTGACCCAGAACGCCCTGTATGCCGCCGATCGGGTTCTGATACCGGTAAAAGACATGCCGAGCCTTGAAAACTGCCGAAATATTTTTGCGTTGTTCGATCAGAAAGGAATAGACAAGAAATCACTGTCACTGATTCCATGTCTCATTGACTCACGTATAAAATTTGAAGGGATGTTCAGGGACCAGAAAACACTGCTTCGGGCTTTTGCTGACAATCGCGGTTACCGCTGTCTGGACACATTCATCTCAATCAGCCCCAAGGTTGAGAGCCTCAACACCAATCCGGACGGCAAGATTTATCCGATTCTGACCCACGCCCGCGGCACCGAAGTGCATGGACAGTTTATGGAAATTGCCCGTGATATTCTTCGTAACCATGAAACTACGACCGAATCAAGAGCCTGTATGTATCACAACTGGCTGCTGGAAAGAGAGGCCCTCAAGAAGGAGAGTGGCTCTACCGTACAAGTTGCGACACCGGCACCAGAGTGATTCCCTGTCCCGCCAGACCGGGCAATGCCGAGGCAAGAGTTGCAATAGTCTCTGGATGTGGATGGCAGATTGCGATTGCAGCACCGGTTTTCTTAGCCAGTTTTACCGCCTGGGCAAGCTGCCCCAGGATATAGCTCCGTTCCTGTTCATTATCAAGAAACACATGCCTTCTTCCTGTTTTTACCCCCAACTCACGCGCGAGCCGTAACCCTGCGGTTTGCGTCGAAGTGACACTGTCTACGAAAAACAGATTTCTGTTCTTCAGTACCTCCAGTACACTACGCATGCTCTCCTCGTTTTCGGTAAATTCAGATCCCATATGGTTGTTGGCACCTACCGCTTCAGGGATATCACGTAAAAACCCGGCCATTCTGTCTTTTAATTCCGTACTGTCCATTGAAACCAGCAGACCGTTGGCCTCCAGACGTCGTCCGGGCCAGCCTTTCGACTGCATCGGAATGTGAAGCAGTGTTTCGATACCCTTGGAATCTGCAAACTGGGCCACTTCCCGATAATTGCGCAACCCCGGTATGATAGAAAAATTCAAAGGGACACCAATGGCTGCCAGAGAGCGGGCCTCCGAGACACTGGTGCCCATGTCATCGATAATTATGGCCAGTCGTCCGATGCCGGGCTTGAGATTAGAAGGGGGGAAATCATCCCGAAGGACGTTATCCTCCTTCGAATTGGTGGTATATTCTCCTACCGGTTTCTGTCCGGAAGCAGGAGGTATTACTGCGGGTGGAACCGCAGGGTGCAACTTGGCAGCCGGTGCACTATGGGGAATTTCAGTTTTTATTGCTTCAGGTGTTTCTGATTTACGACCGGATACAAAAAATAAATACGCCGCCAACACGCCAACTACGGCGAAAACCACCAGCAGGGTAACAACAAGAGCCCCTTTGCGGGGCTCCCTGATTCTGTTGCGCCCGGATTTTTTCACAAACGGGGCGATACGGCAAATATGATTTTGTGAATAATCTTCATCCTGATATTAAACTAGTCTCTGCTATTTTACTTCGCCTATGCTCTTTATCAGATCCCAGCCTTTCAGCAGATCAAGCGCCCGCAAAACCTGATAGTCGTTTTTGAGGTTGTCTTCTGGTTTCTGGGACAATCTATCGGATTTCTCATCCTTCTTGTCGTCTTTTTTTCCACCGGCAGCTTCAGTCTTGCCTTCACTTTCGAAGTGGTTTTCCAGATCCTTCTCCCGCAGATGCATGGAATCCTTTTTACCGGTTGACTCTTTAGGAAGTTCAACACGCTCTACAACGATATCTGGCGTAATACCTTTGGCCTGAATAGAGCGTCCTTTAGGGGTGTAGTAACGTGCCGTCGTCAATCGCAGGCCGGAATCATCCGAAAGCGGAATAATGGTCTGCACCGACCCTTTGCCGAAACTCTGGGTACCCATGACGATGGCCCGTTTATGATCCTGCAGGGCACCAGCCACAATCTCGGAGGCGCTGGCACTGCCACCGTTAATCAGCACCACTATGGGGTAGTTTGGCTCTTTCCCGCCCTTTTTGGCCGTGAACTGCATCTTTGCATCCTTTTCCCGCCCTTCGGTATACACAATCATCTGACCCTCGGGAACAAAATGATCGGAGACCCTGACAGCCTGATCAAGAAGTCCGCCCGGATCATTTCGCATATCAAGCACCAATCCCTTTAAAACGCCCTTGTTCTGCTCACTCATAGCTTTAAGAGCTTTGGAAAGATCCTCGTCGGTTTTCTCCTGAAACTGGGCAATGCGAACATAACCATAACCACCCTCCATCAGACGCGAACGGACACTCTTCACCTGAATGATATCCCTCTCAAGAGGAAATTCTTTGGGTTTGTCAAAACCTTCGCGCATAATGGTCAGAGTAACCTTGGTTCCCTTTACACCGCGCATTCTCTTGACCGCATCGTTGATATTGAGATCTTTGGTGAACTTGTCGTCAATCTTCAGAATCTGATCGCCGGCCTTGATTCCGGCCTTGAAGGCGGGAGTATCTTCAATCGGAGAAATAACCGTCAGAACTCCGTCCTTGATAGAAATTTCTATCCCAAGACCACCAAATGCCCCCTTGGTATCGATCTTCATCTCTTTATAGGTGTCCGGAGGCATAAAAGAGCTGTGCGGGTCAAGTGATGTCAGCATCCCGTTAATGGCACCATAGATCAGTTTCTTTGTATCGACTTCCTCGACATAACTTTTCTTTATGATCGCCATTACATCAGTGAAGAGTTCGATTGATTCGTAATCGCTCCCCTTCCCCTCTGCGGAACTGTGACGCTGCGAACTGATGATGAAAACAGATAAAAATGCCACTATAACGGCAAAGCCTGCAATCACCTTTGTTTTCTTGCTGCCTGGTATACTCATTTGCTCCTCCGGATATATGGGTGATTCCCGTTATTATTATCTTACCCAGGCAGCCGGATCCACCGGTTTGCCCTGATGACGTATCTCGAAATAAAGAATAGATCCTTTGGTTGAATCAACATCTCCCACGTTTGCAATGGTTTCGTGTCGAGCTACTTCAGCACCGACCTTTTTGGCAATCCGTGAGGCATGAGCGTAAAGGCTGAAATAACCGCCGCCATGATCCACTATTACCATATTTCCAAAACCCTTGAAATAATCTGCGAAAATCACCGTACCTTCATAGACCGACTTGATATCTGCGCCGGCGCTTGCGGCTATCGAAAGCCCCTTGCTGAAGGTATACGAGTTAAACTCCGGGTGTTTATGTTTGCCAAAAGACTCCAGTATCTCGCCTCGCACCGGAAGAGACATGCGACCCTTTTGAGATGCGAAGCCGCGATCCGGAACAGGTGGCAAGTCGGCCAACGGCTTTAGCTTGCTGCCCGGCTTTTCATGACGTGATGAAAGCTTCCTCCGGCTTAGTGCATCCAGCCGTTCAATCATAGACTGAAGCCTGGACGCATTTGCCTGCAGTTCCTTCAAAGAGGCTTCATAGCTTTTTCGATCCTGACGGACCTTGACCAGATAACTTGCCTTCTTACTCTTCTCCTGCTCAATTTCACGCTTTTTTTGAGCAATGCCATCCTTGATGCGCTCTTTTTTTGCCGCATCACGCTCCAGATCAACCTTAAGCTTCCGAAGTTCTTCTATTTTCTGATTGTACTCCAGGAAGATTCGTTTGTCATTATCAAGGATCGAACGCATGTAGCGGATATTCTCAGCCATATGAGGAAAAGATTCAGCTGAAAAAAACATCCGCAAAGCCCCAAGTTCACCGGCTTTATACAGAGAGGACAGACGTCGCTCGATCTCCAGTCGCTTCCGGTTGGCTTCATCGGTCACTCTGGCAATTTCGCGACCAGTGCGTTCAAGACTGGATTCAACTCCCCGCAGATCTCGATCCAATCGTCCCAGATCGGACTCTTTCTGTTCCAGGTTGCGGTTTATTTCCAAAAGCTCAGTCGAGATTACCGCTTCGACCTTGCGCGTTTTGGTAATCAGCTGTTTTTTAGCCTTGATCTCACGCTTTACTCCACTCAACTCATCTTTCGGATTCTCAGCCCAAGCGGTTGCAGTGGCAATCATCAGCGCGCAAATTATCAGTGCCGGTAGGCTCATCATTTAAACATTAACAAAGCGCTTCAAAGAGGTCAGGCTTCCGATGAATCCGAGCATGGCTCCGGCAAGAATAATGCCCCCGATATATTCAAGAGGGAGAAAGCCAAGTCCTGAGGAAACCGGGTTAAAAGTAAGAAAACTGCCGGCATTATGTAAAAAACCGGCATACATTGCGAGCAACAGTCCAATTGCAATTACGGCACCTGCAAGGCCCTGCATCAATCCTTCCAGCAAAAAAGGGGCTTTAATAAAGAACGCGGTGGCACCGACCAGCGACATAATCTCAATTTCATCGCGACGGGCATAAATTGTGAGCTTGATGGTATTCGAAACGATGAATATCACCGCAAGCACCAGAAATCCGCCTAAGAGCGCCCCCAGAAGCCTCATAAAATTAAGGAATGTATTGAAGCGCTTTACCCACTCTTCTCCATACTGCACTTCAGTGATTCCTGGAATGCGTTTTAACACGGTAACAAAACTCTCTACGTTCTGAGTATCGCGATGTGCCCGCTTCAGGGAAATTTCGAAGGAGGTGGGCAGCACCTCCGGGCGTACTCCCTCAAGCAGGGTCTCCTGGCCCCGCAAGCGACTCTTGAAGCGCTTCAGAGCTTCAGCACGGGACACATAGCTGACTCGTGCAGTTTCAGGCAGGGCAGAAATTTTGCCCCGCAGCTGCGATTGCTCATCCGATGTAAGCTCCCTGTCAAAGTAGACCGTAACCTGAACACGCTCGCTCCAGTTCTCGGCTGCATTTTCCAGATTGACAAACACCAGCAGAAACAGCGACAGGATCAGCAGCGCAAGTGTAATAGTACCTACGGTAACCATATTGACAAAAATATTCTGACGAATATTGGTCCAGGCCCGGGCCATAAAATAACCGGCCCGACCACCAATGCCGTCACCAGCCAGCGTAGGACGCTTAAAGGGCTTGCTCGTCTCTGTTTTCTTCTTTTTCCACCTGTTCAACAATTTCACCTTTATTCAGAGTTATGAGGCGTTTATGGGCATGCTCGATGAGTCGGCGGTCGTGAGTGGCCACAACGACCGTAGTACCGCGAACATTTGCCTCTTTGAAAATTGTCAGAATCTGATTTTTATTGGCTTCGTCAAGATTTCCGGTCGGTTCATCAGCCAGAAGTATTTTAGGATCATTCACCAGAGCTCGTGCCAGGGCGACCCGCTGCTGCTCTCCCCCGGAAAGACGTTGTGCTATCAGGTTATATTTGGATTCAATACCCATCTGTTTGAGGACATGCATGGTCTTCTTACCGATATCCGCCCTGCCCCACCCCAGAACTTCCAGTGTTATAGACACATTTTCAAACACGGTCCGGTTTTGTAAAAGTTTGAAGTCCTGAAAGACAACTCCGATAGAACGGCGTAAAAGTGGAATCTGGGAAGATGACATGCGGGATATGTTCTGGCCGTCTATCAGCACCTGTCCACGGGTCGGGTTCAGCGCTCCGTAAAGAAGGCGTAGCAGGGTTGTCTTTCCAGCCCCGGAAGGGCCGGTCAGGAAGACAAACTCCCCCTTGCCAACTTTCAGGTTTATGTTGTTCAAGGCTGAGGCATCCTGCTGGTATGCCAGTGAAATATTGTGCAGTTGAATCATCTGTTACCACTCATTGTAAGGTGTTCCGTTAGTGCCGATCAGATTGGAACCACTATGTACATCATACACACTACCTTGTGGAGTGCTGCTGCTTGAACCCGAACTGATTGAAGACAGGGAGACAGATCCTGACTGTGCAGACGAGGTTTCCGGCGGTGGAGCAACCGTTATCCAGGTTTCGGCCGACTTTGTGAACGGGTCTTTAGGAATCTCCCGCAGATACTTTTTTTCTTTCAATTCCGAAATGGAGTCCGGATATTTACCCTGATCAGCATGAAACTGGTCAATAGTGGTTCTGAAATTGTACAGATCTTCACGCAGTACTGACTCCTTGGCCTTGATGACTCCCCACTGATAATTCGGCACTGCAATAGCTGCCAGAATGCCGATTATCGATACAACTATCATCAATTCAATTAGTGTAAAGCCGGCGCGGGAGCGGCACACAGAAAATCTGCCTGACGCTCCCGGCTTTACAATTTGATTAACATACGCTTTACCATTCATTATATTTTGTACCATCAATCGCGGTTCCTTCACTTAATGAATAAACATCGTAGACATCTTCCCCGCCCCAACTGGTTGAATCCGGCTTGTCGGCATAGGAGCGCAAACCCCATTGGGGTTCCCTACCCGGCTGCAGATTCATTGGATCCGCCGGAATTTTTCTCAAGAATTTGCGCTTCGACGGAGTCACTTCACCAAAATCATAGCCGTCTACCAGCACCTGAAGTGTTGCGGGATAACCGCTGTTGTTTGTTACAATCGGCAGTTTCTTTTCATCAATTGATTTGTCATATCTTTTTTTGTAGTCATCTATGGCGGTTCGTATAGTCCGCAAATTTCGTCGAAGCTCAATTTCACGAGTGCGCTTGGCCGTCATCTGGGACAGAGGCAACACGACTGAAGCCAGAATTCCCAGAATAGTCAGAGTAACAATCAGTTCGACCAGAGAAACACCCCGCCGTGATGCGAGGCGGCAGTGAATGTTGTTGGCTTTCATCACCGAATATCTACCGCCGTACTGAATGGCAGAATGGTCTGCGCTACCCCGTTAATCCCGGTGAATCCTACGCTTTTGAAGGCAAATCCGGCCGGCCCCTGATTTTTTGCCCTGAACAGAACCGTTGCCAGAGAACCGGCCCCCGACACACCGCCGCTCGCGGCGTCACGCGCAAGAGTTACCGAGACAGTGCCTCCGGCAGCATCGACCTTGCTGCTGAAAGCTGTTGATTTGCCGTCCTGCTTCATAAACTGACCCTCCGCCATTGATACGAATTCGACAAAAATCGGATCGTAGGAAAGGACAAAAGGAGCGCTAAGAAGGGCAGAGATATTGCTCACCTTGATGTCAACACTGAACTGCTGCCCCACCGCAACAGTCGGTGGGGCTGATATCTGCAGCATGCCGCGCTGTACCGGAGCAGGAACCGGAGCAGTAACTGCCGGCACCGCAGGTGTCACCGGCACTGCAGATACTGCTGAATTAGGCAGGGTTGTGGCCGGAGCAGTCGCTGGGACTACAGCCGGATTCGCCGGGGGCTTTGCCGGAACCGGTTTCTTCTCGCCTCCCTTAGTCTGCGTTGTTGCATCAAAAACCGCTTCCTGATCGAACGACGACATTGATCTGATCAGAGAAGGATCATCCTCTTTGCCGGAAGAAAACGACATGAGGCTGTTCTGCGGCACTGTCACACCACGCACCAGGCGGGGAGTGATCGCCAGAATAAGCTCGGTTTTGTCCTTGCTGGTCACATTATTCGAGAGCAGTGGGCCAAGCAATGGCAGGTCACCCAACAGAAAAATCTTCTGTTTACTGTCGCTCTTGGTGTTGGAAATCAGGCCACCGATAATGCTGGTCTCACCATCCCTGAGACTGAGTACGGTTTCCAGATTCCTGGTACCGATGGTTACAACGGTTGTAAGACTGTCGGTACCGCCGACCTTCTCTTTGGTAAGGATCGAACTGACCTCAAGACTGAGCTTGATTACAATATCGTTGTTAAGCTGGATATTTGGTTCCGCATTGACTTTAACCCCTACGTCCACGTATTGCACGTTGACCTGAGAAAGAGTGCCGTTAAGCGTCGTGGTCGTGATCGGGACTCTTTGACCGACATTAAACTTTGATTTTTCTTTGTTTTTCACCCTGATTTTGGGATTTGAAAGCACCTCGCCATTGGCAAGCGTCTTTCCAAAATTGTAGGTCGCATTGGGGACCGTTACAAACCCGCCATAACCCTTCATGGTAAAGGCTTTAACCAGGTTATCTATGGTAACCGTCGTCGGCGTGCCCGTAGCAGTGGTAGTTGTAGTGGTTGCAGTAGGCGTAGTCAGATTATTTGACGACAATAAATTGTTATTGGGCGAGAAAGCGCCCAGCTTAACGCTGTAATCACTTAACAGCAGTCCCAAACTCTGTGACTGTGTATCACTGACCTCAATAACTTCAACATCCAGTACAACTTCAGGATCCGGGACATCATTGGCATCCAGAATCTTTTCCACCACGTCGATTATATCGCTGGTGTCACGTACCACCACCGAGTTTGAATCCTCATTGACATACACTTTACGAACCTGAATCATGGTTCTGATCAGGTTAACCGCCTTCTTGGCATCCATGTAATTGAGATGGAAGGTGCGCAGCTGCATATCTTCGTACTGCTTTTTCTTGTCCGGGCTATTGGGGTACACAATTACGGTGGTTTCATTCAGGGTCTTTCTGCCAAGCTTGTTCATATTGATCAGCAGATCAAAGGCCTGATAAAAAGTGGCATTTTCCAGATAAATGGAAACCGGGGTATCTTTGATTCCTTCATCAAAGATGAAATTGATACCGGATAGCTGGGTAACAATATTGAATACATCCTTCAGTTTGGCGTCTTTGAATTTGAGGGTTATCGGTTTGACTGATTTCAGGTTCAGCTCAAATCCGTCCAGCCTGCTTTTACGCAGCTTTGCTATACGAAGCAGAGCTGCCTGATACTCCTTTTTGTCAGGATGCAGCTCAGCAGCACGGGCATACGCGAGGTTGGCATCCTTGAACTTGTTTCCTTTTTCAAATTCACTCCCCTCGCGATAGGCCTGCTGTGCCTCCTTAAAACGTGCAGCGATATCAGCCTGCTGTTTAAAACGAGACTGGGTTGGATCAAGTGCCAGACCGGCCTGAAACTGCTCCTGTGCCGCTGCGTACTCTCCTTTGGTAAAAAGATCACTACCGGATTTGAACCGCTGAGCCGCTGCTTTTTCACGGGCACCGAAAAAGCGTATCCGGTACGGCCCGGATTCCGGGTCTTTCATGAACGCATCTGCGTAGCTGTACATTGCCTCTTCGAATTTGCCTTCTGACTCAAACTTTTCGCCCTTGCTGAAGGCGGTTTTCGCGGCCGAGCAGCCAGACAGGATCGCCAGAGCAGCCAGCAAGCCAAATATGATGAGATGGTTCAGGTAGCGCATGGGTAGCGTCTCCTCATAAAGTGTTTTTGGAACAGATTACTTGCCCGCTTTAAGCGGACTGTTTTCAATCAACGGAATAACAATTTCATTGCCGGTATCGATTGCAAGCAGAGTCAGGGCCTGATCCGTAATTGAAGAGGCCTCATAGCGACCGGCAACTCTGTCGCCCTGTTTCACAAGAATAATGTCCTTGTCCCTTGCCAGAAAAATGGTCGGCTGGGAATCTTTCTTTAGAAAACCGAGAAAAGTAAACCGTGCCAGAGCGGCAACTTCTGGCTGGGCAATCACAGGAGTCGAAGATGTGGCTTTTTGAGACTGGACCGGCGGCAGTTGTGGTGGTTTAAAAGCTGCTGCCTTCTGCCTTACAAGTTTCTGTTCATCAACGAATATCGGTTTGAAAATATTTCGGCGGTATCCCTTGAATTCAGGCTGTTCCTGTTCCAGGCGGGACATATTGAGCACACGGCCGTCGTACGCCTCACGCTTCGGAGATTTACCCGAAGGGGTGACAGGCGCCGCCTGCTGCCCCTGCATATAAGTCAGTTTTTCGACCGTCTTTAGCCGTGGAGCAGATGTATAGCTCCACACAGTGGCCAGTACGAAGACTATTGCCAGAATGAACAGGATCAGGCGCTGACGGTTCATGCGCCCTCCCGAAGGTAAACCGTGAGGGTAAGATTCATTACAACTTTTTCTTCATAGAGGTCGCTGTTGGCAAGTGTAATACTGTCAACTACGACCAGTTCAGGGTTCTGCAGCAGATCGGAAAGGCAGCTTTTTACAGAGGCATAATCCCCGTTGACAGCAAAAGAGAGTTGATAGGAGAGCAGGGCTTCGTCTTTGATAGATGCCGGTTTATAGCTGATTGCCCCGACTGTTACACCGCTGTCAGAAGTTGTTTCAATTATGTCGCTCAGGACACGGGCAAATTCACGTTTGAGAGGAATTCTGGAATGTAGCTTTTCCAGGTCAGCCGCCCCCTGGCGGTACAATGTAGCAGCATCGGCGTGACCGGTGCGGGCGGCCTGATTGCGTAATTCGCTCCATTTCGATCGTGATTTTTCGAGCGCCGGTTCCTGATACAAAGTAATTACAACCATCAGTGCCACGTTTACTGCCAGCAGAAGCAGAACAGCTATGATAACGAATCTTTTCTGTCGAATTATTTCAAGAAGTATCTGATTCATCAGAACTGCACCTTGCATGAGATCGAAAACTGAACTCCGCGCCCTTTTTCTCCGACCTGCAGTTCCTGATGAGACAACAATAGGACGTCTGAAAAAGATTTGGAACCTTCCAGCTTTTCTACGTACTGCCGCACTGTTGCAAAGGATCTGGCACGGCCATCCAGCTTCAATTCACCATTTTTCTTGCCGGGAGTAAGTGTAGCCAGAGAAATTCCGTCCGGAGTGGCATTTTCAACTAGATCGAGCAGAGTGAGCCAAGCGGTCCCCTTCCGGTCGATAATCTCATTAAAGAAGCTGATTCGGGTCTTCTGCCTGCTGAAATCCTTTTCGCTGACTCCTCCGGGGCGCGCATTGAGCCCACCTTCCAGAGTACTGATCTCGGGGGCCAGTCGTCGCTGTTCACCCAGGTTCGACGACACCCTTGTGATATTCCACCCCAGCAGCACAATCAGCAGTGCCAGTATAATGGCACTGCACCGGTTCAACAAACGCTGGTCAAGATATGTCCGGGTCGCAAGATTTATACTGAAACGCATCAAAGGCCCCTCAAAGCCGCACCAATTGCTGCGGTATATGGATAAAGAGTCTGCTGATCACCCGGAGCTGAGTCACCCGGGGTAACAACAGCTTTTATTTCGAGCAGTGTCGGAGACAATCCGGCCGCCTCCGCGACCATCTCCTGAAAGTTCTGAGCTACGTCCGGAGGAGCAATACAGAATATCGGATAAGCGGAATGATCTGGAAAGCGCTCTTTGTGAATAAGCAGCGAGCTGTTAATTTCCATGAACAAACGGCTATCAACCGTCTTAGTGCCGGAAAGATCCTTGATGCGTATAAATTCGGGGGTTCCTTGGGAAAATACCGTAATTCCCAAAGTTCCTCCATAAAATGTGATCAGAATACAATTGTCACAGAGTGAAAGACGACGTTCAAAAACACGACACAGATTAAATGAATTGAAATCAATCCTGGCAGGAGATAATCCGGCCTCGGTTAAGAGGTCTTCGTACTGAGCCATCACAGATCGCGACACAAGTGCAATCAGAAGGGCCAGATCGCCATTCTCACGCACCGCCAGCTGCTGATAATCGAGATGGGTATCCGCCAGATCAAACGGAATATTTTTTTTCAATTTCCAGCGAATGAGGTCAAGTGCCTCAGCCCGGTTCTTAAAGCGCCCTTCCAGATCCAGCAGCATGATCCTGCCGACAGAGTCGGGCAATGTCACAGACACCCTATCGTTTCGACTCAGCAGAAGGTTGTGAGCTGCGCGGACACTCTTTACAAAACTTTCCGGATCAAGGACATTCTGCTCACGAATGGAAACACGTACAACACCCGCAGGCACTGAAGACACAGAAACCCTGTTTATGCGCGGTGAATTGTCACTGCCGCCAACAAGAGCACACGTAATCTTGTCGGGACTGATTTCTATACCTGTTGAGGTTCTGGAAAACAGCATTAACGGTCCATTCCGGTCACTCTACAAAAGTGACGCGGTTAATTTCCTTAAGAGTTGTTATGCCTTCAATAAATTTTTCTACTGCCGATTCCCTCAGGAACATGACACCAGCATCGCGAGCTGCCTGTTTCAAGCGCGTCGCCGGCACCTTGGCAATAATCAGATCCCGTATCTCATCATTTAGTTCCAGAAGTTCAATAATGGCGGTCCGACCGCGATAGCCTGTTCCGTTACATTCTTCGCACCCGCTAGCTTCATAAAGCGTGACACCGCGCACCTGCTCCGGATCAACACCGGCATCACTCAATACTGCATCCGGATATTGTACCGGACGGCGGCATTTGGAACAGACCCTTCGCAGCAAACGCTGAGCCATAACGCAGTTGAGGCAGGAAACAAAGTTGTAGGGATCAATGCCCATGTGGGTAAATCTGCCGATGACGTCAAAAACGTTGTTGGCATGTACTGTAGTGAAAACCAGATGGCCCGTCAAAGCAGACTGCACGGCGATCTGTGCAGTTTCTGGATCGCGTATTTCACCAACCATAATTTTGTCAGGGTCATGCCGCAGAATGGATCGCAGTCCTTTGGCGAAGGTCAGCCCCTTCTTCTCATTGACCGGTATCTGTAGCACACCGCGCAACATATATTCGACCGGATCCTCGATGGTGACTATTTTGTCTTCACCGGTATGAATCTCGGACAAGGCAGCATAAAGGGTCGTGGTTTTTCCGGAACCGGTTGGACCTGTGACCAGCACCATACCATACGGTTCACGAATCTTCTTGCGGAAACGCTTGATCTCCCTATCGCAGATACCGAGGTTTTCCAGTGTCAATCCCTTCAAGTCACTGGCTATACTCTCTTTGTCAAGGATGCGGATAACGGCATCCTCTCCCAGAGAACTGGGCATGATCGAAACACGAAAATCAATCGACTTCTCGCCAAATCTGATTTTAAAACGTCCATCCTGCGGAACGCGACGTTCTGAGATATCGAGTTCACTCATCACTTTCAGGCGGGAAATTATCGGGGCCTGAAAATGCAGGTCAATTGTTTCATTGGCCTTATATAACACTCCATCTATGCGGTATTTGATATCAACACCATCAAGACCGGTCTCTATATGAATATCACTGGCCCTGCGGTCCAATGCATCAAGAATTGTGGTATTGACAAGCTTTATGATCGGACTGGTATCATCAGCTATCGATTCGACCGATAGAACCTCCTCACCGCGATCGGTCTCCTTAACCAACTGAAGCATGAAGTCCTCTGAAACATCGCGAAGGACGCGGCGGGTACCCTCTCCAGCCTTAATAACGCTGGAAATCGCAGAATCAGAAGCAATCCGGATAGTAACCTGACGATCCAGCAGAAGCTCCAACTCATCAAGCTTGACTACGTCGGTCGGATCTGCCACAGCGACTACGATGGTATCGGGAGAGATCTCCAGCGGAACAAACCGAAAACGGTAAATTGCATCGGGCGGGAGAGAGTTTAGCAGCCCTTCGTCCATTCTAAAGTTTCTTAGGTCAATGTACTCCAGATTGAACTGCTCAGAGAGAGCAAGCGCCAAATCCTCCTCAGACAGGAACTTTTCCTTGATCGCAATTTCACCAAAACGCTGTCTGGTCGTGCTCAGCTTTTCAACTACAAACGACAACTGATCGGATGTGAGACTTCCCCGCTCGATCAGAATGGTGCCAATATTTTTCCTTTTATATGGCTGCATCGCTTATCCTACTGTTCCTGCAATCTTGAATATGGGAAGATACATCGCAATAATAATCACACCGATAACCACGCCCATTATGAGCATGATGGCCGGCTCTATTGCAGTGGTAAGAAGGCGCATCCTCTCCTCCAGTTCATCTTCCAGATAGTCAGAGATATCAACCAGCATATCCTCCAGCGACCCTGTAGTTTCACCGACACCAAGCATACGGAGAGCCAACGGAGGCATAATGTTGATCCGCTCCAGTCCTACCGAAAGACGTCCCCCCTCTTCTATAAACCGGACCGTCTCATACAGGCGTTTTTCCATGTAAACGTTGTTAAGCGTACCAATCGACATCCTCAAAGACTCTATGATCGGAATACCGCTACCCAGAACCGTAGCCAGAGTCCTGGTGAATCCGGCAACTGAATATTTTGTGAATACGTCGCCGGCATAAGGCATTGTTAATTTAAGGCGATCAATGGTGTAACGCCCGGCTTCCGTGTTTCTCCATGACCTGAAAACAGCTATAAGGCCTATTAAAATGATAATTCCCAGCAGGAAAAAACGCTTGAGCTGTGTGGTAAAGACAATCAGCAACTGGGTTAAAAATGGCAACTGTGAACCTGAGTCCGCATAAACCTGACTGAAGGTTGGTACAACATAAACCAGTAGCAGAATTACCGCCAGAAAGGCAAACACAACCAGAATGGCCGGATAAAAAAGAGCTGCGACCACCTTTTTGCGTATGCTGTCAACCCTTTTTAAATACTGAATGTAGCGCCTGATGGTTCTGGGGAGATCGCCTGTGCGTTCACCGGCACGAATCGAGGCCACATAAAGATACGGAAAGGCGCGGCCATGCTTCTCCATGGCAACGGACAGTGACGCTCCGCCCTTTACATCCTCACGAACCTGCTGCAAGACCTCCGACAGTGTACCTGAATCATGCCGTTCCAGAATAGTATCAAGAACCTGCATAATCGGCATGCCGGCCTTTATGAGCACCAGCATTTCCTGATTAAATGTCAGCAGGGCTTTATTATCAATCTTGCGACGCTTGATTCCCTTATCAAAAAGAAACTGGAATGGCTTCTTTTTAACTTCGAATACAAAAAAACCTTGATCTTCAAGGCTCTTTCGCAGAACGACAGATTCAGAGGCTTCGAAGTCTCTGTAGATAATTTTACCGTCTGATGCTCCGAGTTTGCAGGTAAATAGCGCCATAACCTGAATCTGATACCATAAATGCCCAAATAATAAAACAGAAAAACCACAGGCTGAATGCCTATGGCTGTGGTCATACCGCACCGTAAGTGAATGACTGTATCTATTTGTCGTGACAGGAAACACAGAGAGAGTTTACAGGTAATCTCAGACGCTTTTGCTGTTGATGACTGTCGTCAGAGGTCACGTGAATATTATGGCAAGTTGTGGCGCAGGTTATTGTTCCGTTATTTGCGAGCGGTAAATTCAGACGATTAAAAGCTGTTTTCTTACCAGTAGCATGACCAGAGCCATCTCCGGCAAACCCTCCGGCGTGGTTGGCTGATAGCTTATGGCATCTTTGACATAACTGGTTAAGATCGGCTCTCATCTCTCTCTTTGTTGAACCAAGCACGAACCAGCCATGTAGTTTCTCGCTCGCAGCAACATGACAGACCGTACATTCGCCTTTATCAGTATGAGGATTCAGTTTCTCATCCGTTGCAGCGCTCACAGAAACACTAAACAATAGTAATGACATTAATATACTTACAATTTTTTGAGAAATCAGCTGCATATAAATTCCCCTGTCAGTATGACTTGGGGTTGTGATCAACCCCATGGCAAGTCAACCAACATTCTCCATGAAAAGCATATGTTCCTTTCTCTACAAACTTTAATTTACCGCTGGAACTCTCAGACACATAATTTCTGTTGAAACGGATCAGATAGCGAGCATCCGGACTGCCATGTGAGTTGTGGCAGGTGAGGCAAGAGGTTCCACCACCTTTAAAATTGCGCTCCCCTGCAATATGACGAGAATGCAACGGGAAACTTTCATTGCCCAAAATACTGGAACGTTTATGACATCGGTAACAGATTGCATAGGCATAACTGCTTTCCGGAATACCGTCTCCCGTAGCATAGTTGTCTACCAGCAAACCCTCATATTTTGAACCGTGAGGGCCCTTGGGCGCATTTGCATCGTCACTCCCGTGACAGTCGCCACACTTCAAAACAGAGATATCATTGGCAGCGGTCTTCTTCTCCCGGTACGGTCTAATCAAACTTACAACAGCAAGATTTTTTCCTTCGGCCTCAACTGGATGGAACGATGCGTTATTGGGGTTGAATTCTGCACGCTTATTAGTTGATTTCAGGGGCAAATTGGCACTTTCCGCGTGGCAGAGATAGCAAAGTTCATATTCCTTTGTGATTGGGGCGGCAAAATTTCCGGTCCGTTTGCCCTTTATGCCAGTAAATGGATTTGCGCTTGTAACATAATGCGGGTTGTGGCAGTCAACGCAATCTGAGTGCCTCGGTGTGGCTGGATTGGTTTCTGGTAAGACTTCCCTGGTATTGTGAACCCCGCGTTTTACAAAAACCGGGTGACGATAGTTTTTAGAAAAATCCTTGGTCAAATCCTTTAGCCTCGTGCCCAAAGATGCTACGCTCTGCGGCATTTTGTTTGAGGGTCCATGACAGGAGATACACTTGTATGGGCCTCCACCATCGGTAAAATCAAAACCCAGATGACAGGAGGCACATCCGTCACGCATAATCTTATTATCTAGATGTATTGGCGATATACCTGCGGCGTATGATAGTGAAAATATTAATAAGACCGCAAGTATAACCAGCAGGTATAAAGATCTAACTCCCATAAATATCTTCCTTTTCCGGATCATGGGTATCATGGCGGCCACGGCGCCGGGGTCGTCATGGGATGGCAAGTGAGACACACCGCTTGCTGATCTGCGGCTGCAGTGCCACCTAATCCATAGACCCAAAACGGTGCAATCTTTCGTGTGTTGGCATATCCCCCGGTACAGTCCCCGGAGCCACCATAGCATTGATCATCGTGCGATTGATTCTGATGAGCATCATGGCAGGTTGTGCACTGCATCTTGCTGTTTTTATCGAGCTTCACTTGTGCAAGTGACGGTAATGTGTATGAAGTCCCTCCCTTACCTAAGCTGATAGCCCCGGCAACCGCCGAATTGTAAACAAATGATACCGGATGGTGGCCGAACTTCATCTTGTTGGTAGATGGATTAAAAGAAGCCCAGCTGACAGAGGTATCACTGCTGATATAATCACCGCCACTCATCGCAATAGGGCCGCCACGCAGTACAGCCCCCAAAGGATTCGTAGCAACTCCGTCATGGCAGCTGAGACATAATTTGGAAGATCCGTCAGGCTGCCAGGCAGGGGCGGCATACTGAGCAGGAGTTCTGGCCGCAGAATTTACACGGATCTGCAGAGTGTTGGATGAGTATCTGGAAAAGGTCAGTGCTGAGAAAGCACGGTTCCACAACGGAGCTCCTCCCTCAACATTGGCATTATGAGGAGTGTGACAGAAAATGCAGATCTGCTGGCCTCCCGGGTTGGCTGCCGGATCATCTACCGCCTTGTACAGATTGGGGTTTGGCACTGAGTACGTTGTAGCACCAAATGGTCTGGCTTTAGCTGAAAGATTATGCTTGTTGCCTTTGCCGGTCTGCGACACTTCGGAAACCTTTGGCCCGGGAGCGGTTGCATCGGCCTGATAAACAAAAGCAACGAAGCACAGACTGGACATGATTGTAACTATTAAGAACTTAGTAATACATTTCATTGCTGCACCTTTTCCTTAAGGTACTGGAAAATCTGGATCCTGTGATTGAACGTATCAGTGACATATATTCTGTCATTTTTGTCTATAAAAATCCCGCTCGGAAGCATCATCTCGCCAGGCAAAGAACCTTCCTGACCAACATAGAGCAAAAGCTGGCCTTTCTGATTAAATATCTGAAAGTTCCCGAATATGGAATCCATCACATAGAGATTCTTATCGCTATCAAGAGCAACTCCTTTCGGACGGGCAAATGATCCTGGTGCATCTCCAATCTGCCCTTGACTCCTAAGGTACTTACCATAACGGTCAAACACCCTTACTTTAAAGTTCATGGTATCAGTAACGTATATGTTGTCAGAGCTGTCCACGGCCACGTACGTTGGTTTATTAAGTGACTCCGTAAAATCCTGACCGGTAAGCTCCCCTTTAAAAGCATCATCTTTTCCAAACAGAAAAACCTTGTTTGCCAGAATATCAGCGACAATTTTTTCACCGCCGGAAGTCACGGCAATCCCTGCCGGACGATTTAGTCTTCCCTTGCCATCCAGTTCAGCCAGCAGATTACCTTCAGGACTGAATTTGAAAACTGCTGCAAGCTTGGAATCGGTAACATAAAGGTTACCATTTCCATCCAGAGCGACCCCGACTGGACTCGCCAGCCTGTTTTCCCCCGCCTGGAATATATACTGAACCTGATTGGTCGCCAGATTGTATTTATGGATCAACCCTACTGAGGGGTCGGATATATAGATGAGTCCGTTTCCGTCTGCGGCAATACATTGCGGCGTATAAAAATCAACGTAATCTTCTCGGGCGCCAACAATAAAGTCAAACATCTTGCCAAAAGCACCGGTAGTAGCCAGAGCGACATCCCTGGGGCCTTGGATGACCCTTAGCAGCTTAATGCGCGGCTTATCCGGCGGCAGGGGCCATGACATGACAAGTTGTTTGTCATGCCAGGCCGCATCTTCAAGTCTTGCAGAAGCACAACCACTGGTGATGACAGCAAACGAAATAACGCTTATCGCCAGTATGTGTAACAAGTGTATTTTAATAAAATCACCTGAAATCAAGCGCAGAGCATTCCAGCTACCCAGATACAAAAAGAAAGCACTATCACCCCTCCCCAACGTATCCCGGATGCAACATCAAAAACACCCTTCTGGGGAAAAGCCCTGAATGCAAACATTATACTGGAAGCAACCCAACCTGCCAATCCAATTAAGAGAATTGTCGACCATATATCTTGTGACATTCGAGAGTTAACGCCCCATAGCACGCGAAATGAAAGTACCTAATCGCAATTTCCACACCATGAAGATAGCCTCCACTACAATTCTGCGAGACATTTTAGAGCTTCCAGCATGACGATCTATGAAAATAATCGGTATTTCTGCAATACGTAAGCCCTTCTCCATACAGCGGTAATTCATCTCTATTTGAAATGAATATCCGTCCGACTTTACATTATCGATATCAATGGACTCAAGTGCTGATCTTCGAAAACATTTGAACCCACTTGTGCAGTCACGCAGACTTAATCCGGTAATCCAGCGAGTATAGGCACTAGCGAAATAACTTAAAATCAAACGTCTGATCGGCCAGTTAACGACACTCACTCCATTAAGGTAACGAGACCCGATAACAAGGTCGTTGTCATCCATAGCAGTAAAAAACTCAGCAAGCACAGCAGGATCGTGTGAAAAATCCGCATCCATTTCAACTATGTAATCGGCTCCCATGGAAAGAGCTACCTTGAACCCTTCCCGATATGCAGACCCCAAGCCAAGTTTTCCAGCGCGGTGCAAGACATGGATACGATTGTTGTCGGAGACCAACTCATCAATAATAAGGCCGGTGCCGTCAGGAGATCTGTCATCTACAAAAAGAATCTGTATATCCCCATGCTGTGAAAGAACCGAGTCGGCCAACCTACTCACATTATCCTTTTCATTGTATGTCGGGATTACGACTATAGCTTTCAACGACTATTTTTCTCCGGGTATGTGACTACAGATTTATTGTATAAGTTGGCCATCCAATCCGCGATGAGCCGATTTTTTTCTGAATCAACAAGGTCTTTGGAAATTTTGTCCTGGATTTCATCATATGTAATCTGTCGAGGAGGGCGTTTGTCGGTAAGCTTAACAATGATGTAACCCTGCAACGTCTCAACAATTGCACCAACCTCTCCAACCTTTAATTTTGATACAGCCCCTTCAAATTCAGAAATCAATTGACCTATGTGGAAATATCCCAGATCGCCACCTTTTATCCTTGAAGGATCGTCTGATTCTTCTGCGGCCACGTCCTCAAATTTCGAACCCTCAGAAATCTTTTTATGCAGCTTATTCGCTTTAGCCAGAACCAAGGAGCGCGCTTCCTTGGTTGATGCAGGGTCAACTTTCAGTAATATGATGCTTGCTCTATACTCTTCTGGCTTTAAATATTTTGAAGCATTTTTATCGTAGTAAGCCTTGACCGACTGCTGAGTAACCAAAATCTTATCTTCAACCGCAAGTTTACGCACTTTTCCAGACAACAACCTGCGCTTCAATGATTGTGCAAAACTTTCACCGGTAAACCCGGCTTTGTTAAGCGCATTTATAAATTCCTTTTTGGAATTGAACTTCTTTAGAATTTTATTTTGCTCATCATCAATTTCGGCCGGAGATACTTTGATGCCTTGCTTAAGAGCATCCTGAGCTCTCAGTTCAGAGCCGACCAGATTTTTCAAGGCCTCAGACCTGATTTTTACCATTTTCTCATCTGAAAGACTCCCGTGAAATGACTGATTCATAGGCATAAGAACATTGATTTCCTGATTCAACTCAGCTTCAGTAAGATTAACATCATTTACCACGGCCACAATTTTATCGGGACCTGCTGATATGCAATTAAGTGGCAGGCACACCATAAAAAACGCAATCATTATAAATCTTATTACACCCATGATTTTAGTTACCTCCGATTGTCGCTAGCCTATCTGTTGAACTCTACGGGATTCGCCTGCAAAAAGTCAAGATATTGGGAGGACTTACCACTTGCATTCACCATGTATTCCGAAGTGCTTATCAGTATAAATTTACAGATTACGGGTATAACTCAATCCAATTATTGACAATATCCAAATTAAGGGTACATTTATGACCGTCATTTTAAAAGCATTATGCGTCTTATTCCACTGGCAACGGAGTGAACCATGCGACGAAGATGCACCCTCCACATCACCCTGGCCCTGATCGGGACACTGGCGGTAACCGGTTGTAGCAAAAAAGAGGAACGCCACGTTTACACCAACAAGCAGGACTGCCTCGACGACTGGAACAACGATCCAAAAAAATGCGAAGAGGTCGGCAAGGATAGTCAGCATTACCGTTCCGGTGCCCACTACTATTACGGCCCATGGTACCGTTCCGGCACCGTACTCAGCGGTGGACAGGGTTCCCGCGCCATCCGCAACATGAGTGTTTCGCGTGGCGGCTTTGGAAGCCTAAGCGGGTTCCACTCATCAGGAGGGTCATCGTAATATGCAACGTACGATCACTCCTCCTCGCATTGGCTGGCAGGAAAAGGTTGAATCCTACGGCATGAGCTACCACACCATTGACGATTCCGTCTACTGGGATGAGACCGCTTATTATTCTTTCTCGTCTTCAGAGATAGACGAGCTTGAGTCAGCAACCGCCGAGCTTCAGGAAATGTGTATCGCTGCTGCAGAGCACGTCATAACCAAAAAACTTTATGACAAACTGCAGATCCCGCCAATGGCTGTGCCGCTCATCGAACGTTCTTGGGAGAATGATGGGCCTTCTATTCTTGGGCGATTTGACCTAACCTACGATGGGCACACCCCGCCAAAATTGCTTGAGTACAATGCTGACACCCCAACCGCCCTACTGGAAGCCAGTGTTATCCAATGGTTCTGGCTCAAGGAACGTTTCCCGGATGCTGATCAATTCAATTCAATTCATGAGAAGCTGATAGCGGGCTGGAAGGATCTTGCACAGCATATTGAGGGCACACTGTATTTCAGCTGCGTCAAGGACGCACCAGAGGACCTCGGCAATCTTGAATATCTGCGTGACACCGCTGTTCAGGCCGGCTTGCAGGCCGAACAGTTTTTCATTGAGGATATCGGCTTTGACTCGCTTAATAGTCAATATGTGGATACTGGCGACAATGTCATTGAAACCATGTTTAAGCTCTATCCTTGGGAATGGCTGACGAGCGAGTATTTCGGCCGCTATGTTGAAAAAAGCGGTATAACCCTGATTGAGCCGGCCTGGAAGATGATACTAAGTAATAAAGCCATTCTTCCAATCCTGTGGGAATTGAACCCTCGGCATCCCAATCTTCTGGAAGCCAGCTTTGATGCCGAGCACTTCCGGGATAATTTTGTTTCTAAGCCATTCCTGTCCAGAGAGGGTGCCAACATTACCGTTCATCGTAATGGGCTGACCAGCGAACAAGAAGGCAGCTATGCCGGAAAAGGGCTAATCTATCAGGAACTGGCCCCCCTGCCGGTCTTCGACGGCAATTACCCTGTTATAGGCTCCTGGGTAATTTATGGAGAACCGGCCGGCATCGGTATCAGAGAGGACCGCTCTCAAGTAACAACAAATACCAGCCGCTTTATACCGCATCTGTTTCGATAAAATCTATCTGATGGAGGTTAAAATGAACAGCAATCTACTTGCATCTCTGTCCGGCCTGCTTGGCTTCTGTACCTACTTTGCTGCAGCTATTGGATTTGTAATCTTTTTCTGCATGATCTACTGCAAAATAACCCCCTACGACGAACTGAAGTTGATCAGGAGCGGTAATTCTGCAGCCGCGGTCAGTTTCGGTGGAGCTTTAATCGGGTTTATCCTGCCGCTCTACAGCGCCATCACTCACAGCGTGGGGTTAGTTGATATGCTGATCTGGGCCGTAATAGCCATGCTGGTACAAATTGCCGTATTTGGCACCGTACGCATGATCTTTAAGGATCTGGTCAGCGAAATTGAAAACAACCATATTGCTGCGGCAACTTTGTTGGCATTTTGCTCGACCTCAATCGGGATCCTTAACGCAGCCTGCATGACCTACTGAGTGGAAGCAGACAGAATCAAGTGGAATAATCGCTTTAGGTCAGAAGATTCATTTCTGGGTGTGCGGCCGTCTCCTTTCCTATTACGGGAGATTGAACACATAAAGCTCCTTGCCCCGGGTGTCGCAGCACTGGACATTGCATGCGGCGAAGGAAGAAACAGTGTCTTTTTGGCGCAAAATGGTTTTCAGGTAACCGGACTGGACATTTCTGATGTCGGGCTTTCAAAAGGGGTCGAACGGGCAGGTCATGCCGGTGTGGTTGTCGAATATAAACGGGTCGATCTTGATAATTACCGCATTTCTGAAAAATATGACCTGATTCTGAATTTTAATTTTCTGCTGCGCAACCTTATTCCTTCAGAAGTTCAGTCTTTATCCCCTGGCGGCTTGCTTTTGTTTGATACCATATTGGAATCGCCACAGCTGCTGGCGGCCCACAACCCGGCCTATTTTTTGAGAAGGGGTGAGTTGGTAAGCATATTCGGTGAATACTGCGGAGAGATACTGTTCTCTGAAGAAAGTGATACCGGTGATATGCCAACTGCCAGATTGCTCTTCAGAAAGAGTTATGAATCACTCTAAACGGCATCTAGGTATTCTGGCAAAGTAGTAATGTCATCCGGATGTCATGAAATGTCCGGCAGCTTAGAATCCTGCTGCAATGTAAAGAAGAATGTCGCTCCCTTGCCCACTTCACCTTCCGCCCATATTCTGCCGCCATGACGTGTAATGATCCGCTGAACGGTTGCCAGACCTACTCCGGTGCCGCTAAACTGGCTCGGATCATGAAGGCGCTTGAAAACCCTGAAAAGTTTATCTGCATCGGCCATATCAAACCCGGCACCATTATCACGCACAAAATAGACCGGGGCCGATTCGTCATTTTTAACACCGAATTCAATCTCCGCTCTACTTTGACGGGAACTGTACTTCCAGGCATTATTAATCAGGTTGGTCATCAGTATTTTAAGAAGACGCGGATCTCCTGAAACAACAACGTCCTCCGCCACAACCGCCTGAACAATCCGGGTCGGCTCGGCCAGCTTAAATTCCTTTAGCAGCATTTCAGCAATATGGCTCAGGTTCACTCTGTCCGGAATAAACTCGGAGCGGGTCAATTGGGCCAGGCGCAACATTGCGTCAACCATATCATTCAACCATAATCCAGAGTCGTGGATTATATTAACGTAAGACCTCATCTGTGGACTAAGCTCAGAATCGTCTTCCAGCAAAATCTGGCAATAGCCTGATATGCGGGTCAATGGGCCGCGCATATCATGTGATACGGAGTAATTGAAAGTCTCCAGTTCGGCATTGGCGGCCGACAACTCGTTGGTCTTAAGGATCAGCTCTTTATTGAGTTGATCAATATGATCCATGTATACGTTATCCGCTTCTTCAGACAACATGCGGGACGTGATATCCCTGTCAAAACCAAGCATATAATTGCGACCATTCATTTTTACCATGCCGGCATGAACTTCGATTGGAAATTGAGACCCATCCTTTTTGTGGTGCCACAACTCAACAGTCACCCATTCGCCTTTGGCAACATTCTCAAAAATCTTTCCGGCGATCTTATTGGTTTCAGAAGTGTTGAGATCAAAAATAGTCTTGGAGCATAACTCTTCAACAGTATAGCCATGCTGGTCGGCTGCGGCCTGATTTGCAGCCACTATATGACCAACTTCATTATCATCCATACCGATAATTATTATTGCGTCCGGGGCGCGGTCGAAGAGCATGCGATAACGCTCTTCACTCTCACGTATCATAGCTTCAGCGGACTCCAAAGAGTCAAGCATTGAATTTATTGAGGCTGCCAAATCGGCCAGTTCATCCTGTTCATCGGAAACTGGCAGGCGTGAAGAGATATCCCTCTGGATACTGATATTTTTTACAGTGGCTCCAAGAGATTCAAGGCGATTCAATACCGTTCGACGGACAAATATCAGCATAACGCCGCAGAATATTCCACCTGTCAGGAACAGTGCAGAGATGACGTAAGCAATGGCGGCCTTGCCATGCTCGTATAATATCCGCTGTTCGGCAACGCTAACGATAACAGCTGGCTGGCCGAATGGGTCTTTAAACAGCGTAAATCCGGCGATTTTACCATTTTCAAGAACCTGATACGGACTAACGACACCACGTGCAAAGTCAGCCAGTGCGGCAGCAGTTCTTGATTCAGTTACCTCCTGATTAAGCGGGACAAGATTGATGTCAAACCTGGTGAGATCGGTCACACGCATTAGTTCTTCGGAATCGAGGTAGCGCCCAATCAACAGCAAAACATCCGTGTCCTTGACAGGTATGAGAACAAACTGCAGTGGTTTGTCTCCTACCATCAGCATACTTTTCAGAACCCCGGCTTTATCTTTGGCTAAAAGACGCCCTAACTCATTTATTTGTTTGATGTCTTTATCAGAATGAGATTTTAGCTGGCGTTTATGGAAATCAGCCGAGCGAGAGGAGAGGATATCTCCTGATTTAGAAAAACAGATGATGATATCAAGGCGGTGATAGAGAAAGGGACTAACTTCCAGCGACGATATATGAGAGAAACCTCGCTGGAAAATCTGCGTGGAGATATCTTTTGCTGAGGCAAACAATTCTTCATAGGTTTCGTCTATCTCGTTTCTCACTTTCTGGACATTGGCAGCTAGAACAGTTTGCTCCAAAGCGCTGAAACTTTTCAGCAGGATAACATCGGAAGTCACTGCCAGTATAGTGAAGAGAGCGATAAACGTGCTGACTACAACCAGAATTGTACGCTTTGAAAGTGTCATAACCTGTCCAGAACCGAATTTTCAACTTTCTGCCAATAGAGCATACCCGACATTCCGGTATTTTCAAGGCGTACGAAAGCAATATCTTCTCATAGTAATTATTCAATGAAAATATGCCATATATCAATCAGGATTGACAACCGCAGAAAATGAACGGCTCCAAAGGATGATTAATTTAAAAAGTACCGTAAAACACTGTGCTTTTCTCTGCAAAACAGACAATTACAATAATTTTATTAGCTCACAAGCCTTGAATATATTTTTTTGAACTATGTGTTGATTTTATCATGTAAATAAATAGTTACGTTATTTTTTATTTTATAAAATATTGTTATATATACATTTTTTATATTTCTGCTGTTTATATTTTTTTGAATTGTTCGTTGACAGCCCGAAATAAATTGTATACAGCATACAAAATTAACGACGCTACTTCGACAGCTCTCACACCTGCAAAACTGTTTAAATTATGATTTTCTCGGTCAGATCAAGCCATCTTAAAGGGAGGGGCCCGGAACTTAAATACTAGATCTAAATATGTGCAGAACTCTACATTTACTAACTGTAAATGACCCAATTCAATGAAAGGAATTAACAATGGCAGAGATAAAGTATGACTGGGCATCAATTGCCAAAAACCCAAAGTTCGTTGAGCTGTGCCGCAAAAAGAATGCTTTCCTTTTCGGCTGGTGGATATTCTCCAGCGCCTACTACTTCCTGCTCCCTATTGGAGCGGCGTACGCACCTGATCTTTTCAAGATTAAAGTTGTAGGCGTCATCAATATAGGTTACGCATTTGCCCTTTCCCAGTTCTTTGTTTCCTGGGGAATCGCAATGTATTACGCCCATGTGGCCAACAAGGATTTTGACCGTCTGACAAGAGAACTGATTGAGGAAATATCAAAATAATATAAAGGAAAGGAGGTTGAGAAATGAAGAATGTTTTCATTGCATTACTGATTACAATTTCACTTGGCACATTGTGCTTTGCCGAAGAGCCCAAGAAAGACCTGCCAGGAACAGCTTCAACTCCAGTAGCCGGCCAACCTGCTACATCAGCAGCTCCAACCGCAGTAGCAACTCCTGTTGCTGCGCCTGCCGTCTCCACTAAAGCAGAAGATACCGGCAAACTCAAAGCCAATCCAAAGGTTACAATTCCGATATTTCTGATTATTATCGGCGCAACCATGGCGGTCGTAGTCTGGTCGGCAAAGCAGACCAAATCTGCGGCTGACTTCTACACAGCGGGCGGCGGTATTACCGGCACACAAAATGGCTGGGCGATTGCTGGTGACTATATGTCGGCCGCCTCATTTCTGGGAATTTCGGGAATGATTTCGCTCTACGGCTATGACGGCTTCATGTATTCGGTCGGTTGGCTGGTAGCCTACATCACAGTTCTACTGATTGTGGCTGAACCGTGTCGCAATGCCGGCAAATATACCCTGGGAGACATCCTGTCATTCCGCACATCTCCAAAGCCTGTCCGCGCTATAGCAGCTATTTCGACGGTCTCGGTATCAACCTTCTACCTGACAGCCCAGATGGTCGGAGCCGGCAAACTGATGCAACTCCTGCTGGGCATTGACTACAAGGTTGCTATCATCGGCGTCGGCATCCTGATGGTCGGCTACGTCGTTTTCGGCGGCATGACCGCCACAACCTGGGTTCAGATCATCAAGGCCGGACTACTGATGTCTGGCGCCGGCCTTCTTTCCATACTGGTTATGATCAAATCCGGGATGAGCCCGCTGCAGTTTTTTAATGACATCGTCAGCAACGAGAAAATTATCGACCATGTCAAACTGCTGCCTATCTATCTGAAGGAAATTGAGTCCGGCAAGGCGACAGCTGACGCAGGACAGCGTTTCCTTGAACCGGGCCTGTTCCTGACAAACCCTCTTGACCAGATTTCACTCGGCATGGCCCTTGTGCTGGGAACTGCCGGTATGCCGCACATCCTGATGCGCTTTTTTACCGTTCCGACCGCACAGGATGCTCGTAAATCCGTAATTGTAGCAATGTTCATCATAGGTTCATTTTACATACTTACAACGCTGCTCGGCTTTGGTGCTGCCATCCATCTGAGCCCGCAGGGAATTCAGAAGGTTGACAAGGGCGGCAACATGGCTGCCATGATGCTTGCAAAAACTCTGGGCGGTGAGTTTTCACCGTTTTTGGGAGATCTGCTGCTTGCCTTCCTCTGCGCAGTTGCATTCGCGACCATCCTGGCAGTTGTTTCCGGACTTGTTCTGGCTGCCTCGGCCGCAATCGCCCATGATATATGGGTCAACGTCATAAAAGACGGCCACGCTGATCAGCGTGAGCAGGTACTTGCTGCACGTATCACCTCTCTGGTTGTCGGTATTCTAGGGATTGCCATCGGTATCGCTGCTGAGAAGCAGAACGTTGCTCATCTGGTGGCCTTAGCTTTTGCGGTTGCATCTTCCGGCAACCTGCCTGTTGTTGTACTGTCTCTCTTCTGGCGCAAGTTCAACACCGCCGGGGTTGTTTCCGGCCTGTTGGTCGGCACCATTGCATCTATCGGCCTGGTTATGGTTTCCCCGAACATGACCTATCCGAACAAGGTTGCCGATGACGCAAAAAAAGCTTACACCAAGCTTGAAAAAGACGTTACCGACGGAAAAATCAAACCTGAGGCAATGGACAAAACACTCAAGACCATCGCCGACAAGAAAATCGAAGAATCTAAAAACCGTGGTGGAAAATCCATCCTGGGACTTGACAAGCCAATCATGACTCTGAAAAATCCAGGCATCATCTCTATCCCGCTTGGTTTTATCGCGGCCATCCTGGGCACTCTGCTGTTCCCAAGCAGACGCTCGGAAGAGATGTTTGATGAAGTTTATGTCCGCCAGAATACCGGAATAGGTATGGCAAAGGCCATTGACCATTGATATCCAGAATGTCTGTTGTTTAGATTATCGTGGGGAAGGCTTCGGCCTTCCCCTTTTTTTTCTGAATGTAGTTTCACTCATTTTCATCATCTAAAAATCATTTCTTTAGCTCAAGTAATGCGATATGATTGCGCTCCGAATAGGGTGAGTTCAAGAAGGTCTGGGGAAATGTGTCTATGGAAAAAAAGAAAATTCTGGCAGTCGATGACGAACCAAACATTCTTATGTCGATCGAGTTTATCCTGGAAATGGAGGGCTACCAGGTTTACACGGCCAGAGATGGTGATGAAGCGCTGGACGTGGCCGATCGCGTACGACCGGACCTGATCCTCCTGGACGTAAATATGCCCTGCAAGGACGGCTATGAAGTCTGTCAAATTCTAAGAGAGCGCGAAGAGATGGCCGGCATGAAAGTGATCATGCTCACCGCTAAAGGACAGGCTCTTGAGAAGAAAAAAGGGCTTGAAGTTGGCGCAGATGAATATATAACCAAACCGTTTGGCGCCGAGGATCTGCTGGAAAAGATCCGGACTTTGATTGAGCAATGACGGAAACCAGTGAAACACAGCCACGCCCACGAAGCAATCGACTGCGTCGGCGCATGGTTATATCGCTGCTTGGATTGGCGATACTTCCGCTCGCCACGGCATTGGCAGCCCAATTTCTGGTAGTTCGCGACGACGTCGTTGGAACCCAAAGACTTTTACTCATCCGGGAGACTGGGCAGATTTCGGAGCAAGTGGCGGGCGAACTGCGTCGCTACCAGCAAACAGCCGATCTTCTTGCCGGAATATCTGAAGTCAGGATTGCCCTTAATTCTTCCAGCCCTTTTCCGAAAGAGTTACTGTCATTAATGCGCCGATCCCAAAGCGGCCTACAAAAAATTGAGCTGTTGCCGACAATTCCTCACCTCGCTGTGCCCTCAATAGAATTTTCAGCGGAAAATCTTGTCTGCCGGGTAACCGTCACAGATCAAATGAAGAAACCTCTCGGACACATAGCCCTTTATTATTCTACGGTCGAACTGCAACAGGCACTGAAGTTATACAAAAAGGGAGAACGTGGCGGAGCGATCCTTTATTCATCCAAGGGGGAAAGGCTGTTAGGCGACCCGGCAATTCCGCTTCCACCTGCCGTAGATGCCGGTAGTGAAGGGTTTACATTTTCAGCCGACGGTGAAAGTTTTTTTGCCGGCGTATCGGTCGTTAAACCGGCTTTGATCGGGGCCACTCCGATTTTCTTTCTGGCTATGGTTCAACCTGCGGGGCAGATGTACGAGCAATTCAACTCCCTTATCCTTCAGCTTTCTGTTCTGCTCGCCGCCTGCGCCATTCTGGCTGTTGCGCTGGCCTGGCGAATGGCTAACGGCTTTCTCAGCCCCATTATGGAAATCCGCCGAGGAGCAGAGATCGTCTCCCGCATTAATCTGAGTCACCGAATCCAGCTGGACACAAATGACGAATTGGAGGAGCTGGCGCGCGAATTCAATCACATGGCCGGTAATCTGGCCAAAGTTTACGGAGAGCTTGAGGAGCGCGTAGTTGAAGCCACCCGGACGGTTCAGGAGGAGCAAAACCGTTTGGCCACTGTGCTTCGTACTATGGTTGATGGGGTCGTGGTTGCCAACGAATCGGCGGAAATTATTCTGATGAACCCGCGAGCCCGAATGACTCTGGATCGTGGTTTCACTTCCGGCATCGGAGCTCCGCTTGCGCGTATCTTCCCCGGTGACCGACTGAATTTTCACCTGAAACGGCTCCGGCTGAGGTGGGAGCAAGGTGTGGAATCCGTAGAAGACCTGATCTTCCCGTTCCGGGACGGAAAGCTGCTCAAAGGCTCGCTCTCGATCGTACCAGGTCCGGGTGGCGAACGATCAGGCTATCTTCTGGTTTTCCGCGATTTAAGTGATCCATCTGAGCAGGGCAGCTGCTTCACAGAAACCTTACGAGAAATGCCTCAGCAATTCAGGGCTGAAGTTGCAACAGCGCGTTCTCTGGTTGAGACGCTTCAGAGACATCAAGATATGCCTACAGAGAGGCAGCAGGCTTTTCTGTCAGCTCTGTCGGCTGAAATGCTGCGTCTCAGTGAGCGTGTTACAACAATGGAGGAAGCTACAAATGCGGCCCGCAATTCCCGCTGGCCGGCCATCGCCTCCAACCCGAAGGAACTTTTTGATGAGGCTGTCATATTAACCCCGGGCATTTCTGTTGTGATGCTCGAAAATGACGCAAAGATTCCCATGGTACACGTGGAGCCGTTCTCGTGGGTTGCAGCGTTGCAAAGCGTCCTGCAGTGGCTCGAGAAGAAAAAGTTGCATCAGCAGACTGTAGTGGAAGCCAGTCTGTTGGTGGAAGAAGGGGCGATAGTAACCACCATAAGAATTAAGGGGGCTTTTGACGGCAATCAGGCTGAACTTGAATCCATTCTGGTGTGCCCGGCCGGAGAAGGGCCCTTGACTCTGGGGGAATCTGTTCGCAGGAACCGGGGAGAATTTTGGATTAGAACTTCTGATGATGCCTTGGAAATCCGGATGGCTCTTTTGGAGGCCACCGGAGTTGCCGAAGTATTCCGCTCAAACGGCCTGATAGAGAACGAACCGGAATTCTATGATTTTGATCTGTTTCTGCCCCGTCCTGTGCTGGAGCGAGAGGAGCAGTTGCGGTCAATCCTTGGGGAACTCGAGTATGTGGTGTTCGATACCGAAACAACCGGTATGCGGCTTTCCCAGGGAGACAAGGTCATCAGTATCAGCGGGGTACGCATTCGGCGTGGGAGAGTCCAAAACTCGGATACATTTCATACTCTTGTAAACCCCGGACGGTCTATACCACCCGAGTCGATATTGATTCATCACATAGAAGATCACGTGGTGGCTGGGGCACCCTCCATGAGTGAAGTATATCCAAGGTTTGTCGAGTATGTCGGCGACTCTGTACTGGTGGCCCATAACGCGGCATTTGATATGAAGTGCCTCCAGATAGCTGCGATCGAAGCCGGCCTACCTCAAATAGAGAATCCGGTCCTTGATACACTGCTGCTCTCCTACGCCCTGCACAATGAGACCGAAGGGCACAGCCTTGATGCTATGGCTGAGCGACTCGGCATCACGATCGAGGGGAGACACAGTTCCATGGGTGACGCACGAGCAACTGCCCAGATCTTTTTACGACTCCTGCTACTGCTGCCTGGACGCGGTGTGAATACTCTGGCTGATGCCAAAGGTTTCTGCGATCAGCACCTGCTTTTACGTTGGCAGTCATCGAGATACTGATATGAATGTAACCGCACGACGCCTTGCTGCCCTGTTTGCCGTTGGTCTAGTGGCGTTGTATCCGCCTATTATAGGAGCCTTCAATCGTCCGGGAAGCCTATTGGGCATTCCGGTCCTGCCGTTGTATCTCTTTACGGTCTGGTGTGTTTTGGTACTTGCCTGTTGGGCGCTGACTCATGGAGATAAGCCGTGAGTCAGACCTTCTGGATTGCCTTTCTCGGAATTGGATATTTAGTGGCTTTGTTTGCAATAGCGTACGCCACGGACAGGGCCCGGGATAGAGGCCGCAGCCTTGTCAACAATCCCTGGGTGTACAGTTTTTCTCTGGCTGTCTACTGCACTTCATGGACATTTTACGGCAGCGTTGGTCAGGCGGCTTCAACCGGCCTGGGCTTTCTTCCCATTTATCTTGGTCCCACTCTAATTTTTCTGCTAGCTCCCTCCCTTCTAAAGCGTCTGGTCTCATTCTGCCGCTCTCAGGGCGTCACCAGCCTGCCTGACCTACTGGAGGTCCTGTACGGAAAAGGGTGGGCTCTGGGTGCCATAGCCACCACGATGATGGTTATCGGAATCACTCCATACATTGGACTCCAGCTCAAGGCTATAGGATATACTTTTGACCTTCTGACCGGCAGAACAGCTACTTCCGGTATTTTTGGCGATGCAGCCTTCTGGGGCGCCCTGGGGCTTTCGATCTTTGCAGGCCTTTTTGGGGCAAGGAGCCTGGTGGCAACAGAGCGGCATGAAGGCATGGTTGCTGCAGTGGCCTTTGAAAGTGCCGTAAAGCTTGGAGCTTTTCTTGTGCTTGGTATATACATCGTCTTTGGCATAGGCGGTGGTTTAACGAATGTTTTCGAGAAGTCCCTGGCTGATCCGAATCTGGCACGACTTTTCATCCTGGGTGAGGGCTCTGGAACATCACTTCCGTCCTGGGTCGCTTTGAGCGTTCTTTCTGCTTCAGCTGTAATTCTATTACCTCGCCAGTTTCATATGCTGGCAGTCGAGAATGCTCAAGAGCGGCATCTAAAAACAGCTGCCTGGGCCTTCCCGGCCTATCTGCTTCTAATTAACCTGCTTGTTCTTCCAGTCGCGCTGGTGGGGCACCTTTACGGCGGCGGCCTGACTCCTGATTTCTTTATGATCTCACTACCGCTCTCGCGCGGCCATTCTGAACTGGCCTTCCTGGCCTACCTGGGAGGCTTTTCCGCGGCCACAAGCATGGTGATTGTAGAGTCGGTAGCATTGGCAACCATGATCCTCCATCATTCCGGAGTAACGGTGCTTGGGCATATTGCCCCTACTTTGGGCACCCAGATTAATCGCGATGTTTCACGTCCTCTGTTATATACCAAACGAACCGTTATTTTAGGAGTTGTGCTTCTCGGATACGCCTTTAAAGTATGGATAGGCGACTCTCATACTCTGGTCGCCACAGGGCTTCTGTCCTTCTCAGCCGTTATTCAGTTTGCCCCGGCTGTCTTACTGGGCCTGTACTGGAAAGGCGGCACCAGAACCGGTGCACTCGCCGGGCTTGTTGCGGGCTTTGGCATCTGGTTTTACACCCTGCTTCTACCTAGTTTTGCTGATTCAGGCTGGGTAAGTGAATCTCTTTTGACACAGGGGCCATGGGGAATTGAAATGCTGCGGCCCCGAGCGCTGTTCGGGCTGGACGGCTTTGACACATGGACCCACGCCCTGATCTGGAGTCTTGTATTCAATCTGGGAGCCTACTTTATCTTCAGCTTCCTGTCCTCGCGATCTGAAGATGAACCTTCCCGCTCCGGAGTTCCGGCCGCCTGGGCCACGAGAGCTGACCTGGAAAATCTGCTGGCCCGCTTTGTAGGCATCCGTACAGCCCAGGATGTGTTGGGAGCACTGCCGGAACGATCCTCACCACAGGCTCTGCTGGAAGCCACCGAACGCTGTCTGGCCAGCGCCCTCGGCTCGCAGGCGTCACGAATGATCATTGACAGTTCTTTGGAATGGCCCAGGGAGAAGGCGGTTGAAATCCTGGACATCTTCGGCGATGTTTCAAAAACGCTTGTAGATAGTCAGGATACTCTGGAACGAAGACTGCGTGAACTGATGGTGCTTCATGAGGCATCGCACGCGCTCTCACGCAGCCTGGATATTGACACTCTGCTGCAGGAAGTACTCCTCTTGATCAAACGAGAATTCGGTTTCGAGCATCTGGCGGTCCGACTGCTTGGTGAGGACGGCATATTACGGATTCGGAGCCATGTAGGACTTAGCGAGGCTTATGTCAAGGCGTCCGCAATGGTTCCCTCTATGGAAACGTATTTCGGCACATCGTTCCTTAACGCCAAACCGCTTGTCGTTGAGGATACCCGCAATATCGACAAATCTATGCTTATCTCCCAACTGATCAAGGATATTCCGGTAAGCGCTCTGATTCACGCCCCAATGACGTATGAAGGTCGGGTAATAGGCGTGCTCACCGCCTATGCAACTCGAGGACCGATGCACTTCACAGGAGAGTTTGTGGAACTTTTCGCGGCCCTGGCAAACCAGCTCGCCATGGCAGGTGTAAATGCCCAGCTTTACTCTGAAGTTCAGGCCTACAGCCACGCAATGGAGGAAAAGGTCGCCTGGCGTACCGCTGAACTCGAAAAGGCCAATGAAAGACTTAGGGAGTTGGATCGACTAAAAAGTGATTTTCTTTCCACTGTAAGCCATGAGTTGCGAACCCCCCTGACTTCGATCCGCTCATTCTCCGAAATCCTGCTTCGTTACGGGGTTGATGATGCAGAGAAGCGCAGCAAATTCGTAGGCATCATACATAACGAAGCGGAACGGCTGACCCGCATGATAAATGACCTGCTGGATCTTTCAAAAATTGAAGCCGGACGCCTTGATCTTCATCCCGAAAAACTGGAATTGGGGCCGGTTTTTTCAAGGGCTCTCGACACAACCCATCCACTCTTCGTCGAAAAGGGAATCAGCGTGTCCTGTAACATAGAAGATGGCATTCCGCCCATATATTCTGATGCGGACCAACTCCATCAGGTCTTGACCAATCTGCTTTCCAACTCAATGAATTTCTCTCCGGTAAACGGAGTGATCTGTTTGAGTGGTCGTAGAAAAGACCGTTTTGCCTTGATCAGCGTAACTGATCAAGGGCCGGGAATCGCATCTGATCGCCTTGAACTGGTTTTCGAACGCTTCCACCAGGAGCGGGACCAGCACAGACCAAGCCATCTCGGCACCGGACTTGGATTAACAATTTCCCGCGAGATTGTGGAGAGAATGGGCGGTAAAATATGGGTGGAAAGTGAAATGGGTGCAGGGGCGGTGTTTTCATTCACCGTTCCGCTCTCAGAATAGTCATGCCGGGCAGCGAAATCTGCAGTTGCATACCCTCCGAAATATATCTTGAGATTGATTCCTCTGAATCCATTCATCAATTACGCGAAATAAGCGTGCGAATGCTCAACATGCTAAATCCCGCCATTTGCTCGGGCAAAGATACAGAAAACATAGTAAGGATGATTTCCGGATTTAACGATGCTATTTCAATAAGACTGATCGCATTGCTGCTCAAAAATGAAGGGATAAGCCTCCCTGAGGGTGCCACTTATCTGGTTCTCGGAAGTGAAGGGCGCGGTGAACAAACTCTTCGCACCGATCAGGACAGTGCCATCATATACAACGATACCCTGCCGTCTGCTTCACTTGCACTAGTGGAGCTTTTTGCCGTAAGAATGGTCGATGCACTGGAAACAATAGGGGTCCCGCGCTGTCCGGGCAACATTATGGCCAGCAGCCCGGAATGGTGTCACAGTACAACTGAGTGGGAAAGACTGGTTGACCAGTGGATATCAGCACCCACCCCTGAAAATATGCTCAATTTCGGCATGCTGCAAGATCTTAAGCCCTTACACGGCAACATTGAGCTGGGGATGAATCTGCGTAACTATATTCGCAGGGCCGTACACAAAAGCACCGTTTTTTTTCCGAACATGGCAGGGCATGTTGTACGATTTCCAACCCCCTTTACATTCTTTAGGCGTATTCGCACTGAGAAAAACGGAGATAACAAAGGCTTGGTTGATCTGAAAAAAGCCGGCATCTTCGCAATTTCAGCTGGTGCAAGCCTTTTGGCTCTTGAATCCGGACATATCGGTGGAACCACCTTGGAAAAACTCGCAATTATCCAGGATCTGGGCCTGATTACCAAGCGTGACCATCACATCATTTCTGAAGCATTCTCCCATCTGACGCACCTACGCCTTAAGCTGCAGCTGCAGGTGATGGCAACTGAAACCACACCTACAAATTATATCAATCCAGACAAAATGACATCATCGGAACTTAGCCAGTTCAGGCAGGCGCTGAAAGGCGTTGAAACTTTCTTGTGGATCTTCCGCAAACATTATTTACTCGACCAGATCTCAATTTGATTATTTTTAGAATTCAGTAATAACAGTTAAAAAGCATAAATATTTCCATTTACAAACAACAAAAAGGCCGACGGATTTCCGTCGGCCTTTTTGTTGTAACGGCTATAAATACAGACTAATTACTTCTTCTTGGAGCCTTTTTTGGGAAGCGCAATCGGCGCATCTTTAGCAGTATCTGAACTCTTCAGCGTGCCAACTTCCCAGCGATTCAGGTCATGAGCAACATTATGACAATCACCGCACTTGGTAAAGCGTGCCAGCATTCCGGCCGGATGTGGTGAGCCATGACAGCTCTGACAGGTCGGAAGCATCTTATGTTTGTCTTTATGGCAGGTTACGCAGGCAACGCCTTTGTGTTTTGTTTCAGTTTTGCCATGCAGCTCAAAAGCCTTCTTATGACAGGAAGAACACATTTTGTTCGGCGTATCAGCAGCGTAGGTAACTGCAGTAGGCATATGCGCCTGATGGCAACGCTTGCATTCGGCGGCCGTCATTTCGGCACTGTGAGGCTTATGACATTGCGTACATTGCGGAATTTTACCATGGACGTTATGGCAGAAGCTACATGCAAGATTGGTGTGCTTGCTCTTGACCTGCTTCAGCTTGACAATCTGCTGCGTATGGCAGGTTAGGCATTCATCAGTTATGTTATTTGCCAGCTTGATGATCTTAGGTGTATGCGGATTGTTGTGGCAACGCAGACAACCGGAAAGGTTATAGTGCGGCTTACCGGTGTGGCACTGACTACAGGCCGGGATAATTTTTTTCACCGTCGGTGGATGGCCGGCGTGGCAATCCTGACAGCTTACACTGGTTTTATGGGCACCGCCATTTGCGGCAATTGCCTCAGGTGCCGCCGAGTGGCACTTGACGCAGTCAGCATTACCTAAAACAGGTTTCGGGTCAGCTGCGAAGGCAACCGTTGCCAGCAGACCGGCACAAATGGCTGCCGCACAGAGGGTTTTAATCAGTGTAACCAGTTTCTTCATTTCAGTTCCTCCCAGGATGCTTGGATTTAAAAAATATGACATCAAATTTCTTCATTCTAAGATTATTTCACCGGAAATTGCCGCCGAATAGTGCCATCATTATCATTGTCCGTCAATCAAAAAGTGTCAGACGTATACACAATAACATGTATATTTTCAAGATGGTTACAAGACTGTATAAGTCCTGTTAGTGAGGTTGTATGGCAAAGAACCTTTTGTCGTAATTTTATTAGTAAAAATATGGGCACTCCATTTTACTGCGCTTTATTGAGAAGCTGGATAGAACTTATTTTGAAATCGACTCATTCCTATCAGTAAATCCGCTACCGATTGCCGAAAATGGAAGTTCAAGATTGAGCCCTTTTACCTGATTGATTATCCAAGCAGTAAAGGTATTGCTGTTTGGCCCTGGAAACGCTTTGTAGGTATCCGGCCACGGATATTTTTTTGCAGCACTGTCAACAACTGCAATCAAATCATCTACACCTGGGCCTCTTACATCCTTTAGCAGAACCGGTCGTTCTCCATACCAGTGTCGATCCGGCAGATCTTTTTCGATCCGCACGACCGACAAACCATTTCGCTGACGCCAACCTATAACCTCATACACCGTATAGGCACTTTCATTAGTCGGTTTGGCAGCAATCCATGTATGTATGGCAAACCATCCTCTCCATCCCCATGCAGGAGCCCCATAAACCTGAAGCACCGCCTCCCTGGTTGTTGCAGGATTCGGGGCTATTCCAGCCGATTCGCGACTTGCCGTGCGCCAATCCTTAGTTGTGCAGCCGGTCAACCAGAGAATTACCGTTAACGATAGCAAAAACGTACACCTAATTACAATTTGAGCTCTCATAAGATAAGGCTCTCCATCAATCTTCTATGCGAATCATTTTGTGAACGACCTTGTCCTCGATCAGATCAACTACGGCTCTGGTGTAAATTTTATAATGATCAGAATTTTTGTGATTTTCAAGACAGGCGGAGTCCTTCCAGTTTTCGTGAAATATGAATACAGCGGGATCTTCTGTATCCTGATGAAGATTATACTCAAGGCAGCCATACTCTTGTCTGGTCGGCACTAACAGTTTCAACAATTCACTCTTGACAACATCAGTAAACTCTCTCTTTGCAACAATTTTAGCTACTACTGTTAATCCAATCATGACGCTTCCCTTCAGTTATTCTTATTTGCGATTTTCTGGCAGAATTGATTGAGAAGCCTGGAGTTCAAGCAGGCAAGGCATATCATACAGGAACCTATACTTAATTGTGCTCAAAATATTTTTAACTTTTTGATGCATTATTTTAAAAACAACTTGCAAAATTAACTCTTGTAGTGTTTATTTCCTTAATAAAGCGATCTTAGTAGTAAACTCACTCAAGGAGGATTCAGAATGCCGAAAGCAAAATCACCAGTTAAGCCAGCGGCCAAGCCAGTGAAAGCAGCAAAGAAAGCACCTGCAAAAGCGGCCAAACCGGCGGCGGCAAAGGCTCCTGCCAAGGCTGTGAAAGCGGCTCCTAAGGCAGCTCCGAAAGCCGCAGCAAAACCGGCAGCTAAAGCAACTAAAGCGGCCGCCAAGCCTGTAAAAGCAGCAGCAAAACCGGCAGCTAAAGCTGTAAAAAAAGCAGTTAAACCAGCTGCCAAGCCTACAGCAAAGGCTGCTAAACCAGCTGTAAAGAAAGCAGTTAAACCAAAGGCAAAAAAATAGACCAACTTGGTTCAACCGCCGTGCGGCAACCGAATGGTTTCCAATGCCGGTCTCGTTGTTACTGCCGTGTCTTTTTATTTATATAGTGGCAGCAACTACGTCGATTCGGGCGCTTAGCTCAGCGGGAGAGCACTGCCTTCACACGGCAGGGGTCACTGGTTCAAACCCAGTAGCGCCCACCATAAAAAAACGAGGGGCTAGCGAATTTTGCTAGCCCCTCGTTTTAGTTTATACCGAGACTACAACTACTTGACACCACAATTTTCTATAATTCTTACTCCGTGAAACAACAAAAAATACTATTTTTGAAAAGGTGATTTCAAGTCTTTGACGATATCTGGGAGTCCGTTTGAAGTTGTAATAATGGCATCGAGTTTTGTGTTAACTTCTTCACATGCATTTTTGTCACTCCTGAGGAGACAATCTTCGAGGTCAGACTTGGCTACCTGAGCTAATCCAGTTATCCTTTGTGAGTCTTCATTTATTTTCACGACCATGGGATTTGCGCATCCCATCAGGCCGCTACATAAAATTATCATAACAATAGCAAGACCTATCAATTTCATGACTATTCCCTTCTCTATGCCACTGTTAATCGGCATCTATTATTTCGAAATAAGAATGGCTAAATCATCCTGTTTTCAACACGAGACATTTTACTGATGCTAGTATCTCTTTATCCCTTTGAGTTTTACTATATCCGAGTTCAAAAATTCAAACTCACTCTTCTCAACATACTTGGCCGTTGCATCCAGCACCTCCTGAGATATGGCAGCAAGCATTTTATCAATCTTATCAGCAATTGGCACAAGATCCTCCGGCACCGAAACACCGTTAAGCTCAGTACCTGCGTATTGCATAAACTGATAGATAACCGCTTCATCATATCCTGTAACCGGGATGGATTTGACCCATAACTTTTCGCCGGAAAGAGGCTCAAGCATGATAATATTTACCTTGGCATTTATCTGCATTCTGCCCTTAATCTTTTGATCCCTGACCATTAAAAACTGAACAATTTCAAGTTGAGACTTTTCCTCAATATCAATAACGATCTCAGGATAAAACAGTGCGCTCGTGTTACGCTTTTGAGTGAACGTCATAGCGTTATAACTCTGAAACTTTTCGGTGATCGTAAACCCTTTGGATAAAAGAATTTTTTGAGCTTCTGGGGTTATGAAGCAGGCTACTTTATTTGCATTGTACCGAATACGTTCCATAAGCCCAGAATTAGCAGTAGATGTGAGGTCAACTCTTATTTTCAGGTCTGGTTCAGCGAGAGCAAAAGAAAGATTTGTATTCTCGTCCGGCTTGGGATAGTCCTTAGAAACAAGCTTAAGATCCGGCATTTCTACATACGTAACAAAGCAACCTGAGAGCATGGAAACCGAAAGCATAAGGACAATCATTTTATAAATTAATTTCATAAGATTCACCTCCTTGATTAAATTGTGTTATCGACATGCTTTTGGTTTTACTACTGCAGGTACTGTTTTTTGCGGGATTGTAGTCGCGCACCCTGCTACCATCGCAAGAAGCATCGTGGTAGCGATTAGAATAGCGATGAATTTCATTTTTCCCCCTCCTTTTTTTGGGTTAGTATTAGAGTTTAACGATTTAGTCCGCCCAAAATAAAATCATGCCCTGTCGTATTTCTGATCGCCTCCTGTCGATAACCCCATCTTCTTTCAGTTAATTCAGGCAAATGTTTGCTTACATAAACCGATAATTCATCAACTGTTATCAACATATCTCCGGTGTAATCTGCTCCACCACCTAAAGCATCCAAAATGATCGAAGTAAATGCTCCATGCCCCCTGACACCTTCAAAAGCTACCTGTTCCTTACTGCTTGCCATAAGAGAAGCCCTGCCGAGCCTGTGTACAAACTTCAGTTGAGAAGTACTGATCTGCTGAAGTTCTTTTATAAATCCATCAAAACCACCACTCTGACATGTATCAAAAAGCAGAAGCGTCTGTGCGGCATTCACATTTGCCAGTAGCTTCATCATCTCCTCGGTCCCCAAGGCGCTGCCTAGGATATTGTCCCCTTTGACGTCATGCGGCATAAAATAATACTCACCATTATCACTGTAAAACAGCCCGTGCCCCGCCATAAACAGAATAAAGACATCTTCTGAACCAATCTTATTTTTTAGCTGATTAAAAAAGTGTCCTATACGTTCCTTAGTGGCCTGCCCATCATACAATGTATATGTTTTTATTGAATCAAAAATACCATATCCTCCCTTTGAAAGGGCCATAATGAGAGCTTGTGCATCTTCTACCGGGTACTTTAGCTCAAATCTTTTATCTGCATAATTTGTGACAGCTACCGCCGCAATGTGCAAATTAGGTTTCTTCTTTTTCTCAGAAACATAGGCTACAACAGCCTTATCTGGAACGGACTCCTTTCCAAAATGGTTGTTTGCAACCAGAACCAGATGGTTTTCTCCGTCAACCAGTGAAACCACTTTGGAATAGCTGTAACAGCCGCCCTTAGTGGTTTTATTGCTCTTATCCTTGCTTGCAAGGCCCCTGGTTGCTTCCTCTATTGCAATCGGCACTCCTCTTAAATAAAGCATAGCTGATTGAATGCCGCCACCGCCATCACAGATCTGTGCCGTGATCTCCAAATCCCGTTTGGAGCTAATTTGTGGCGGCTTCACAATAGAGACAACAGGTGGATTAAAAACGCCGGCATCATTATTCAACTCAGCAGCTACAAGTCTGTGAAAGTTTTGGGGTGATGCAATTTTCTTGGCTAAAAGCACCGGCCTACGATAGGTTTTCAATTGATCACCTGAGATATTCAACAGATGATGACCGCCTTCAGAGCTTGAAAAGAGTCCTTCCTCACTCCAGATGGCCCATTCTCCGTCTTTTGAATGTATCAAGCTGAGATAAGGCTGAATCCTTTTTTTACCTCTAATAACTTCATCAAGATCCCAAAGGATCATCAAGCCCATGTCATCAGCAGAAACAAGCCATTTTTCGTTATATGCTACGCTCTTTATTGAACCTGAATGGCCCTCAAGAGCTGCCAGCTTTTCAGCTTGCGTATTGTAAATTTCCAGAACTCCTTTGTTACCGCCTGTAAGCCAGGTACCACCTTTCAGAAACCCGAAAACATTATGACTTGCACCAGGCATATTTCGCCAGTCAAGCTCGCGCAACACCCTTCCCAACTGGCGCAACTCAAGTTTAGAGTGGTTGTTGTGCTCCATGCCAAAAACCAGAGAATACTCACCCCAGGCGGTCCCCATCTTGTTAAAGCTAAGATGTTTCAGCCTTTCATCGCTCAAAGACATAGTACTGAGATTAAAGACATGTTCGAACCTGGACTGCCCTTCTTTGGCTGAAAAAGCAATAAAGCGGCCGTTTATCCCAACCGCTGTTATCGGCTCAAGGCGGCCGAAATTCACTTCTGCCATTTGCGAGAAAGAAGGCACTACAAAACAGTGCAGTAGCAGCATCGATAAAGCAGTCTTTATTGCAATATGTTTTATTAAAGAGACAATAAGCATTTAGAAAACTCACCATTATATAAGAATAAGAAACACATTGAATTCAGCACGCTGTTAATTACTGGGAGGTAATACAGACTCTTTTTTTCTAAAAACCGTACCCTGGAAAATGGCTACAACATCGTCATCATCATCAGTAACATGAACCGAGTATGTAGCCAGCTTAGAGCTGCGAGCCTCCTCTCTGGCTTCCGCATAGAGTGTGCCTCCGGTAGCAGCCTTAACGAAAGATACGCTTGTATTTATGCCCATCGCCAGAGTCCCGTGCGAGTTTGAAGCAACAGCAAAAGCGAAGTCGGCCAGAGTAAAGATCGCACCGCCATGTACTGTTCTGGCACCGTTATAATGATACGTAGCGATCTTCATGCACGCCTTTGCTCTGCCAGAGAAAACTTCAAGCAGTTCGATACCAGCATGGCGAGCAAACAGATCTTTTTCAGAAAAAAATTGTTTAATTTCATCCATCGGTCAACCTCATAATCCTGGCGCCTATTCTGAGCAAATTTGACTTTAAAATCTATTTGAATGCAGCTACCTGCGCCTGATACATGGTAACCGGGACATAACGAACAGCGAACTCTGTGCTGCAGCGTGTACATGCTACGAAAAACGGCTTACCGTTTTTACCCTTTTCGAGCGGCAGTTCATGCTTGTGGTTGCAATATGGGCAATTTGCAACCACTGTCGTCTGTGAAATCTTGAACGGCTTCATTTCTGCCGAGTTTTTTGAGTTCGGGACCTGTTTTAATGGTGCTTGCGGAGCTTTTTCCTCCTTCGGCCGTAAATCTGTCCGCTCCGCAGTTGTTAAAGTAGTTTTTTGCATTTTAGTGCGCTCCTTATTAGTAGACGTAGTCGCGGGAAGGTTGTCTTCTTCAGGATGAACTGTGACAGTAACCGGTGGAGGCAATATTCCCTGCATGGCTTTTTTCCAGACTGGCGGCATTGATGTTTTTGAGTAGTGCAGCGGCCTCACGCCATTCATCTTTGCTGCTCCACCCTCTATTACGTAGAATTTATCACGATACGACACCAATGTCTGGCGGCCGATTTCAGCTACCTTGAATCCTGATGATACCTTGTTGTCAAGCCAGAATGTTATCGCCTCTTCCATTTCAAATGCTCTCCTTAGTATAATTCAGACTTGCACAACAGAATAATAACTGATTTCAGTCTTCATATTCGGTATATTTTTTGGCACTCCCGCGTACTTTTTCGGCGGGATATTTCTTTTCATTTATAGCTATCTTACGTTCTACGGCATCATAAAGGTCTATCTCAAGCTTATCTGATATCCTGACCAGATATATCAAAATATCAGCCAGTTCCTCCTCTACCGAAGTACGTGTCTTCTCCTCAAGAACATGACTTTGATCACCTGCAACCCACTGGAAATGCTCGATTAGCTCCGCTGCTTCAGCAATAAGAGCCATCGAAAGGTTTTTAGGGGTGTGATACTGATCCCAGTCACGTTCTTTCGCAAATTCCCGAAGGCGATCGCGAAGTGATTCCAGTGAATTGATAGTCTGATCCATATTCATGGTTTTCCTTTTGATTCCAACAGTTAATAAGACAACTTCTAGCAGAATTTTAGCAGACATACTATACAAAACATTAGTGCAAACTCCGCGCTCACATATAAAGATACGGCGCGTTTTACATTCCTTTCGGCTATTACCGACCTATCCATAGAGCATCAGTATACGTAGATTATTCGAGAACAAGTAAATTTATATTGATGCGCCACCATACAGCATGGTATTTTAAAACACCGTTTATAGCTTTAGGCGAGGAGTTCAAGATGATTATTTTAGGTATTTTTTCACTGCATACCATATTAAACCGCAGTAGTTTTAGGCTAGTGTTCTGCTGTGCTTTACTCGCCGGGAATCTTATACTGTTTTATTCGTCTCCCTCTCATTCCGCCATAACCTCTCATGGCTCAACGACCGTGTCTATTCCTAGCCCTCTATTTTCTGTATATGTTGACAAATTGGGGAATGTAACTGGCTCAGACAGCCAGATAAAGGCTTCTCACACGGAGCCAGGGATGTTTTGCAATAAAGTAAAAGAAGTCACTGCGATGTTTTCTCACAGCAGGTTATTATACTTGCATTCTGAGTCATGCAAGGTTGGTGGCAATAATGGACTTTGCAACTTCAATGAGAATGATTGCTCAATCAGGATTCCCTTTCCGTTCATCAATGTCCCATCTCAAGACAGGGAGGTTAAGGAAAGTTACATCACTAAGTGCCAACAGCTAGCGACAAATGGAGGAGAAATTCAAACTCAGCACCCTTTTTTTGATAAGGTGAATATGCAACTCAGCTATGTAAACGGTGATCATGAGTTTAACACAACACAACCGATTGTAGCAAAAGTTACATGTGAACCCTGTCCTGCAATAACTTTAAGCAAGAACACTATTGAAATTCCGGTTGACGATATGCAGTCCATCAATATGAAGCAATTTGTCGCAGCCGGGTCAACCCAAATCACAAGAGTCGAACTCAACAATGTTCCCTACGGAATGTGGTTTGATGTTAATAACTCAGTGCTATCCGGTCGCCCGATTAACACTGGTTCACAAATTGCTAAGATACGCGTATGGAGTTCTTGCCGTTCTGGCAAGAACTATTTTGAATCTGATTTCCCTATTGTGGTGAAAGGAACTCCACCAACATTTTCCGGAGCGACTGCACAGCCTCCGGAACTCGCTTCAACTGGCGGTAATGTGACTCTGCGTGTTAACCTGAGCCATCCAAAAGCTGTGACATCAGTGAAAGCTAAAATTACTGCCCCTGGAAATCATACCGCTATCGTTTCCCTTCATTTAAAGTCTGGCACACCTCAAAACGGTACTTGGGAAGTGATAACGCCAATTTCCCCAAATACAACTCCTGCTAGAATTTTGAACACCGTATCTTTTGACGTAGATGGCAACCTGTCACCGGCAAATGCGGGAACCAGTTTTGCAGTAGTTGGCAAGGTTCCTACCCCGCCCCGCATATTGACATTTACCGTCAAGCCAGAACAGCTTGAATACACCGGTGGTGAAGTTAATGTTTCTGTGAAAGCTTCTGACAATACGGGTGTTCAGACTGTTACACTATTTTTCACGAAACCGGATGGCACGAGTTCTGGTATGCGCCTTCCTATGGTGAACGGCACCGCGAATAATGGCGAGTGGGGGACCAAGTGGACCATGAATATGAATCCATCTGCCGCCCTGCAAACCTATCAAGTACGCGTTACAGTCACGGACAACGAAAACACCTCGACCAGCAGTGACATCAAGTATATCAGCGTTGCACCCCATTCAGGCGGAAAGGCGGGAAAAGGGACTATCATAAAGCCACGATAGAGGTGCTTTGGACGCTATCACTTTGAATAATTCCGAGTCAAGCGATATGTACGAC
>CAZUGI010000006.1:0-51946 GCA_964619855.1 uncultured Geobacter sp. | reverse complement strand
GCCCTGGTCAAGGGGCGCAGCAACTACGCCTGTCTGCGCAAACTGGAACATGCCGAAGCCGAACCGGGCCTGTTCCCGGACGAGTCCGCGGCCGAACTGACCGCCATCATCGAGTGGAGCAAGGGCGCCCAGGACGGCTGCCGCAGCGATCTGACCTTTACCCCGCATGCCAACACCTGGGAGGAGGTCTGCTGCGAAGCCGACCAGTGCGGCCGGTCGCGCTGCAAACACTTCAACCGCTGCTTCTTTTACCGCGCCCGGCGCGAGGCATCGGCAGCCAGAATCCTGGTGGTCCACCATGCCCTGCTGCTTTCGGATATCGTCCTTCGCAAAGAAACCGGCTACGACGCCACCGCCATTCTGCCACCCTTCACCCGGCTCATTTTTGACGAGGGGCACCATCTGGAAGATGTGGCCACCAGCCATCTCTCGCTGATCATCGCCCGCAGCGGCATACTGAAGCAGCTGCATCGTCTGGTCCCGCAGAAAGCCAATCGCGCCGGATTGCTTACCATAATCTCATCACGCATCGCCCGCGATCTTCCTGATTCACTGGAAGGACTGTATGCCGAACTCTCCGGCCTGCTGGAAAGCCATCTGCTCCCCAAAGCGCACGATCTGGCCGGACTGACCGAACGCACCATGGACTGGGTGGCGCTGGAGGTAGAGCACGCTGCCTCCGGCCCGTCCGGACGGGAGCAAAAGCTGCGGATCACCCGCGAGGTGGAGGGTGGGCATTTCTGGCTGGAGTGCCGTTCGCGGTTGCAGGCTTTGGCCGATATGCTGAATGATTACACCGCCGCCCTGCGCACACTGGTACGCCGCTCGGAGGATCTGCCTGAAAAATTACGCGAAAAACTTGCCGATCAGCTGCTGGACACGGGTGGCATTGAAGGAAGACTGCAGGCCATGGCCGACGGGCTGCTGTTTTTTATAACAGAAGCAGAGGGGTACTGCCGCTGGATCGAGAGCAAGACCGGCAGCCGGGGAGTGCAGGCCCGGCTCTGTGCCGCTCCTCTGGATATATCAGCCCAGGTCAAGGAGACTATTCTGGATCGGATAAAAACGATTATCGTCACCTCCGCCACGCTTACGGTGGGAGGGGAATTCGGCTATCTGAAAAAACGAACCGGCTTTGCCCTGCTGCCGAAAGAGCGCTTAAGCGAGCTACGGCTGGCTTCGCCCTTCGATTACGCCCGTCAGGTTTTTGTGGCCATTCCGGATGATATGCCGGAGCCGACCGTTCCCGGCTACCGCGAAGCTCTGGAAGAGTCCATCCTGAGAGCCGTGGCCATTACCCGGGGCGGCGCTTTTATCCTGTTCACCTCCTACGATCTGCTGAACCGCGTGTATGCCGCTCTTTCTCCCGATCTGGCACGGCTGGGGCTGACGGCACTCAAACAGGGTGAAACCGGCCGCCACGCTCTGCTGGCCCAGTTTAGAAAGGAGGGCAATGCCGTACTGTTCGGCACCGATTCGTTCTGGGAAGGAGTTGATGTCAAAGGAGAGGCGCTGCGGCTTGTAATCATCGCCCGGCTCCCCTTTCAGGTCCCGACCGAACCGGTGCAGCAGGCCCGGGCTGAAAAGATCAAGGCTGACGGCGGCGATGCATTCCGTGACTTTGCCGTGCCGCAGGCGGTCATCAAGTTCCGGCAGGGTTTCGGGCGTCTGATCCGCAGCCGCGACGACCGCGGAGCGGTACTGATTCTGGACCGGCGGGTGATCAACAAGGGCTACGGCAGAATATTCCTGCGCTCCCTGCCTGAAACGGAGATTGTCAAGGGGAGTTCGTCAGAGATATTCGGCAGGATGGAGAGGTTCTTCAGCTAGAGGCTGTTTTCATTCTTTTTTTAACACTGAAATTGAAACACTGGAAATACATCAGGCAGGTCAGCAGGAATGAAAAAAGGATGCTGGCCAATACCAGCGGAGCACCGGCGGTCTTTTCAATTCCGGGAGCCAGCGCCACGAACACCACAAAAAAGGCCACGGCCGACATTTTCCACAAATCGCCCAGTAATCGCTTCTTGCGGAGAGCAGCCAGCTGCTCCACCGACAGACCGGGCACACTTCCATCCATCTCAACGCCGGCATCCCGCCAGGCCAGCTTGTAGACCGGGAACAGGAAGACCAGCTGTAGAACTATCGCGATAACTATACTGGTGATAAACTGGTCCGGACGCCCTTTCAGAGCAAAATGGTGCTGGAAATTGAGCGCCATGTATACCAGCATGGCCACCAGCATGGTCTGTACTATCCGGTAAATCATCATCAATCGATTAAGTCGCTTGAAATCAGGCTCAGGCATTGGCATACTCCTCATCAGGTTTTATATCAGAATGAACAATAGTTGCGCAATAATTGAAAGCAGGTGGATCCCATGTCAGCGCTTATTATTTTGACCGTAGTTCGATTATGAAACTCTGGCGGCGCATATTCCACCCGGTTATGGCACTGATTGCCATTCAGCTGGTCTGGATCACCGTGGTTGTTTTCTGGATCTACTGGTTTGTCGGCAAACACCGCGAATTCAAGGAGCTGGCTGAAAACTACCGGCCGGAACTGCTTGGCCAGGGCTTTAACTGGCCGGTCATGGTGGAAGGTCTCGTCATGCTGGTGCTGATTCTGGTCGGAGTCTATGTAATCTTCGTCTTCTGGAATCGCCAGTCTAACCTTTATTCGCAGCAGCGCGACATCATGTCACAGGTAACCCACGAGCTGAAATCACCCCTGGCGTCAATCCAGCTCCACCTCGAAACAATCCGCCTGCGGCGGCCGGCAGAGGAGCGCCTTGATTCTTTTGTCGGCACGATGCTGGCCGATACAGAGCGGCTCAACTACCTGATCAATAATCTGCTGATGGCCGCCCGCCTGGAACAGCGGCGTAAGCCGGCCGAACGCCGCCTGACTGACATCTCGGCCCTGATCGAAGATTATGTGGAACAGGAACGCTCAAAACTCCCACAGGGGGGCAATATATCTCTGGAGTCCGAATCCGGCTTGAAGGCGATGGTGGATCCGGAGGAGATGGGAATGGTGCTCCGCAATCTGCTTGAAAATGCTGTACTTTATTCACCAGAAAGTCCGGATATATCTATAAAGCTGTCCCGTTCCGGAAGCAGTCTGCTCATTTCGGTCATGGACCGGGGGCGCGGAATTGAAAAGAAGGACCAGAAACATATTTTCGACATGTTCTACCGGGTACAGCCACCGGGGGACTACGTCAGGGGAACCGGTCTGGGCCTGTACATTGTGGAGTCAGTGATCAAGGGTCATGGCGGCACGGTCCAGGTAAACAGTGCCGGGCTTGGGACCGGAAGCACATTCACTATTAAACTCCCGCTGGCGTGAGGGATACCATGATACCTGAAAAACCGAGCATAATGCTGGTTGAGGACGAAATCCATCTGGCGCGTGGAATCTGCTTCAACCTCGAAGAGGAAGGCTTCCGCATCAGCCACTTTGAATCGGGAGAGAAAGCGCTGGCAACACTGGAGGTTGAGCATTTCGAGCTGATCATACTCGATGTAATGCTACCCGGCATGGATGGATTTCAGGTTTGCCGGGCAATCAGAAAGCTGGATCCCCGTGTTCCGATTCTGATGCTGACCGCCCGCTCCGATGACGCCGACCGGGTGGAGGGGCTTGAAAACGGAGCCGATGACTATCTTACCAAGCCGTTTAATCTGGTAGAGTTTCTGCTGAGGGTTAAGGGAATGCTGCGCCGCTCGGCCTGGTATCGTCCCGACCCGGTTGAGGAGGGATACCGCTTCGGAGACAATGAAGTATTCCTGCTTTCCTACCGGGCCAGGACGGCGCAGGGAGAAATTGATCTGACTGAGATGGAAGTGCGGGTGCTGGCGATCTTTTTCAGGAAAGAGGGGCAGGCCATACCGCGTGGTGAATTACTGCAAACGGCCTGGGGTTATTCCAGCGACACCGAGACCAGAACCCTCGACAACTTTATTGTCCGGCTCCGCAAATACTTCGAACCTGATCCCGCTCATCCTATCCATTTTCAGACTGTGCGCGGCGTCGGATACCGATTTAATCAGAAGAGTCATCAGGAAGGCAGTTGAACCCTTTATTTCAGACACAATCAGTTACGCGTTGACAAACAAGCCCTATTGCCGTACACTTAATATCAACATATACGGCAGCGCTCGGGAGGTTTCATATGCAAACAAAACTCACACTTCGGCTCGAGGATCAACTGATTGACAAGGCAAAATTCTACGCCGCCAGCACCGGCAAATCATTGTCACAGGTTGTCACTGACTATTTCAAATTTCTGGCCAATGAAAAAGCGCCTGCCGCTTCAGCTGTTACCCCAATAACTCAATCTCTGCGCGGGCTTCTCCGAAATTCAAAACTGAACGAGGATGACTACAAAAAGCATCTGGAGGAGAAGTACCTTTGAGGATTTTGTTTGACACGAACATATTTCTCGATTTGCTTATGGACAGGCTTCCATTTTCGGAGGAGGCGGCAGAGCTGTTCGGCAAGGTCGAAAATGGCATCATCATCGGATATGCCTGCAGCACATCCATAACGACCATATACTATCTTGCTTCAAAAACCATAGGGACTAAGCGGGCGGGAGAAGAGATCAAAAAAATGTTGGCGCTGTTTGAGGTAGCGCCAGTAAACAGAATCGTCCTTGAATCCGCACTCATCGCTAATTTCACGGATTTTGAAGATGCGGTGATTTACGAAGCGGCCTGTCATGCCGGTGTTGAAGGAATCGTTACACGCAACCAGAAAGACTTCAGAAAATCAAGGCTGCCTGTGTACTCTCCAACAGAGCTGGTCGGAATATTACGGTAGAAAATATCCCGTACGCTGACAGGAAACCTATTCGGCCTTGGACCGCAGTCCGGAAGCGATATTGAAATCGATGTCGATCACAATGGAGAGCTTATCAGGATCGGGGAAGGCCAGCACCTCGAAGAGGCGCTTGTCGATAAAAATGCTGAGATTAAGAATGTCTTCGCGCAGGTTCTTGGGAAGCGGGTTTTCCGGGTCGGACAACTCAGCCTGAAAGAAACTCCACACCTTCTGATTAAACTTTACCGCTTCCAGCAGTTTGGTCTCACGATCAGGCGAGTTCCAGTTATCCTGAACACTCTTCAGCATCAATCCAGCCCTCGAAAGAACCGACGCCTCAAGCTCCCTGCCGCTAAGGGTTTCTTTCTGCATATTTGTGTAAGCATTCACAGAATTGCTGGTCATGTGGCATTCCTTAATAGTGAGATGTTTTTCTGACAGCTTTACCTGTGCAAAGAATACCCCGACTTCAGTCACAAATCAAGTGACCTGCAAAATAAATATTGTAGGTTAAAAATCGGTATTGTTATCAGAACGTACCGTCGACAAAACCGTTATACTGATCGGCAGTCGGATCCATCGATTTACCGGTGGCATCTTTGCCCTGAAAAGTGAAGGTCAGGTGCGAAGTGTCAATCGTGCCAGTGGCATCATCGTTCTGATAGAGCGGGAAGTAAACGGTAGCCTCTTTGGAGACCGGGTTGTAAGTCACACTGTTGGGCATAAATGTCAGACCCGAACGGTCGGTCGGACTATAGGTGCCGCTGTCATACAGGCCGGAAGTTCCGCCGCTTGATCGACCTATTTTCCAATTGCTGACGTTGGTAACCGAAGCGGCATCCATCTCTGAGTCAAACTGGAAGGTCAGGCTGAACTCCTTGACGCTTCCTGGCTGGATATACAGTTCGGCATCAAGCGCCAGGAGACTGGTTGCACCGTAGGCGGTGCTAAATGTGCTCTGCTCCTTGTTGACGCCGGTCATACGGGGTTTACGTATCAACTCGCTCAAATCGGAAGCAAAGCCGTCAGCCTGCGAGGTCTGCAGAGCACTCAGAAGATCAATCTGCTCCTGCACTTTGTCCGTTTGTCCCAATGCACTGTATGACTTACCCAATTCTACAATTGCCGGAGCAAAATCCCTTTTAAGCGCCATCGCCTTTTCCAACTGTACAATCGCTTCGTCAGTTTTACCAGATTCATTCAAGGCCCGGCCAAGTCCGTAATAGGCGTTGCCATCCTTTGGTGCGAGTCTCACCGCTTTTCTGAAGGCTGTTTCGGCCTCGACCGGTTTTTCCATTTGCAGCAGCAGGTGTCCAAGGGTATATTGTGGCAGCGGATCCGAAGGGCTTATACTGCTGGCAGTTTTCAGCTCCTTCTGCGCTTCATCGAATTTTTTCTGATCAATATAGAGATTGGCCAGATTAATGTGTACCTGCTCCTGGTTGCGATCCAACTTAAGTGATATGGTGTAGGCCTGAGCAGCTTCATTGCTTTTGCCCTGCTTGAGATAGGCATTAGCCAGCATGTTGTAGGCATCGACATAGTCGGGCTTGAGGGCCGTAGCCTTCCTGAAAGCCGCTTCAGCCGCCTTGTAGTTTTTGCTCTGCATAAGGTTGAGGCCGCTTGATACAGCAGAGCCAGCAACGTTGTCACGTAGGTTCTGCTGCGATAACAAGGCTGAAAACATTTTATCAATTGAAGTTTGCGTGGCCATACGGCCTCCATCGATTTAAATCGCTACGCTTACTATATCGGAATTTTCGGTACATTTCTTTAATATTTTTGAGTACGGAGCATTTATCTGAATTCTAATGCGTTTCAAAAATTGCAGGCTGGTACTGCCATGTATAATGCTGGTGATTTCCACGGAGCGGAAGCAGCTTTTCGCGATGCGCTAATGGATTCTCCGGACACACCTGAAATACTAAATAGTCTTGGAGCCGCACTTGAGCAAGCTGGACAGGAGGGCGAGGCGGTCTCTTTATTCCGTAGAGCAATAGAGCTGAGCCCGGCTTTTTTACAAGCCGAGTGTAATCTGGCTAACTGCCTTTACAAAATGAAAATTTTTGATGAAGCCGCAAAAATATTTTTACACATTCTTGAAAATTCCCCAGATGATCCACAGGCTAACTTTGGATTTGCTGTTACACGTTACGCTCAAGGTTACCCGGAAGAGTCGGTTGATGCATATGACCGATTCCTTAAATTCTTTCCGGATCATTTCCAGGCCCTTCATAACCGATGTTCAGCATTAAATGAATCCGGACGCTACCAGGAGGCGTACTGTGCATACGAGACTTTATTGGCACAATATCCTGATTCAGAAACAACCAGAAACAACTTTGGACTTCTTAAGCTGTTACTTGGTGATTTCTCTGGCTTTTCTGATTATGAATCCCGCTTCCAGGCACTTGAAGGCGTTTACCGCAGACATATAACTGTCCCAGAATGGTGCGGGGACCACTACCAAGGCAAAACTCTTCTGATCCACGCTGAGCAGGGCATTGGTGACATCATTCAAATTGCACGTTTTCTACCACAAGTTGCGAAGTTAGGCGGGACTCTTGTGTTGGAAATTCCGGAAGCTGTTGCTCCTCTGATGAAAAACATTCCCGGGGTTTCAAAGATTATTACCCGAGACGAGCAAATCCAGCATTTGGATCTTCAGCTATCAGCTATGAGTCTGTTTAGAGCCCTCGGTATCAAAGCTGATTCCATCCCATCGAGTCAATCCTACCTGTATGCTGAACCGGATCTGGTCAGACAGTGGCAATTGAAGTTGGGCAACTGTTTATCTCCAAAAATTGGTCTTGCCTGGAGAGGCAACCCGTCTCATATAAATGATGCCAGACGTTCCTGTCCGGCAGCCATTTTCCTGAGAGTTGCACAAGGCGTGACATCAATGCAATTTTTCAGCCTTCAACTACAGCCTACGCCTGAAGAAAAGCTGTTGTTGGAGCAGATGAATATTATAGATTTGACTGCCGATCTTGATAATTTTGCTGATACCGCCGCTCTGATTCATAATCTGGATCTTGTGATCTGTGTGGACACCGCCGTAGCTCATTTGGCAGGGGCACTGGGGAAACAGGTCTGGACAGTGCTCCCTTTTGTACCGGATTGGCGCTGGCTGCTTGATCGTAATGATAGTCCTTGGTACTCGAGTATGCGCTTGTTCAGACAGTATCAATTGCGTGATTGGGTAACTATTCTTAGTGAAGCGGCTGATTCTCTAGTCAAAAAATTTAAACATTCTGGCTCACTGACAGATTCAAACGTCACTGATCCTTTACCTGCAACTCAAACCATTGATGATTACCTGCAGAACGCCAATACATGCCACCTGTCCGGCGCTTTTCAAGAAGCCCTCGACCTTTATAACAATGCACTTGCGCAGGGCCTGGAGTGCGGTGCACTTCATCATAACCGTGGCAACACCCTGCTTGCCATGGGGCGTTTTGACGAAGCGATTGAAGCATACCATCATGCTTTACAGCTTATGCCGACATACTCGGAGTCCCATGTCACAATAGCCTCTGCTCTGCTGGAACTTGGTCGGGCCGAGGATGCACTTGCTTCATGCGATGCTGCGCTGGAAATAGCCCCTGATAACGCTGAAGCGCATTGGAATCGAGCCTTGATTCTGCTGTTACTCGGACAATTTCACGAAGGATGGCAGGAACATGAGTGGCGATGGCAAAAACGAGGTTTCACCTCTCCAAGTCGCCATAACGATATCCCGCTCTGGAACGGCACTCCATTAGCCGGCAAAACCATACTGCTGCATGCCGAGCAGGGCTTCGGCGATGCCATCCAGTTTATCCGTTATGCAAAACTGATTGCCATACAGGGCGCCAATATCATCATTGAGTGCCACCCTCCACTGGTCCCTCTGTTCAATATTATTGCAGATATCCGCTCCGTGGTGCCGTTCGATGCGCCTCTGCCGTTCTGTGACTGTCAGGCTCCGCTGCTTTCGCTGCCTTGGCTCATGGGAACAACTCTTGATTCCATACCGGCAGATTGCCCCTACCTGACAGTGCCAACAGGGCGACGCTCTATCTGGCAAGACCTCGTCGCAACCCATCCCGGCCTGAAGGTCGGTATAGCCTGGGCCGGCAGCAACGTCCACCGCAATGACCGCCTCCGCTCACTACCATTGGCACTCCTTGAGCCACTATTAGGACTGGAGGGAATCACCTTTTTTTCTCTCCAGATCGGGGATGCAGGTCACCAGCTGAAACAATCCCCTCTTTCTGCTAAGGTTTTAGATTTATGTAATAATATCAATGATTTTGGAGATACCGCCGCCCTGATAGAACAGCTCGACCTAATCATTACAGTTGATACAGCAGTGGCACATCTGGCTGGTTCTCTGGCCAAGCCGGTCTGGCTGATGCTCCCATTTGCACCGGATTGGCGCTGGATGCTCCATCGTGAAGATTCGCTCTGGTATCCGACCATGCGCCTTTTTAGGCAGGACAATGACTGCTCCTGGCAACCGGTTGTAGAAAATATCCGCACTGTCCTGTCTGACAAACTTTGCAGCTCATCAGTGCAATCTTTGAAAATCTACTGTTACCGACCAGATATTGATTACCTTCTGACAAAGGTCAACAGCTATATTAGGCCGCTATGGTTTGCTGAGTTACTGAAAACGGAACATACTGCGCTTACAACAGTTAAATCACCTGAAGATGCCGATTTTATTCTGTTCCCGGAGTATCTCGATGCGCTTCTGGACCAGGTCGGAGTCAAAGGAGCGAGGCTGTTTCTGCAAGAGTTGCCCTTTTTCAAGGATTATGAAGAAAAACACCTCTTTTTTTCCAATCATGACAACGCGGTCCCGCTTGGCTTTACATCTGTGTTCTTCCAGACAAGTGTAAACCGCTTCAACCGGGATCCGCATGTGGCAGCTATTCCATACCCACCCGAGTGGACAAATGACGAACTGCTTCATTTTGAGCTCTCCCGTATTCGCTATTTAACCTCCTTCAATGGCAATATAGCCTCATCGCTCATTCGCAGCGAACTGGTTCTGGCCGTGCTTCAGGAACAGCGCCTGTCGGTATTTGCCGATCCCCTGCCCGGATTTCACTGTCACCAAAGTGAAGAAGTTCAGCAAGCCAGAAGGCTCAGCTATCTTCAAACATTGGCCGAGTCTTTAACAGTTCTCTGCCCGCGGGGAGAAGGACTGAACAGTATCCGCTTCTTTGAAAGCATGGCTCTGGGGCGGATTCCGGTACTGGTCTCCGACAGTTGCCTGTTACCGTTCGAGGATGACATAAACTATAGCGAATGTACTTTCAAAATTTCAGAAGCCGATATACCCCGTGCCGGAACAATTCTGGCTGACTGGATTGCCGCATCAGGAGAGGAACGCCTGCTTGGAATGTGCAGACGCGCACGCGCCGTATGGGAACAGCACTTCTCGGCTCATGGCATTCAACAGCATATTATTGACAAACTACATGCACATCTTCGTGAGAGGAGTGCCACTAGCGACAAACCGATTCCGGATACCTCATTTGCGGATGTGCTGGGCACCATCCGAAGCCATTACACTGCCGGCGACTATAAAGTAGTTCGCATGATGTGTGACCATCTCATGTTGATGGAGTCAGTTCCCGCCGAGATTTATTGTTTGCGGGGCCTGGCATCACTAGACAAAGGCCGGCCGGTTGAAGCACTCCCATATCTGCTGAAAGCGGCAGAGCTAAGCCCGACCAATCCGCACTACAGTATCAATCTGGCTCGCTCCATCATAGTGGAGGGGCGATCCCATGACGCCGAAGTGCTCCTTAAAGCTCTTCTCGAAATGCATCCGACCACCTCTGAAGCATGGTTTCTGCTGGGAAAGACAATCTCTGACCAGCATCGTCTTGAAGAAGCGTTGTTCTGTTTTCGTCGCGCGGAAACACTTGCTCCCCATGATTATAGAGCACCTCTCCATGCTGCCCCTATTTACCAGGCATTTGGCGATTATGAGACGGCGGAGCGATTTTACGTCCGCACACAAATCCTTAAGCCTGATTGTGAGGCAGCCGGGATTGGATTGGAAAATTTAAGACTGCTGCGGATTGGAAGCTGCACTGAAATAAGTGATGACAGCCATAGCTATCAGCAAAATGACAAATTACAAATTCATCCCTCCACTGATGATTATACAAAAAAAAATGAGGCGATAGAACTGCACGAACATTCAGATTTAAACGCTGCACGCCGCATGTATGATGAACTGTTGGAACGATATCCGGATGACCATGAACTCTTGTATCTGCGAGGCACTTTAGCGTTGCAGGAAACTCAATATGGGGACGCACTGCTATTGCTTAAACTGGCTCACAAGTTGGCTCCCGAAATGCCTGAATATGTACTGAACCTGTCGATTACGCTACAGCACAACAATCAAATAAATGAAGCGGAACTTCTGTTGCGGGAGTTAGTAGTCAGGCAACCCGATTACAGCGACGCGTGGATCAATCTGGGGGTAATCCTCAAGGAGCAGAACTGTCTCGAAGAGGCGTTGGCCTGTTTTAGCAAAGCTGCCTCAACTGCTCCGAATGATCCGCGTGCGCCTCAAAATGCCGGTGCCGTCTGCCAGACGCTGGGCCGGCTTGAAGAGGCGCAACAGCTTTTTAAACAAGCATTGACTTTAAACCCGGACTACGGAACAGCACGCTGGAATCTGGCTATTTTAGAGATGCTGCTTGGTAATTACAACCAGGGCCTTGCCGATTTTGATGCCCGCTTCCATAAAACGGATCCGGTACCGTATCGTCACGCTGATATTCCGGAGTGGGATGGGAAACAAACTGTCACAGCCCTACTGGTTTGGGATGAGCAGGGCTTTGGCGACACTATTCAGTGCTGCCGTTACATCCCACTGATAAAGGATCGCGTGAAGCAGGTGTACATAGAATGCATGTCTCCATCTTTAAAAGAGTTGCTGATGTCAGTGCAGGGTGTGTCTGCTGTTATTACCCTTGGCGAACAGTTACCAGCAATTGAATCGCAAATTCCTATCATGAGCTTGATGCGCATCTGCGGCAGCACGCCGCAGACCATACCCAATTCAATTCCGTATCTGCATGCCCGATCAGAAGCCGTTGAGCTTTGGAAAACAAGGCTGCCTGCGACTGAAGGAATGCGTATCGGACTGGTCTGGCGCGGCAATCCCAGGCATATCAATAATGTCAGTCGTTCCTGCCCGGCTGCCGAATTTCTGAAGCTGGTTCCCGGATTTTTAGATAATCATTTTTACAGCCTGCAAATCCAGCCCAATCAAGAAGAACAGGCTTTACTTCAGCAATACGGGGTAAAGGATCAGACGTCAGAACTGCAAAATTTTTCTGATACAGCGGCACTAATACACTCTCTTGATCTTGTCATCACAGTTGATACAGCTGTGGCCCATCTGACCGGCGCGTTGGGCAAACAGGTCTGGCTTCTGATACCATTTGCGCCGGACTGGCGCTGGGGACTCAATCAGGATTTCACGCCATGGTATCCGACGATGCGAATATTCCGTCAACAGGAGCGCGACGGCTGGGCCGATGTCACTGGCAGAGTTAGAGATGAGTTATCCACGCACGCAACTATCAGGCACCCATCTCAGCAAACTGTCAACTCTCTGCTCGTTTCCGCCGAAGCATTTCGGGCAGATGAGGCGTGGGATGCCGCCCTCGACTGCTATCAACAGCTACTTGTAATCAGCAATAACGATACCGAAGCACTTATGGGAGCGGGGGGAAGCCTTTATTTTCTTAATCGTTTTGAGGAGTCTGCGGAATATTACCGCCGCGTGCTGGCAAAGTTACCCGGCGATGTCAAAGCCCATGTAAATCTGGGTATGAGTCTGCTGGCAGCAGGTCGACTGGAGGATGGCTGGCCCGAACTCGAATGGCGCCTTACGTACGTTCGCCACCAGCTTCCTCCCACACCCTTGATTACAGAAGAGATAGTCAAGACTGGTAGTGTTTCAGGAAAAACCATCCTGCTACATACGGAACAGGGATACGGCGATTCTATTCAATTTATTCGCTACGTAGATGAGCTTTCAGAAAACGGAGCACGCGTTATTCTAACCGCACAACCGGAGATGGTTCGATTATTACGTGGATGCCACGGGATAGAGCAGGTCATACCGCATGGGGAACTGCTGCCAAAAACAGACTACCAGGCATTACTGCAAAGCCTTCCGGGAGTTTTTTCCACGAGCCTGAAAACCGTTCCGGCAAAGGTCCCCTATCTTTTCCCAGAAGACTCACTTGTAAAGACGTGGCAGAGGAAAATTGGAGATTCAGGCAATTCACTCAAAGTAGGGCTTTGCTGGCACGGACGCCAGATGGGCAAAAGCGGCTATAACCGCTCCATGACCCCTGACATACTGACACCCCTGTTCGAAACAAAGAATGTAACTTTTGTAAATTTAAATAAGGATAGCGGTTACGATTTGCCGCCAAATCTGAGGAAATACCAATTCATAGACATTACCTCAGATATCACCGACTTTGCCGACACCGCCGCCCTGATAGCAAATCTGGATCTGGTAATCAGTATTGATACCGCTGTTGCCCATCTGGTAGGGGCTTTGGGCAAACCGGTCTGGACCATGCTGTTGCACTCCGCCGACTGGCGCTGGCTTGACAAACGTGAAGATTCACCCTGGTACCCAAGCATGCGGCTCTTCAGGCAGCCATCGCACGGTCAGTGGTCAAGCGTCATAACCCAATTATCTGAGGCACTTACAAAAATATTGTGAAAAAATCACAACACGCTGCAAAAAACCCTCAAGTTATCCAAAACCGTTCCGATAGGTGAACTAACGAAACCATTTTAGTACTGCGGCAAGAATGCCGTGTACACAACCCAGAAAGGAGCATCACCATGGCTACCAGCGATATCTCATTAACCGCCGGCATGAGAAACAACCTGCTTTCACTGCAAGGCACAGCAAAAAGCATCGACCGTACTCAGGAGCGCCTCTCATCCGGAAAGCGCGTCAACAGCGCTCTCGACAACCCGACCAACTTCTTCGCCGCTCAAGGTCACCTCGAGAAAGCTTCCGACTTGGCTGTCCGTAAAGACGGCATGGCTGAGGCTGTTCAGCTTGTTAAAGCTGCCGATGCCGGCATCAAGGCTATCACCTCACTGATTGAGTCCGCTAAGGGCGTTGCCGCGTCAGCTCTGGCAACAAACAACGTAACAGACCGTTCCAACTATCAGACCACTTTCAACACTCTGACCACCCAAATCAGCCAGCTAGCCAGCGATGCATCCTATCGCGGCACCAACCTGCTGACCGCAGTAAGCGGAGTATCCGGCAGCCTGACAGTTGAATTCGGCGCCACTACCGGCACATCTACTCTGGGCGTCACAGGCTTCGACGGTTCCTCCGCTGGCTTGGGCCTTTCCGGTAAACTGCTGAATACCGATGCGAATATTGGAACCGCATCGACTGCTCTGGAAAGCGCTCTTGGAACTCTTAGAACTCAGGCTTCCAAGCTCTCCTCCAACCTGAGCGTCGTCACAACCCGTCAGGACTTCACCAACAGCCTGATCAGCACCCTGCAGACCGGTGCCGACAACCTGACCCTGGCCGACACCAACGAGGAAGGCGCCAACATGCTGATGCTGCAGACCCGTCAGAACCTGGGCATCACATCACTCTCCATGGCCTCCCAGGCAGCTCAGGCCGTTTTGAGACTCTTCTAACAGAGTATCAGGCGATCTAGAGTCTAGTGATTCACAAAATGGGGAGAAGGCAGATGCCTTCTCCCCATTTTTGACTTATTGAGGAGGTACTACAAATGGATGCCAGCAAAATCGGGGGGCTGTCCCCCTTACCGGATTATCAGCAGATGAAAGCCTATGGGCAGGTCGCACAAGCTGCTCCGGCAAAAGAAGTCACAAGGCATGAGCCTGCTTCTGTTTCAGCGGAATCTGCCGATGTTAATAAAGACCGGGTAAATACGTCTTCATCAGTTACACTTAAGAATCTGGACACCGTCAAGGCCATTGAGTCGTTGCACACCAGAATGAACCAACTCATAAAAGGTGTTCGCGAGACTAACGAAACTCTTGACAGTGTGGCTGGAAACATCGACTCGATGAAAAGAGCCTTGAGCACTATACTTAAGAACTTCCCGCCTTTCCCAATGGACAGCAAAGAGCGACAGCAGTTGCTGATGAGTGTCAGCACCCTTAGAAACGAGATTATGAAAATGACCGTACCGGCGCCGCCACTGCCGGTCTATGAGAAAGTTCAGGGTCAGTGGAAAGATCTGCTCACTCCTGCGGGGCAGGTTCAGCCCGGCTCGCTTGCCGAGCTTACCGCAGCGAGCAGCGACAAGGAGATTGCTGCTGCATATACGTCACTATCAGACACCGGAAGCGGCATTGCCTCGTTAAGCTCCGGTATCACCCAGGCTTTGGTTCAATCATAGCGGTATGGCTCTTAAACTGACCCTTAAGGCTAATGAAAAACTGATTATCGGTCGGGCGGTCCTTCGCAACGGCTCCAAACCGGCCGAGATATTCATTGAAAATAACATTCCGATCCTGCGTGAACGTGACATCCTCAAGGAAGAGGAGACCACCTCCCTCTGCCGCAGGATTTATTTTGTCGTGCAGCTAATGTATGTCGACGAAGAGAACCTGCCCAAGTATCATCAAGCCTACTGGGACATGGTCAGGGAACTGCTCCCGGCTGTGCCCAGCACCAAACCATATATCGAGGATATCTCTACTCGCGTGGCTCAGGCCGACTATTATCATGCGCTCAAAACCGCCCGCAAACTGATCGACTATGAAGCCGAACTTATAAAATCCGCCGCTCCTGCAACATAACTCCTAATCATAAATCTTAGGTTTAACACTGGGGACACAGAGTACACTGAGAAGTCACGAAATATATATTCCTGGCTATGCAACAAATTGTAACCTGAAATACGTTGCTTTTAGGTTTGAACAACTCCATGAACTCTGTGCCTCCGTGTTTCAACTCGTCGTATTTATAACAATTAACTCATTTAAACTCAAATTCCCGCGCTATCGATTCCGTTTCTTCATCAGCAACCCCGGCCTGCCGTACAGCACTCAGCAGGCACCCGGCGCGTTCATAGAGCCCGGCCTGGAACAGTTTTTTGAGTAATTCATTCATAAAGTTATTGATCCGTAGCCCCCTCTTAGTAAATTCAGCGATCTCTTGAACTCCTTGCTCCATCTTCCCCTCAAATACAAGCAGCACCACCTGTATAAGTTCAATGTTCGGCTTATCTAACCTGGCGTATGAGAAACGTTCCAGAAGGCTGCGAGCCACTCCATCCATCTCCAAACAGATTGCTGCCATGGCAGCATTGATTGCGGCTTCAGCATGGTCCTCCTTAAGTGCAAGAGCACGCTGAGAAGAAGCGAGGGCTTCAGAGAAGCGACCGGTCTGCAAATACACATACCCCAGGTTAAAATGAATCAGCGGAAAGTCTGGATTTAATACCAAGGCCTTCTCCCATAACTCAATAGCCTCCTGAAATTTTCCAAGTTCTCCGGCCTGAATTGCCAACTCTGCAATTGCCTTCAGATTATCACTTCCGTCTTCTGCCAGCTTCTGAAGCCCAAGCTGATAATATCTTTCGCGCTTCTGACGCAGGCGCTCCTTATCCAGATAACCATAATGGTGGATCGGAATCGGCAGTTCAATAATCGCTATACCCTGTTTGTTTACTTCGTAATCCACCAGTTCATGAACCGGCTTTTCAAAGAATATACCGCGATGGTTGGGGAAAATGCGTATTTTACCACTCGGAATCCATCCCCCACCAGCTTCGTGGCCTGGGTACTGGCCGGTATTCGGCACCCACTTTTCCAGGCTGACATTATCATTATAGTTGCGGGTCACCAACTCGAATGCGAAAACACCGCGAACTTCTTCGAATACGCGCCGGAATGCTTGGTAGTCTTGAGGGGCGATGACTTCATCGGCATCCATGACCAGAATCCAATCCCCTTTAGCCCGTCGGATCGATTCATTGCGGGCCGCCGAAAAATCTCCGTTCCAGAGAAAAAACGCCAACTGTGCTCCAAAAATTGTTGCAATGTCGACCGTCCGGTCGGACGAACCGGTATCTACAACAATCATTTCATCCACAATGGGCTTGAGACTGGCTAGGCAGCGCGCCAGATTATGCTGTTCATCTTTGATGATCATACAGAGTGATACTGTATTAAACCGTCCTGACTGAATCCGGACCGGCCCCAGCTTGCTCCTGATGTCCAGGGCAGCATCCAACATGGCATCATCAGTACCGAACTGAATCAAAGCGCGTTCAATTTCCGCAATGGCTGCCTCAAGTTCGTTGCTCTTTATCAGGAAATCTGTCAGAAAAAAACTGAGCCCTTTTGACTCCGGATAGGATCTGATCGCCTCCCTCAGTATGGCCGCAGCTCGCGAAAAGTTTGCTGTTTCGCTGATCACGGCGTGATGAGCACTACGCGTTAATTGACGGTTCGGTGTCAGCATGACGGCACGTTCCAGAAGCTTCAGCCCTTCTTCCCTCTGACCTTGCTGCCACAATAACGATCCAAGATGTGTATAGGCAGCACCATCTCCCGGATCAGCGCTGATCGCCCGTCGAAAATATTCAGCAGCTGTTTGTGAATCCCCACTGCCCAGCGCTGCTTCACCTTTGAGGCTCAAGGCGGGGGCGTATCCCGGAGCCAGAGCAATCGCACTGTCAGCACAGGCATCGGCTTCCTGATATTCCCCAAGTGCTGCCCTGCCTGAGCCGAGTAGCAGGTACATCCGTGCATCTACTACCCCATCCGGCAAGGCTTTAAGAACATCCAGGGCATCGGCAGGCTTGCCGGCATCCAGTAGAATATCCGCCAGTTCATAGTAGAATCGTCTTTCATCCGGCTGCAGGCGGATCCCCTCCTGCAGCAGCATTTGAACCGCGCTCTCCACTTCAAAGCGCTGATGAAGTATTCTGGCTTTTTCCAACGCTTTTAAAGTGACAATCTTGCGGGCCAGATTTTCATCGGTTACCGGCCTGCTCCATTTTTCCTGATACAGCTTCATATTGCCGGATATGCTCGAAGCGTAGTCCAGCTTGTTGCCGTCAAAACTGGCACTGCCGTAATGATGGATAAATACATCACCGGCGATCATATTGCGGAAGCCTTCCAGCTCGGCCCGGACGCAGTAATCGTCATCCTCAAAATTTCCGGAGCCGAACGAAACATCCAGCAGGCCGACCCGCTCCATCAGTTCTCTCCGGAACAGCATGCAGAAGCCGACGATCCTGCGATACGGGATGCGACGGTGACGATATTGCTCCCGGTATGAGGCGGCAAACGGCTCCATTCCTTTCAGATCGCCATACCCCACCTGCTCGACTTTCTGTACCCCGCTGATGTTATTGGTCATCGGCCCGACTATGCCGACATCGGCTTCCGAATGGAGGCATTCCAGAAGACCAGACAGCCACTCTCGCGTAACCAGAACATCATTGTTAAGCAGCAGGATGCAGTTTCCGTCAGCCACCTTCATCCCCTGATTGCAGCCGACAGAAAAGCCTAGGTTCTGCTTGTTCTCGATCAAATGATAGTTGTCACGTTTCGCAACGATCTCGCGCAGCCATGCCACAGTCCCGTCAGTCGAGCCATTATCGACAAAGATAATCTCATGGGCTTCCGGCGTATGTTGTTGAATGCTGGCCAGACATTGCCTGGTATAATCCAACTGGTTCCAGGTAAGAATGATGATTGAGATCATCTCCTGGTGCCGTTCAGACTTCAAGTCAGGTTCATCTTCGAACGGTCGCCCCAGAAGACGACGCAGCTCAGGCGCATAACGCTTGATATCAGGATCGGTTACGAATCCATCAGCCTGATAATAAACATAGTCATCGCGACTAATCAGGTCACCCCATTTGCTGAAAAACCGGCTTCTATTACTTTCATAACTTTTTTTGAATGCCGACATCTTTTCTTCCAAGGCATTCATGGCGGACTGCGCCTGCTGGGCGGCTATGATGGTAGCACTGCTATTGTCTCCCCGGGACAGGCGGGCATTGATATCGTTCATAGATTCCTGAGATGGCATGGCCTGCTGGAGGTTTTTCAATTCGCGATTCAGGGTCTGACTCTGATGATGAATAACCGTACTCTCGGCACAGTACCAGGCAGATAATCCTTTTGAAAGATAGGCATAACAGAGATCATCATCCTCCCAGCCGTTTTCATACTGCCGGTCAAAACATCCAAGATTGAAAAATTCCTTTCGCCGGACAAGGATACAGGCACCGGTCACAACATTATATTTCCGGCTTCTGGACACACAAGTGGCATCGGCCGGCATGCGGTAGTAGATATGCTGCGCAGAACAGTTCTGGACGGTGATATCCTTCCAGGCCTTGCCGCAGTGCTGAATCGTGTTATCAGGGAAAATCAGCTTGGGAGTGACGATACCGATATCGGGGCGAGTCAATATAACCTCATGCAAAGGCGGCCACCAGTTTTGCAGCACTTCCGTATCGTTATTCAGGAAAAGGAGGTAAGTTCCCTTTGACGCCTCAGCCCCGTTGTTGCAGGATGCAGCAAATCCAAGGTTATGCATATTGCGGACAAAAACGAGCGATTCGAATCTTGCGGAAAAGCCGGAAAGCAGCTTTTCAAGAGGCGGGTTTGATGCGTCATCAACAATGATTACTTCATACTGTACATCGGATGGGTATTTCAGCAGTGAGGCCAGACAGCTGGCCGTGATATCAGCCTGGTCCAGACAGGGAATTATTATTGAAAGAACAGGGGGTACCGCCGACACAGGCAGGTCACTACCCACAGAAATCAACGACTCAAAAAAAAATCCTTGCCGGAATTGCTCCTGGACTGAAGCTCTATGACCAAGGAACGCGCATCCTGATTCCAGGGTTCAAAATCAAGAATACGGCGCAGGAAGATCAATGCCTCCTTAGGCTGCCCGACTTGAAGGCAGAGTTGCGCCAGGCCTGCCAGTATTTCCACGTCTCGTGGATACTTTTTCAAGGCCCCGGTCAACAACTCTATGGCCTTGTCAATTCGATCCGGATGACAGGCGCAGATTCCAGCGTAGTTTTTGATAAATATCAGGTTCTCCGGCGCATAGCGGTGGGCCAGTTCGTGATGGGAAAGTGCCCGCTCAAGCTCTCCGTTTTCAGACAACACTACGCCCAGATCATTGTGCAGCAGCGCATTGGTCGGCTGCTCGCGGAGTTGGGCCTCAAGTGTAGTAATTCTGGAGTCCTGCTCCGCTACCTGTACGGGAGCAGGAGCCAGGCCGACAATGGACTGCTTCAGCTCCGCCAGCAAATCATCAACATCGTTCTGGACAGGTTTAGTTAATGGAGTCGCCGGTTGAGACACAACTCCCTTTAAAGACTCCGTATTCGAAGACAAGTCGGAAAGGGCTGAACGGGCCTCCTGGTTCCAGGGTTCCAGAGTCAGAATCTTCTGCAGAAAAATCCCGGCCTGTTCCGGCTGACCGGTATGCTTGCTGATCAATGCCAAGGCACCTAGTACGTCGGTATCATTGGGGTTTCCTTTTAGCAGTTCGGTATACATGAAAATGGCATCATCAACCCAGCCCAGTTCCACAAAATAGAAACCGGCCAGGTTCAGCCGAAAAGTCCGGTTATCCGGAACCAGCCGCACTGCACGCTCATAGCGACCTAAAGCCTGCAGGCGATCTCCCTGTTGATACCACAAAACACCCAAGTCGTTATGGGCCTGAGCATAGTCCGGATAATCGGAGAGAAACCGCACGATCCGCTCAATTGCCACTTCAGCCGGCAAACCTGGCAGCTCGCGCTCCAACTGTGAATAGCTCTGTTTGGCCTGTATATCATTAATCAAATTCATGATTCACCTGTCAGTTCAAAATTTTGCGTACAGTAACAACAACCGCTCAAAATTGCAACAGAGCAGACTCTTTTCCAGGATTTCGACTGATAAAGGTTGTCCGAACTTCCTGCGCTTCTTTATCGCGACCGAGCCTTCGTAAATGTGAGACCAATCCGGCAACAGTGCGCGGATCATCAGGCGAAACCTTGAAAGCAGATACAGAACTCCTGAGCAGCTCCGTATCTGAAGCCGGGGCTGTCGGAGATATGAGAGAATCCCCTTCCAGAGCCTTGATGTCGTCTGCGATATCAGTATCTTCAGGATGTTTTTTGAGATACTTTTTCAAGCGCGGCAACACCTCAACTGTTCCGCCTAATACACTGCCCACTTCAGCTAGTGCCTGCAGGGCGGTTTTCTGGTCAGCATCCTGTTCAAGGGCCTGTTTCAATGTTTCAAATGCCTCCTGTAAACGGCCGGCACCTTTTTGGGCGACCCCCAGACCGCAGAGCGCCTTGGCATTGCCAGGTTCCAGATGTAGCACATTGCCAAAAGCAATTTCGGCCGAGTCATGCTTACCGCCCAGCAGATAAATGATACCCATGCCTGCATTTGCACGCATATCAGCTGGGTTGGCCTCCAGCACCTCCTCAAACAGTATCTGCCCTTCATCAAGTTGTCCAAGGCTGGCTAGGCATTCCCCCATTTCACATAACAGAGCGAGGCGTGCCTGTGCATAGGCCTCCAATGCTTTCTGGAAGTTACCCTTGCCGCGATAATAGGCACCGGCCTTCAGCCAGTCGTTCATTTCATGTGTCTTCATGGCAGATCCTTTCAACTCCTAAAAAAATTCAATTTTCAGTAGTATAATTTCGAAGCACTTGCTTTAGGCGGCTAGAGCTTGATAACTTCTGCAAAACTGATGAAGCCGGCTGTCCAACAAGCGGAATCAGAGGATAACGATTTCCATGGCCGATTGTACCGCCAGTAGAAGCTTTTATTGGTGCAAAATCTACCATCGGGCTGACCACTAATGTGCCGTCGCCTGAATAACTTCCGGACAACCCAAAACTAGCATAGAGGCTTTGATCGTCGCACTCTATTCTTCCACCCCAGCGCTCTTGGAAGCGTGCGGCATTGCTGTGATCGTGGTCCTTGCGCCCGCTACTCTGCTCAGCATAGTGGATCACAACACTTTCAGGAACATACAGGATCCGCAGACCAAGACTCCCCGCCTTGATGCAAAGATCAACATCCTCAAAGCCGTTGAGAAAACCTTCATCAAAACCGTTCAGTTTATGAAATACCTCTCTGCGCAGTATGAGACATGCACCTGTGACCGCCTGCATATAGCGTCGCTGCGCCACTGCGGGGGCATCACTCGGCATTCCGCTAAAAATATTGTAGAGGCCTCTTTCACTGAACGCGATCCCGGCATGCTGACAGGTGCCGTCGGGGTAAAGCAAGCGAGCCCCACAGATGTCAGCTTCACCTGAGTCGACAGCAGTTACTAATGGTTCAAGCCATCCCGGTTTGGGAATAGTATCATTATTCAGAAAGAGCAGTAGTCTACCACAAGCCATCCGGGAGCCTTGATTACAGGCTACAGCGAAACCGAGATTCTGGCGGTTCCTAATGATACAGACCTCGGGAGGCAAAGTCAGCAGATAGGAGTCTGTTTCATCAGTCGACGCATTATTAACAATGATTATCTCGCAACGAAGTGATTCCGGTAGTGTCTTAAACAAGGCGTCAATACACTGCCGGGTATACGATACCTGATTATAAACCGGAATGATGATAGAGACCTGTATAGTTTGTTTATCAGCCTGATCTGCTTGCTGCTTCAGGCATGTGCTGACAGTTCCTGTCAGGAGAGATCGATATTCCTGCACAAGAAACTCTGCATCCTCGGCAATGGTCGTGATATGTACGGAAGATGCCGTAAGCCGGGTGAACATGTCCCTGCTGTTCATCATCTGCTGCATGAGATTGGTCAGAGACAGCAGGTCATGCGGATCAAACAGAAAACCGTTGACACCGTTCCGGACGATCTCTGGAATTCCTCCAACAGCAGAAGCCAACACAGGAATGCCGACACTCAAAGCCTCGCGCAAGCTCAGGCAGTAGGTTTCCGTCAGTGAAGGCACCACAAGCACATCAATCCGGGACAATATTTCAGGCAGCTGCTCCGGTGAATAACGGCCGTACCAGGTTATACGGTCATCATGGCTGTGCCGCTGTAGATCCTTAAGATAATCCGCATCTCCTCTTCCGTACATATCAAGCCGGGCTGGGCCGGAGGTTGCCGAAAAGGCTCTGAGCAGGCTCTGTACATTTTTGATCGGCTGAATGGTTCCAAGGTAACCAAAGCGCAGCAACAGTCCCGGAGCTGAATGCGAAACCGTCAGTTTTGGAAGCCCCAATGGTGCTATCCTTATAGAACCCTCACCATAACCATGGCGTTTATAAATGTCGGCTACAAAATATGATGGTGCAAACAGCTGATCAACCTCTTTGAAAAGGCTTGATACCAGTTTTTGCCTGCAGGTCATAAATGTAAGCAGCTGTTCCGTATCCATGGATGCATACATCTTTGATGAACAGATGCACTGTACACATTTTTCAGGTGATTCTGGACCTGAGCAGATGGGGAGACTAATATCACGATATAGATTGATTCTCGGACAAATAAACCAGAAGTCATGCAGCGTCAATGCAACGGTAACACCAGATTGTCGTGCGGCAAGAATCATCGTGATGGAAAGGTTGTCACAAATGTGTTGGAAATGAACTACATCAAACACATGGTCCTTTAAAAAACCGGCAAATACAGCATCAATCTCAGGAGACGAGACGCTTTGAATCAAACTGCCATGTGGCACATGCATTCTGACAATTGAGATGCCTTTGTAATTGTCTGGCTCGCAATAGCAAGAGGCGGAATTTCCCGGATGCGAATAAAGTACCGTTACTATATGCCCCTGTGCCGATAATTCATGAGCAAGATTGAGAGTGTATATTTCAACTCCGGCGAAGTTTTGTGGCGGGAAATTATGTACCACCAGAAGGATGGATAATGCTTTTGGGCTGCCGTGCTGCTGTTGTAAATGATGCCGTACAAACTGCCCGTCATCCGCACGATTTGGCTTTTTCTGAAAGCGCCCCCGGTATTCTGCCTGGATCTGAGCAGCCTCACGAAGCGGTAGATCACCCTTGCGGGAAACTGTCCCCTCGTTTAACCAGTAGAGACCCAGAAGCTCCGGGATATGAATAAAGTCATAGCGTTCCGCCGCCCTAAGCCAGAATTCATAATCAGCGGCGCACTGGTAGCGCTCGTCAAAATAGCCCAACTCGTCATGAAGCGCACGACGCCAGACCGGATGCGGTCCTACATAACAGAAATCCAGCAGCTTTGAGTGGTCAAAATCGGGCCAGCGCAGATAATCGTGCGGGGTGCAATCAGCGAATGATTCATTTTCATGAAGGGTGACAATCGAGTCACCATAGGCCAGCATCTTTTCAGGATTCAGCTGGAGAGCGCCAACCAGCATCTCGATAGCATCCCTTCTCAGCCGGTCATCGGTATTGGCATTGGTGATGAACTCTCCACGAGCCGCTCTTATGCCCCGGTTCCAGGCCTGGTAGACCGTTTCACGCTGGCCGGTCCTGAGATACAGAATATTGGTACTGTGTTTCATGAAATCGAATACCGCAGTGCGTTCATTCTGCTTTGAGCCACTGTCAACAACAACAATCTCCAAACGGTCTGCAACGGTTTGTGCTTCCAGGTCTTCAAGTTTTTGCCTGATAAAGCGCTCGGCGTTATAGGTAGAAACAATGGCTGAAACAAGTGGCCGCGTAGCAGATGTATCGTCTGCGGCCTCTGTTATCTTTGAACCGAACTGTTCTAAAAAACTGGTTTCAGCCGGAATCATTGAACACAGCTTGCGCTCCAGCTCTTCAGCTTTGAAACCGCAACGCTCCAGATACCGCCTGACGTATTTAACTCTGATCGCCGCAATTTCGAAAACCGTGATCGATTTCTGGTTGGAAATGCCCTGTTCGGAATCCCAGTACAGGCCGGTTATTTCGGGGATATGCAGTAAATTGAACTGTTCGGCCATCCGCAGCCACATATCCTGATCACCAATGGCCTGAAAACGCTCGTCAAAGAACCCGAGCGCCTCATGCACCGAACGCCGCCACATGGGGTGTGGGCCGATGGAACAGTGCGACAGGAGAAAATCAAAAGAGTAGTCGGGCCAGATAAATTCACCGGATCTTGTATGGTTTTCAAAAGTCTGGTGTGGCAATCCGGTCAGGTAGCTGTCACCGTAAACAAGATAGATGTCAGGCCGTTCTTCCAGGGCATTTTTAAGCAGCTCACACGCCTCCGGACGAAGGCGATCGTTGGTGCTGAATGAAAAGAGATACTTGCCTGTGCTGTTCTTGATAGCTACATTCCAGGCCGCGTAAATTCCGATCCGTTCAGCCGTGCGGATGTAAATTATGTTATCATGCTTCTGTTGGAACTCCCTGATGATCGCTTCCTCGTTCTCAGGGGAAGCGGCATCGACCACCACAATTTCCATCTGATCAAAAATGGTCTGGCGCTCCAAATCTTCAAGACACTCCCGCATGAATGACTCGGAGGCGTAGGTAGTCACCAGAACCGATATCAACGGTTGCCGAGGTGGCTCTGAAGAAGAGGGCGGAGCGATCAATGACTGGTTGATAACCTGGGCGGAGCAGTAGCAATCCCACTCCGAATCCAGATGCAGCAGGCGGTGACTGAAACCAGCCGCCCGCAAAGTATCTGCCAGCTCCTTGCGGGCAACGACCGTATGCTGCAGCGTCACTTCAATCTTATCCCGCAGTCCGGCATTGAAATTAGGCTCAATCTGGCGTATCGCAGCAATGGCCCGCTGCAGCGCTCCCAGGTACGGCACCAGACAGAGATGCAACACCTGTTCCGGGAGCGGGTATCCGACCAGCTTGTCCGGCACGGCGATGTCCGGGGCAACAAAAACAAACGAATGGAAATGGTAAAATATCAGGGGAAGGCCATTGACGAGAGGGTTACCGCCCGGCGAAAGACTGTATGCGTACTGATCGTGATTCCAGGGCGCAACGCCGGCACCAAGATGTTCCAGCACCCGTATCCCGCGAAAACGCTCCGGCCAGTCATTCAGATACAGCTGATCGCCAAACTTCCCGTCTTCGATGCGATTGTAGCACCATTCGTTGCAGCGATCCCGCCACCATTCCAGCACCTCGCGACCGTGAGCGTCATGCCGGAAACAGAGCAGCCCGACATTATAGATGCCGTTGACCTCAAGGTGCTTTTGGAGCGGCGAGAAACGATGCTCATGAATCAAGACTGAATGCCCGGAGAACTCCTGAAAAATCGGTTCCGGCGAGGTATAGAAAAACAGGTCGGCGTCCAGATAGGTTACTTCCGAGCCCGGATCCATACTGTAGAGCACCCGCATGATGACAGTCGGCGTCAGTGTCCAGAAATATTCAACCCGATTGCGATTGCCGCGGGCCTGCGCCAGGGCTTCATCGCTCTCTTCAATTTCTTGAAGGGAGACCAGTGCCACGTTGGGGCAAGCCAGAAGCGACAACAGCTTTAGGGTCAAATCGTCAAGGCAGACCACAATCAGACGGAATGGCGACGTTTCACAACGATTAAGCGACTCGATCAGGGCCAGACCCTTGATTAGGTAGTTACTGTCAAAGTAGGTGCAGTACGTACGGGTCATATACTTCCCTGACCCTTTGCAATACTCCAGCTTTTCAAAGAGGCACAGATCCTTTCTACTTCAGCATCTGCAAGCTCAGGAAACATCGGCAGACTCAATAACCGTTCATAAAGCCTTTCGGTAACCGGCAATGATTCAGCACCGCGAATACGCCCGGCATAGGCCGGCTGTTGATGAACCGGAAGCGGGTAGTGCCGGGCGGTGGCAACACCGTGTGCCGCCATATGGCGCACCAGCTCTTCCCGCTGGTCGCATTCAACTACGAACAGATGCATGGCATGCAGGGTACCGGGCAGATCTGATGGCGGGAAAATGGTGCTTCCTGCCAGCGCCTTCTGATAACTTGCTGCAATCCGGCGCCGCCTCCCGTTATCAGCAGCAAGGTGCGGCAGCTTGACACGCAATATTGCAGCCTGAATTTCGTCGAGGCGCGAGTTGATCCCGCGCATGGAGCTGATGTAACGTTCTCTCCAGCCATATTCCCGCAAGGCCCGGCAGGTATCGGCTAACTCCAGCAGGTTTGTCACGACCGCTCCGCCGTCTCCGATAGCCCCCAGATTTTTTGTCGGATAAAAACTGAACGTGGCGGCATGACCAAACGTACCGACCCTTTTGCCGTCTATTTCTGCGCCGTGAGCCTGAGCACAGTCTTCGATTACAAACAGCTTGTGTTTTGCCGCCAGATCCATGATTGCCGGCATATCGGCAGGTTGGCCAAAAATATGAACTGGAATAATGGCTTTGGTGCGGGAGCTGATCAATTGAGGTATCACGGCAGGGTCCATACAGCGACTGAGCGGGTCAATATCGGCAAACACCGGAACGGCGCCGATCTGTTCAATTGCCGCAACCGTGGCAACAGCAGTATGGGATACGGTGATAACCTCATCACCGGGACCAGTATTGGCCGATAACAGAGCCAGCACCAGCGCCTCCGTGCCGCTGGCCACGCCGATACAAAAGCGCGCGTGACAGAACGCTGCAAACTCCTCTTCAAATGCGCGCACCTGCGGCCCAAGGATATACTGGCCCGCGGTCAGAACACCATTGATGGCGGCACGGATGCCTTCTTCATGCGCGACAAACTGAGCGGCTGGATTAGCTACCGGAATAGTCTCAGCGGGCATGTTCAATCTCCCAATAGTGTTCAGCATGCTGGCGATAATATTCCAATGTTCTGAGCAGGCCGTCCGCGAGTGCAACCGCTGGTTTCCAGCCCAGCTTAGAACGTATCTTGCGGTAATCGGCGTAATAGTCTCCGATGTCAATCACCTTGCGGTCTTCCGGGAATGTAACCATCTCAAAGGAGCCGGACTTGGCAACGTCCACCATCAGTTGAGCAGTATCCTTGAGGTTGATCGGATCATCAGCCCCCAGATTGAAGATTTCGCCATTGGCATCCTCTGACAGAGCACAACCCAGCAAGGCGTCAACCACATCGTCAACGTAATTGAAATCACGGATTTGCTTGCCGTCACCAAAAACCAGCAGCGACTGACCCTCTATGATACGTTTGATCCAGATCCCAAGAAATGTCTGGCGGGCATCCTTGACCCGCATGCGGGGTCCATACGTGTTAGTGAGCCGAAGTACGGAGGCGCGGATTCCATAGACATTGTTGTACAACAGATGATACCACTCTCCTGCCATCTTGTTGATACCATTGACATCTACCGGTGCCAGCGGATGTTTCTCATCAACCGGCAGGTACTGTGGCGCACCGTAAAGCTGTCGCGTACTGGCAAAGACAACCTTTATCCCTGCGTTATACTTGCGGCAGGCCTCCAGAATTGAAAGCTGAGCGCGGGCGTTGATCTCAAGATCCGGAAACGGATTATTCATGGAGTCAACATGACTGGTCTGACCCGCCAGGTTGAACAGATAATCCTGGCCCTGGATCAGATACTTCATCGAGTACTCATCCCTAACGTCCGAGATATTGACCCTGACCCGATCTTTAACCGGCTCTATGTTCCGGAGGTTGCCGCCATACTCAGGTATCAGGCTGTCAACAAGAGTAACATTGGCACCTAGTTCCACCAGGCGAATGGCAAGATTGGAGCCTATGAAACCAAGACCGCCGGTGATCAGGATATTCTTTTTTGCAAGTGATTCCATGTGATTCCTTTTCAGGCGGCGATCTATATCATGGATTGCGTGAAACCGCATCAGCCGAGTGCTGGGCCAGCATCTCGAAGATCGGCTCGCCGAAGCGCGCTTTGCCCTGCAGTGCAATGTCGAGACAGAAGCCGGGCTGCCCCTCGATCAAAGCAAAAACCCAACCCAACAGATAATCCCGCAGATCAAGATATGGCGCCTCCATTCCGAATGAATTGAGATAGGAAACTTCTCCCCAGCAGGGTGAGATCCTGAACGGCAGGCCGTGTAGCTGCTTGCCGTTATAGGCGGGGAAACAGGCATGAATGGACTCCTGACTTATGCGCTGGGTGCCACAGATCTTGATGTCATTCATCCAGAAGGGTAGTTTGTCCATATAGTTCATGATCGTGCAAAGCTTGTCCTCGCCTTTGTAGGCATCGATGATTCCAGGTTCAAACTCCGCAACCAGTGTTCTCTTAATCATGTCCTCGCCCAGGCTGGCAAACAGGCGCAGATCAGTACCCTGTGAGTCGGTCTTGAACCAGTCTACCTTGGTTACGCCGATCTCGCGAAGAGCATCTTTAAGCTGGACCGTTTTCAGTCGTACAATGCGGTTGATTTCAAACAGGTCGCCAAAATTCCAGCGGTTGATACTGGCATGGTCAGGTGCAAGCAGGCTTGAGCAGTGCGGTGAGCTGGTCAGATGGAACTCGGCCTCACTGGTTGCGCCGTCAGTAACCAGGCTGTTGAAAACGTACAATTTTCGGTACCCCTTTGATTCATTGACGGCGTAACCGATATCCCGGTCATCGGCATCAAAGGCAATACCAATCGAATACCTGGCGATCGCCTTCCACTTTGCATGAATCTCACCGGAGGCACCGATATCCAGAAGTACCGGTGGCGCCTCCAGCATCAGGGGGCAACTCAGAATCTTGTCAATTATATCCATCTGCCACCTCCAAAACACCAGCAAATCGTGGTGTTATGATCGACCAGACATGGTGTCGCTACTATCTGCAGGGGATACATTTCAGAAAATACTGATAATAGGCCCCTTCTTCAAGCAGCGTGGTCACATCAATGCCGGCTGCCGCAAGCGGTGCCAGAATTGATTGCGGCACCGGCTCTTTCGATGGATGGGTATTCGCCCCCAGATAGGTTACCTGATACCCGGTAGAGCGAAACATCTCGAGAATAGACTCACGAGTGAAAAACCTCAGATGGGTCCAATCCAGAATTCCGGCCGGAGTGTAGATCCATTTGCCCTCCAACAACCCTTTTATGACCGACCAGTGCCTCACATTGGGCAGACTGACTACCAGCTCTCCCGATCCCGACAGCTTCGCACGAAGTTGGGAGAGCACCTCCCAGGGGTTTTCCAGGTGTTCCAGAACATCGGCGCACACGATTGTATCGAAAAACCCTTCCGGCAACTGAGACAGTCCATCTTCCACACGAGCCGTGATTACCCGGTCCAGACAAGCAGAAGCGCGGACTGCCGCTTCGGCAACACATTCTATGCCCCACACGGTTACGGATTGGCGCTGTTTTAAAGAGGCGCCCAGGATACCGTTTCCACAGCCGATATCGAGGATCGTTGTGGCCTTGGTGGAAATCAGAGCGGCAACATCCGATCGTAAAAAATTGTAATAGCCGGTTTCTGAATTCATGCTAAGCCTATGTGCATAACTTAAAAATAAATTATTGGATATACGAAAGTCTGCCGATAATTCAACCTTAATCCACCCTATTTGATGCCCTTTAAGTCGGATACAAATTGCGATCAAGCCGGCCGTTTAAAAAGATACGTCACCTCATATTCATCCTTAGCTGGATCTGTACTGTACTGAATAGCATCAATCAACTCCAGGCCATGTATCATAAATTCGCGTACTATTTCGGCCTCATTAAATCTGATTTCCACAGTTTCCACATCGTAGGCGAACTTTTTCATGTAGTGGGTTGTCTTCTTGCGGCAAATAGGTGTTCGCGATACCACCACAAACATGTCTGCAACCCGCACTGTTTCAGAGACATGCCGGCGCCAGTTTGGCACATGGAGCAGTACGCAAGAGGAGATGACAACCTGAAATTCGCGAGCAGCAAATGCCAGACTCGCACCATCCGCAGTTAAAAATGTCGCCTGTGGATAATAGCTTTTTGCCATATCGATCATTGCTTGAGAATAATCGATCCCGGTGTAATCAATCGACCGGTTGAGATAATATTCCAGAAGTTCATAACAATAACCGCTGGAACAACCAAGTTCAAGTACCGATGTATCATGCTTTATGTACGGTTTAATAATTTCTGCTAAAACCCTGTATGCAGGCGCACCTTCACCACGGTAGACTCTCTCCAGCTCCTGTTGAACCAAAGCGCGCTGTCTGGCAGGGATTGATGGACTCTGCCAGGCGGTGATATGGGTCTCAGTTATATCCCCTTCTGATATGTCGGCATGGCCGTAGGATATTCGTGAGTAATCGGGACCCTCAAATAAATCCCGCTCTTTACGGTAGCGGATATGCCGCTCAAAAATGGTTGCAGTCTGTGCCATGCGATGCGCATAGGTGTGATCACGCAGAGTTCGCTGCTGCCCGGCACGTGCTATACGTTCGGCTTCAACGGGATGAGCCAGATAATAATTGGCCAGAGCGGCACACTCCTCCGGGGAGTGATAGGCAACTACTTCTTTGCCAATCTCGAAGAGTTCGTTCAGATTGTCCTTATAGTCTGTTATGAGAAGCGCTCCTGAACCTGTTGCCTCGAAAAGCCTCATGTTGCACGCATAGCTTTCAGCAATCTCTCCGTGTCTGTTTATGGTGATACGGGAGTTTGCTAGGATCTTAAACATCTCTGTGCCCCACGCTTCACCATGATGCCGAAATCTGACGGCAGACTCCGGGGGCAGGGTGTCAGCGCCATAACCCCAAAAGTTGATTGGAGTTGTTACCGCCAAATGCTCAAATAAATTGTAGCTGTTAATATGCAGATTAGATAAACCACCCACAAATGATACATCTATACTGCGATTCTGATACGGTGGTGTCTTAACTACACATCTTGGATCAAACGCCAATGGCTGGTAATAGCAGGCGACAGCGGCCTTCTGACGGAACAGCTCGACAAAGTGTGGCGCTGCAGTAATAACAATATCAAAAATTGAGAAGTCAATGTGTTCCGGGATTGGCGAGGCGATTTGAAGAACAATCAGTTGAGAATAGTCCCGGATTTGATTGAGTACATCCGGCGTAGCAATGTTCGGATCCTGAAAATAAACCACAGCTGGTTTGATTCTTCTTATTTGCTCAATCAGAATAGCGGGGCCGGTGTTTGCAGAGAAATCATTTTCCTGAGCCCATGCTGTTTGAAGCGGAGGACAATTGACAATCAGGTTTTGTGCTTTCCAACCAGCTTGAGAAAGCCCCTTCGAGTAAAAATCACTGTCTCCGAAGCGCGCTTTTTGTAGTGCTTCTATTTGATACTCATACGACATGCCCGCCATCTGAGGGTCGATACGGTAGAAATGGTTCAAAAAAGCAACATAGTAGGTATTGAGAAAGAGACACGAATTATCATTAATAGTTTTTGTCTGGTTAGAGCCTGGTAGATTGTTTCCAGATGCTATATTTGAAAGCCCCTCTTTCATGGCCATAATTTTTTCGAATGATGGCGGACAAGGTTTTTCACATAGGTAAAGCAAGCAGTTGTTGATGCAGAAATCTGGAGCGTTGCCTGTTACAATATTCCACCTGAATTTTTGATAATTTGGACCATTCCAAATCTCCATTACATCTTTCTCGAAGATGTTACCAAAGGTTGTTTGGCCCGCATAGTCGTAACAACAAACTATAACGGAGCCATCCATCTGAATGGTAAAGACTTCTCTCGGATCGCTACAATTCGACATTTCTTGACGTTGGGTTGCCAAATCCGGCAGCAGCTTTCTTGTTAAAGCGGAGAAATCTGAATTTTCATATAATGATGGTCTCCTGAGGTGCGGGGACTTAAACGAAGGAGCAAGCCCAACAGATCCGCAGTAGTCAAAAAATGCCTGCATTTCATGCTGGTTATGCTTAAAGGCGACAAACTGTGGAGATATAACAACCCTATTGCCATATATATTGTTATATTTCACAAGCAATTCAAGTGCATTAAAAGCCTTACGAACATCTCCACCTTTTCGGTAAGCTGCATACACTTCCTGCGTCATTCCATCTATGGATACAATGATGTCAGATACACCGGATGTAATTAATTCTTCAGCCATATGTTCTGTCATGGCCATTCCGTTTGTACTGATGTTTGTTTTACTGAAGGTTGATGCATATTTGATTATCCGGATGATATCCGGATTAATCATCGGCTCTCCATACATATGGAGGTATATATACGCTGGCTGTAAGGGGCTAATTTTATCGGCAATTACCTTAAACTGCTCGAAGGACATGAACCCTTTTTTCCGTCTTAGTAATCCTGAACCCAAAGCACACTCGGGGCATTTCAATTCACATGCTACAGAGGTTTCTATGGTAAAAATGCGCGGGATCAGCCGGTCGAAACGTATTTTGAAGTTCTCCAGTTCTGTTTTCAAGATGCCATTCTCTTTAAAATCGGTGCTGCGCGTATATAAACACTTTCTGGCTTCTGAAAGCCCAGGATATTCCGGAGCCAGGAGCTCCAGATGGTCGAGCAGGACTCTGGCGTTATCTTTATCGCCAGCATCCATGTCCATCAAGGCGTGTTTAAAATAGGCTTCCGGGTGATACGGGTAGGTACTTATACATGCAGTCAGTACACCTCTGGCAGTGGCCAGATCACCACGAGCGGAAGCATCCTGAGCAGCCTGAATCCGCATATTGATATCCTGCAGGCGCTGCTCAGGAGAAAATGTTTTTGGATTGACGGGCCAGCGTGGAATTGCCTCAAGCGGTTCCAGTCCTTCGACCGATAATAAGCCGCGGGCAGCAGCCTCTAGCGGATCCAGGTCTGCCGGAATACCCCAGCGTTTAATAATAGTTGTCGTAACATCCTGCAACTCTTTCGGAATTGATATTCCATCAGCAAGCCTGTAGCTGCGTAGAAAAAATGATGGATAATGATCATATTCTGCTATTCCATCGGTCAATAGCTTCACAATCCGTTGGGGCACCGCGCAATGGTCATGATGTTTTTCTACGAACAGGCGCGCGTCTCTTGCCAGACGGCATCGAAGTCCTTTGTCGGTCAGCAGGCGTTTCAGCTGCTCATAGATATTATGAGTATCCAGGTACCATACCGGTCGCTGGGCAGGCAGCGGATCAAACTCTTCCCGATTCCATGATGCTACTGCGCAACCAGATGCCATCGCTTCTAGTCCCAGCACACCGGTATGTGGCAGATACAACTGATCAATTACAACATCCGCGTTGCGGAGTGCCGGGAGGATTTCTTCGTTGGAAATTCCATGCAGCAGGCTGAATTCAAACTCAATGCCGTCGGCGCGGAGACGCTCAAGAGCTTTAACGATGACGTCGGTTCCTTTTACAGACTTGTCGCTGGGCGCATGGACAACAACCGGGATGTTCCTGCCCGGCACATTGCATTCATATCTCTCCAGGATAAGCGGAAGATACATCTGCATATAAGGTCGAACCGAAAGTGGAGTATTGTTGGGCAAAGAAACAATCAAATCACTAAATAGTTCCTGATACCGGACATTCACGAGCGGGAAGTTCAGCGGAACTCTGTCTTCACCATCCCAGAGTTCATCAATCGGCACCCCATATTGCTGGCGATAGGCAGATGCGTGGCGCACATCGCTCCCACAAAAAATGGATACAATTTTTTTACCCCGCTCCCTGAGCAACCGGTATTCTTCCTTATTGACAGTCAGACCGCGTTCCGCCCATACGAAAACAAAAATATCATGTTGATCTATCAGAGCTTCAAGTTCTTGAGGCTCAAGAATGCCATCCCTCTCGATGTCATAGTTGAAGTGGGAATAGTATCGATTGCGTTGCAGCATGACTGATGTTACCTGATGCCCAAGCTTTCGAAAACCTTCGGCAAAGACATAGACAAGAGAAGCGATTTCAACAGTCCCTATAAGTATGCGCATTTGTTCCTCTGCAAATTAATTAACTATGCCTCAGACTTCTGTTCTATCATCAAAGCCCGGATGTTCTTGTGATGCTTTTCCAAGTACTCTGAGATACCACTAGCTTCTTCTGGGTTTCCGTGTATAACGCAACGTCTTGCGTGATTTGTCATTTCGTTAATTGGATCATAGCGCTGATACACAAAAGGGATGTTATAACTATCCAGCCAAGATAATACCGCCTCTTTAACTTCTTGTGGAACTGAGGCCTCGCGAGCAATTTCGCTTACCAGAAAGTTAATTTCAGCCACTATGGCAGGAAGTTTTATCTGCAGCACAAACTCTCTGAACCGGTCAATGAGAGCCGGCCCAAAACCACAGCTGTTTATATAAGAGTCCGGCTTGGTAACTACGCTAATAACTTGGCTAGCCGCTTTCAATATTGCCTCTCGGTCGAGGAGGTCTGTCCGGGGGAACAATCTCGAGAAAGAATTACCATTTAGAAAGATAAGGCAGGCTATTGCGGACTCATACCCGCCTGCCACAGGAAGTGTATTAGTTGTCTGGTTACAATGAATTCGGGTTATACTTGTAAGCTTATCAATAAAATCCAGGGGGAACTTTGAGGCGATCCTCAGCCACAAATCAAAATCCTGCCCGTATCTTAAATAAGGGCTAAAAAAACCTATGGTTTTGAATATTGATCGATGTACTGCGATTGAGATTCCGTTCACATAATTAACCTTGAAGAACTGTATAACCTGCCAGTCTTTTGGTGGAATGAGCGAACGATATTCTAATGAAGATACACATTTTTGGTTCTGCGCTTCATAGTAGAGTGAAAAATCAGTAAAAAAGAACAGGCTCCTCGGCTTTTCATTTATCGCTTGATGATGAATAGCCAGTTTTTCCGGCTCAAACAGGTCATCTGACGACAGCCAGCATATCCACTCACCAGAGGCTTGCCGCAGCCCCTCATTCAACGCGGAACCTACACCGCCATTGTTTTTGTGGAAAACGCGGATTCGCGAATCACGTATGGCATATCCCTCTGCTACGCGTTGCGTATCGTCAGTCGAACCGTCATTGACGACCAGCGCTTCCCAGTTTGGATACGACTGTGCCAGTAGGCTATCCAGAGCCATCGGCAGATAATTGGCCTGATTGTATGTGGGTACGAGGACTGAGAACAATAATGACGTGTTTGAAGCGGGTGACTGATTTGTGTCTGTAACCATTGACATGCGTTACTCCCTGATGCCGCATTGAGCGACCTGGTGAACCAGTTTTTTTACCGCGACAATATTCTTGCGACTGTCAGCTTCCCGCTCCACAAGCTCTATATTTGCAGATACGAAACCGGCTACAAAGTTTGTGCCGTTCTCAAATATCCGAATAATTCTGCCTGCCAGAATTTCATGATCTCTGACGGGTATGAGGAATCCGTTTTTGCCATTATCAACCCATTCCTGTATTTGCGGGATATCCCCCATGATAAGCGGCACGCCACACGCCATAGCTTCGAGCATGCAGTTGGGCAGTGAATCGTTTGAAGATATTGAAACCATAACATCAGCTGAAGAATAATATGCGGGCATGGTTTCCCATGAAATCTGGCCATCATGTTGTAAATTACTTTCGATTCCTAACTCTCTCCCGCGCTGGAGATGTTGTTCCCATTTATCTTGTCCTACTGCCGAAATGAACACGAAGCGGGTATCCGGGTATTTACGGCAGACAATGGCGGCAGCTTCAATAATGATATCACTGTTAAGGTAACCGCCCAAACCTCGTGGACACAATACAATTCTATCTCCAGCAAGGCCCGTGCTCTTCCGTGCTGCCAGCTTGTCCATCGGATAAAAACGTTCACGATCAACCGCCGGATAACGGATCAGATTGATTCGTTCCGCTTTCACTCCGTAATCAAGGCAGGCATTGTATGCCATTTTGGAATTGACCGTAATTGCATTAGCAAGACGTGATCCGTAGGTAACGAGCAGCTTTTTGTACAATCTATCAAGTCCATTCCACTTTGCCCACCAGATTACATCACCGTTCCAGAATGTCACAATTATGGGTATAGACTTTGGAATGAAATAGGACAGGTAACATGGATACAGCAGGGTCTGTAAAAAAATAACCTCCGGTTGGAATTTGTTGATAGTGTCTTTCAGAATCCGCAGGTCGTGGATCGCCACACATATATCATAGAGGATGTCGGGTAGTTCCCCCATGTTAAGTTCGTGGAACAGATCATGCGCCATCCCAATCTCAGGCTGCATGGAGGGGACATCAAAAGTCGGCTGCAGTTTGCCTGTCAACAGAACGTTCTCAGCATTTGCAAAAGCATAGTCATGCGGTGAAACGACTATTACTTCAAACGCAGGGTCATCGATGAAAAGCTGGAGCCTTCTTTTTGCATGAATGGAGTATCCCCAGGCAAGGAACAGTACCCTTGTCCTGCCTGTATTTTTTGGAATCTCAGGTGTCTTTTTGAAATCGCTCCAATATTTATTCAAATTACAACTGGCAAGGAATTTATCCACAACCTTCAACAGCCCATCCACACCAGTGTTATTGAGTTCTTCAGTACATTTTTTTATTGCCCTGGCTTCCACCCCGTTTCCGGCGTAACTTGTTTCAATATCAGTCATTCCACAATTATGCAGACTGGCAGAGATTTCTTCGGCACTCCGGAGATGTTTATAGACATCAGTCACGGTATCGTGCGTGTCTAGCAGAGCCCAGTTTCTCAGTATTTCTGCCGAAAGCTGCGGATAGGCATCATGATAGTCAACCAGCGGGGAATGTTCCAGAAAAGCCTGTCTGGCGGAGGCTCCTTCAATTGAGTTTTGTGATTTCCAGAGCAGATCGTGCACTGGCCATAAAACATCAGTCAGCATACTGCAAAAAGAAAGCGCGAAATCGGCCGGCATCTGCAGGAGTTGTGTGCGAAGCAGCTGGCGTGATGGAGTAATTCCGTACCCATGGGTATAATGATCGATGGCAAGCATCCCGCCGGGCTTCACTTGGGTGCATAGGGCAGCTATGGTCTCTTCCGGATTGGGTGTATGCTGGATGACCCCGATGCAAAGAACAATATCAAACTGGCCGGGTGCCAGCGGCAGGTTACGAATATCCGCCTGACATACGAAATAATTGGCTCCTTGAGTAAAGCCCCGGCAGTTGTCATAGTTGGCTTCCACTGCAGAAGAGAGATCAATGGCAAAAACATTGGCCCCGTAGGACAGTAAAATTTCTGTGAATCTTCCGGCTCCACACCCCGCCTCCAGCACCGTTTTCCCTTGAAGTATTGAAAGATCACCACCCAGCATACGGGTAAGACGGTCGCGGGAAATGCTTGTTCCGGTATATGAGTCTAGCTGAGTTTTACGGAAGGTGTTCCATTGCAGGCCAAACGATGAGGCATAACAGTCTGAAGGCACAAAGCGGGGTATGCCGGAAACAACAGGGAAATGGCACCCGGATTGACAGCTGAACAGTTGTCCGGCTGCTGACGATTCAATCGTCAGTGGTGTAGCATGATGCGGACAGTGCATGGTTATCGTACTGAGATTATTCTGATCGCTATCCTGCATGGGACTGCCTTTCAGTTATCAAGAGTGTTGCGACACCACAATTCCGTAACCATCAAAAGCCAGGGATGCGGCCAACCGATGGAACCGGAATCAAATGACTGTTTAACGGTCTGAACAGCCTCTACGCCAAATAAACCACGTTTATCCACCGATGCCGGAGAGAGGGTGTCATCCAGAATATCGCGCAGGTTGTTTTTCATCCAATATTCGAATGGCATTCCGAACCCTCGTTTGGGCTGTACATCCATATCAGGAGGTAGAATACCCCGGCCAATATCGATCAGAATTTTTTTCACACCCAGATCACGATACGTTGCGGCGTAGGGATCAAGCCCGAATGATTGGGGATTTATCTTGGAGTCGATAGGGAGAGCAAGGGCAACGTCGGTCAGCACTGTATCAAGAAACGGTACGCGTACTTCCAGTGAATGCGACATTGAGACGGCATCAATATCCCGTAATAACTGGTTTTGAGTATAGCCCCGGAGGCAAAGCACCGATACCCGCTCAAACGCTTCTGCATCTGGCATCTGATCTTGCCGGTAGGCAAACTGATTGAGAAAACGGTCGGCCTGAAATTGAGCAACTACATCCGGATGAACTGTCCGCAGAGCCTGTTCCGCGCCGTATATTGTATATTGGTTGGCATAGGTCAGGGCAAAATCATTCAGGCCCTGCTTTGTTGATGACACCATGTTGGCAAACCAGGGGTAGCCGGCAAATAGTTCATCCCCTCCAGTACCTGAAATGGCCACCTTGACATGCTGGCTGGCAACCCATGATACCAGATAAGAATTCAGACCATCCACCGATGGCTGATCGAGGGCAGAGACAAAATGATTAAACCGCTCTCTGACCAACGAACCATTAACCTCCACACGGGTGTGATCTGTTCCGACATACCTGGCCACCCGCGCAGCGTCATCTGTTTCATCCATCTCTGAGCCTTCAGGACCGAAGCCGACTGAAAACGTCTTGACTCTATGCGACGTTTGGCGCGCCATCAACGCCACCAGTAGCGATGAATCGACCCCACCACTCAGGAATGCGCCAACAGGGACATCACTAATCATCTGCATGGCAACATTTTCTTCCAGCACTTTGCGAACGAACTCGACCTGTTCTTGATAAGGAAGCGAGGCAAGTTGCTGATAACGCATCAGTGAAAAATCCCAGTAACGTTCAATCCTGCAGTCGCCATCCTGATAAATCATACGATGTGCAGGGAGTAGTTGTTGAACACCTTCTATTGCCGTTTCCGGTTGGGGGATGGAGCCTTTGACCAAAAGAATGGGTAGAATTGATCGATTAAAGACGCGCGGAACAAGTCCAGATGCCAAGAGCGACTTCATCTCCGATGCAAACACAAGCCGTTTGCCATCTACATGGTAATAAAGCGGCTTAATTCCGAATGGATCACGTGCAAGCAGCAACCTTTCTTTGCCTGCCCCGCGGCGATGGTCGTAGATCGCAAAAGCAAACATGCCCCGCAAGCGCAGAATAAAATCATCGCCAAACTGCTCGTAAAGTCGCAGGACCACTTCGGTGTCTGAACGGGAATGAAAAACATGCCCCTTCTGTTCCAACTCCTCCCGCAACTCTTGAAAATTATAGACTTCGCCATTATAGACGATGCAGATTGTCTTTTCATTGTTCCACATCGGTTGATGTCCGGCAGGGGAAAGATCAAGGATGGCGAGACGCGTCATACCGAGCGCAGCCTCTGGTTCCATGATTATACCGTTATCGTCGGGACCGCGATGGCGCATCGCGGAATTCATTCTGAATATGCCATCTTTTCGGCCCGGGCCGACTATTCCACAGATTCCACACATTATTGACTACCTTCTTGGGCTTTGAAACAGTGGCAATGAAGTCCCAACTTCATGCATACGTGTTTGCTTAAGAAGAGTGATTTGCTGTATTCGTTCGAATAACCGTTTATTTTGAATGTAATCATTATGAAATCTGCGCCATTGCTGGGCAGTCGCCTCTTCGAATACATTTTCAAGAGAATCAAAGACACGCTCCAGGATTTTTAGGGCTCCGCCCTCCGGGCTGAAATACTTTTCCACAAAACGGCGCGATTCTTTGCCAATACGCTCTCTCAAAACAGGGTTTGCTTTTAATTCATTCAGATGATCAAAAACTTCCAGAGCTGTGGTCGCTTGGCAAATTGGCATCGGGCAGCCAAGTTCACGAGTCACTATTTCCGGTCTGCCATTTGCGATCACTGGTCTACCAATAGCCATGGCATCGACACACCCAAATCCAAAAACGCTGTTCCCCAGTTGTTCGAAAACAATATCAGCCTGCCTGTTCTCTTCCATTACCTGCAATTGACTCATCTCATCCAGCCATGTTACTTGACTGCTTAGCCCCTCGGACTCAATCAGCTCTATTGTCTCTGCAATATGCTGACCTTTGCGAATCAAACGAATATCGAGCCTTATTCCAGTGGCACGCCAAAACATGCCAATACCCTTGATCATTATATCGGTGCCTTTATAATCAAACCCGCTGACCATTAATGAATTTTCAGGTTTTTTCCACGTAAGTCGTGCCATGCAGAGCACCCGCAGCTGAGCATTATTGGGAGGAGGGCAATAACTAATTTTTTCGAGATCGGTCACATGGAAATAAATTCGCTGTCTATCCTGAACCCCTATTTCTTCCAACAACATATCACCCTGTGGAATAAACCCTTTGGCGGGAAACACAATAGCAGTCGAACCACGAATTCCTGAACGTTGTGCTTCTACAAGCTTCAAATAGTGTAAACGTAGTGGCGAGAGCTCATTACCAGTGTCATTGGGTGTTGACTGAAATGCGTAGAAAAAATTTGCAAGAACTTCAAGGTCTGTTCCTGTCAAAAGAGCTACGGTTGGTCGTCCAATGTCCGGGCCGAGAGAAAGGCCGAACTCATTAAGGATAACAATATCACACTGCTTAAGAAGGCTGATTACATATTCACGCCCTGCAGGAGGACCTGGATATGACCATAAATCTATAGGACTTACATCAACTATCCACTCAGGATAAGGGATTGGAATGTCATTATACGCATTCTCGGGGCGGTTGAGAATTTCCCATTTTTGAATTGGGCTCCTATCCACAATAAATAGCACGTCATGTCCAAGCCTGCGCATTGCACGTGCAATTACAAATGGAGAATTATTTGCGTTGCCGAAAAATCCTATTTTCAATGTACGTAACCTATTAATTGCTGTTGAACTGATTACAGTGGGTTGATCTGTATTTCATTTTTCAGAGTAGCGAATTGACTTTATTTATGATTACCAAGAAAAAGTTCCGTCGATAACTAAGACGCTAAGGCCTCGCGTACCACATTACATACAACTTCCACCTGCTGTTCGCCAAGTGACGGATAAAGCGGCAAGGTCACAGTTCGATTGCCGATCGAGTTGGCAACGGGAAAATCTTTCGGCTGATAGCCATAGGTATTCCTGAAATAACTTAAGTTGTGAACTGCACTATAGTTAACCGCGCAGCCAATTCCCCGTTCCTGGAGCCGCTGCAAAATCTGGTCACGTTCATAGCGACGGGGTATAAGAATTGTAAATAAATGATGGGCACTCAGTTCCGGTTTCTGTGGAAATTCAATAAAGTCCAGACCATCGATATTCAGTAACAATTCCCGATAAATCGACTCAAGCTCCTGACGACGCTTACGATAGCCCTCAATCCGGTCAATCTGGTTAATCAGCAGAGCGGCCTGTATGTCGTCCATGTTGTATTTCCACCCCATCATCTCCATATCCCAATGCTGATAGGTACCGGTATAACGTGATGATGCATTTTTTGAAATACCATGATGCCGGGCCGAACGATACCATGCCGCATCTTCAGACAATGAACAGGCCACCGCCCCACCTTCACCACAGGTCATCCCTTTGGTTGCGTAAAATGAAAAGCAGGCGGCATGACTGAGTTGACCCGGACGTATTCCATCCCGTTCGGCTTCAACTGCATGGGCGGCATCCTCAATAAGAATCAGTCCATGTTTGTTGGCCAAAGCGGAAAAGGCGAGCATGTCAACCATCCTACCGTACAAATGTACCGGGATGATGGCCTTGGTGCGCGAGGTTATTGCACGCTCAACAGACTCCGCTAACAATAGTCCGCTCTTTGGACATACATCTACAAAAACCGGGGTTGCGCCTGCCTGGATAATTGCACTGGCAGTAGCACAGAAGGTCATCGGTGTGGTGATCACTTCATCTCCCTGGCCGATTCCATACCGCAGAAGCGCCAGATGAAGTGCGCCAGTGCAACTCGACAACCCAACCACTGCAGGTACATGAAGATAGTCAGCCAGTTTTGCCTCAAACACAGCGACCTTAGGACCGGTTGTCAGGAATACAGAACGCATCACCTCAACAGCCTGAGCGATATCATCTTCTGACAGGTTGTGTTTGTAAAACTCTATCTTTTGCTGTGTCATTTGATTCTCACTCAATGAAATTCTGTTTTTCCGGATTTCGTTATAATCGGCACCGAACGCATCCAGAGCTGTTTTTCCCACCACTTCTGCTGGTTACTATACCAATCAATGGTAATGCGCAATCCCTCTTCCCAATCAACTTCTGGTTGCCATCCGAGAATGCGCTTGATTTTTGATATATCGCCAGTATGACGGAACACCTGTCCAGGCCGTTCCCCGACGTAGGTTATCAGTGATTCATCTTTTCCCATGGCTTGAACAATATCCTCGGCAACTGATTGCATTGAACGGTCAACCGCAGAAGCAACGTTGAAAACCTCTCCGTTCACTTTTTCTCCTGGGGCGTGCATTATCAGGTCTATCGCATTGCAGGTGTCAGAGACATACACATAGTCACGAGCGGCACTGCCATCGCCATGAAGTCGGATTTCTTCATCAAGAATGCAGCTGGTTATAAAACGAGGAACTGCCTTTTCAAGATGCTGGTACGGACCGTAATTGTTAAACGGGCGAATTATGGTTGCCGGAATTTCATAAGTACACCAATATGAATACACCAACCGGTCTGCACCGGTTTTCGCAGCAGCGTATGGACTCATCGGCATCAAAAGATGGGTTTCGTCCATTAACGGGGCAAAAGCCGTCCCATAAACTTCAGAAGTAGAAATATGGATAAAGCGCTCGATTTGTTTCCTATATTTAAGTACGGCATTGGCAATAGTCTGGGTGCCAATCACATCTGTCTGGAAAAAGAGAAAGTTGTCGTAGATAGAACGAGTCACATGGGTCTCTGCGGCAAAATGGACCACAATATTTGATTCCGCCATCAGCGTATCCACTAATTCACCGTTTGTCACATTACCGTACCAGAACTTTAAACGGCCATCGTTTACCTCGCTGATATTAATCGGCAAATTTTCAACATTCCCTGCATAGGTAAGAGCATCAAGCACAATGATATTGTACTCAGGGTATTTATTATAAATATGTCTTACAAAGTTACTGCCAATAAACCCCGCGCCGCCAGTTATTAAAATAGTTTTTGCCATTAGCTTGATACTCCCCCTGAGTTTGAATTTTGAAGCAGGATATCAACACTCTCCTCTCCGTGGTTGAACAATAGGTCCACAACCGACAGATAAGGAATAAATTCACCGTATAACTGTTGATAAACCGGATGCTGATAATCTTGGTATTTTACCGTAATCCCTTGCTCTAAGAACTGCTGTTCATCGATGTAATTGCGCCCGGCGGCCCCCTCGTAAAAGACATCAGCGTTAAAATGTCTGCAAATAGACAATAGTCGCCCAATCCGGTCACCCTCAATCTTCAGGCCTGAAGAACGGACAAACTGACGGTTACATAATCGCAGACACTCTGATAGTCGCTCAATAAAGTATATATCCAGATCGACCAACAACTCCCAATGCCTGTCGAATGCTTCTTCAAAAAGTGGCCAATACCGCAAAAAATAAGGCGCTTTACCGTAATTTTGGCGTAGTGAGGCGGCATGCTTCTTCCGCCAGTTTGCGGTTTTGTCAATCACTACTTCGTTAACAAGGGGATGATCGTTAAAATCGAGTCGTACCGGCACCGTCAGCCACTGAATCCCGTTAGCCGTCTTTATCCGGTTGCGATTACGCCAGCCCTGTTTATCATACTGAACATCATCGTAGATAACGAAAACATCACTGCGATAAAGCTGTTCAAAAAAACCAAGCCAGGGCAGATAACCGGGCTGCAAAATACCGATCACCATCTAGGCGTCCTTTGATCCATCGTCGGCTATGCACCCTTCCGAATCCATCAGGTCAAGCTTCTCAAAACGCTCCTGACGGGTATGTTCCGCCACATCCACTATCTTCCAATAGTTGTGTTTCCAGGAACGATATTTCCAGTCCGGGCAGTTTTTGCAGATTTCAATGTCTTCGCCGGTTTTATCAAGATGTTTGCGGCGATAGTACTCGAAACCTTCATCATGCCAGATTTCTTTGATGCTCTTTTCGTGGATATTACCCATATCAGTCTTTGCCGCTATATCAAACCCGCAGACCATTATCTTGCCTCGTGAATCAATGTTGAGGCGTTCAAAGATAAATGGACACGGGACTTGTTCTTCAGGTGGCAGATAGGGGGTTGGATCAGCAGATTTGCCAGGGTCATTGATACCCCAGGTAAGGTACTTGCGTTTCTGGAAATTATCCACCAGCGGTTCCCAGAAGGCAGCCACCGCATCTATGTCGACACCTTCCTGATTGACTCCGCTCGCGATAATCTTGGTAGTACTTCCGAGTTCGTTACGCAATGCGACCATGCGTTGTATGTTTTCACGTAATATTTCCCATTGAAGTCCGGCACGCACCCGGTGATAGGTTTCCGGATCTGCGGCATCAACACTGAATTCAATCATATCCACACCGGCGGTCAAAAGTCTTATGCTGCTTTCCTCCGTAAAGCGGGAGCCGTTTGTAATTAATCCGACTCTGGCACCTTTCTGCTTTGCATACTCCATCAACTCCACTGCATGGGGATGCAGCATCGGTTCACCGCCACCTGATACTCGAACCCAGGCTCCGTATTCACCGCATTGGTCGGCAATGAGTTTAAAAGTTTCGGCACTCATTAATGGCCTGTCTTTATAACTGGAGCGAATGTCCGAGTTTGTGTAGGGGCAGTTAGGACAAAGTGCGTTGCAGGAGTAAATGAAGGAAATCACGCACATCATCGGAAATTCAAGTGCTTCTGCCCTGATACCGTATTGTACTTCTTTGTGTTCAATCAGGTCTTTGTTGCCCATTAATTATTTTTCTCCGAAATTTGTTTTGTGTATTTCATTCCCATGATATGCTCGTCCTTGTAATCTCTTTCCTCATGTCCGGAAGCTGCGTATCCACACTTTTCAAATGCCTTTGCTGCTATAAAATTATCTTCCCGTACCCAAGCCCATATAGACGGAAGCCCTAATTGTCTGGCCTCATCATCCGCTATTTTTAGAAGTTTCGTGCCTATGCCTTTATTATGTTCCCGCGCAAAAAAAGCAACTTCCCCACTACGGTCAATATAGAGCAGCAGAACCCCTAAAACACAATTTTCTTCTTCTATCACTTTTATAACGGCAGTAGTATTTTTAATCCATTGAACTGATTCAGAAATTTCAACAGGGTGTGTAAGGAGCAAGTCACAATAAACGTTTCTGAGCTCAACGTACTGGGGAAGCAAATCAAGGTGCTCCTTTAAATTCAGAACTTTTTCCATTACTTACGTTGTTTCCGCAGTGGTATAATAATCCGCTCGTGCCGACTGCCAATCCTTGCAATTTCGGCAAACAGGGGGCAACTCAACAAAACGCTTATCAAGGTGCAGATTTCTTAACTCCTTTAGTTTACCATTCCAGACATCTTTCAGGCTGTTGACAGTAACATCGCCTGCAACAAAACGGGCATCAAGATCGACAGCGCAGGTAACAACTTTTCCGGTATCGGTTATTGACATAGTCTGCATAGCCCAATAACAGGGCCAACGATCTTCATCTCCCAACACCAGATTTGGAGCATCAATAAGACCTGCCCAACTGACTTTGGGACGAATCTTGACCTTGGCACCCTGATCGCTCCAGAAAGATATGAAAGCTTCTTTCTCGCCGGTGTTAATGTCCATCTCAACGAACTGTACAAAGACATCAGGTTTGTCCGACTTCAGCTCTTCTTTCAGCCTGAGCAGATACTGAATGTTTTTTACCGTTTTATTGTAATCGCCTTTTACTCTGATTTTTGAATATGATTCCGGCGAGAATGCATCAATTCCAATGTAGATTGCATCCAACCCCGCTTCAGTAAGTTTTCGGGATGCATCCTCATCCATCAGGTTGGCATTAGTATTGGTGACAATGTCCGTCAGCCCCTTATCCTTTGCGTAACGTATCATGTCAAAGATTGATGGTTTTCTGTTTTTCAGGATAAGGGGTTCACCAAAAAAGACCATCCAGATGCGAACATTTTTGTCCTCTGCGGCTATTTCATCAATGATCTTGGTAAACAGTTCCCACGGCATGACACCTTTTTTTCTGGTCATCTCCGGATGAACGCACATGGAGCATGCCAAATTACAAAAACTTACCGTATCAATCAGTACGACCTTCGGAAACTCACCGGAATCCTCCAGCCTGCCCTGTTCAAGCTGAGACTGTAAAATTTCATCCTTCATTTTTTGCCCTCTTCTTTCGTGCTATGCACTCAAATGTGTCCTGGTTTATCCAAAATATTCTTCCCACCATAACTGGAACATCATCAGGTTCCAAATTCTGCCATTCAGGGATTTATCTCCAGCCGAGTGATGGGTCAACAAATCCTGCACCATTGGGATATTCAAACAACCATGGGCATTCAAACACTGCGGCGATAGCACCTCTGCACAGTAGCCACGATACTTTTCCTGCATCCAGTCAAAAATAGGCAGTACAAAACCTTCCTTGGGGCGGTCTATTATGCCTGGTGGGAGCAGTGACTTAACCGCCTGTTTCAGTACATCCTTGACAGCCCCCTGTCTGATCTTGAGTTCTCCAGGAATGGTGGTCGCATATTCCACCAGACGATAATCAAGGAACGGGGAGCGCACCTCTACGGAATGGGCCATGGAGAGAAAATCTACAAAAGCCAGCACTTGATCCGGCAGTTGGGTCTTCCACTCCATTTCAAGAATGCGGTTAAGCGGGTTATGTGCCGTGAGATTGTTGAAATAGCCGGCAATAACCGTAGCCGAACTGCATGATGTACACTGGGCCTTGAAACTGTCCGAAAGGAGGGATTGCTTCTCGGCATCGCTGAACAGGTACAATGCGCTACGCCACTTCACCTCATCTCCATGAGACTTCTCGTACAAAACTTCCAGGTATTTCAGATCACATGGAGCAAACAGCTTCTGTTCCTCACCGGTGAGTCCTCCTGAGCGAATCCTGTCGACAAGGCGCGCATAGTGCCAGATCGGCTGCGCTGTACGGTGGGTAAGATAGCTTCCGAAAAGCTCATCCGCTCCGTCACCGGAGAGGGCCACCTTGACGTGCTTGGAAATCAACTTCGAGAGAAAATAGGTCGATATGGTGCCCGAAAACGGCTGATCGAACGATCTGATGACCTTTGAAATATCCTCCAGCAATTCGCTGCTGGCCATGATATATTCATGATGGTCAGTACCATACTGTTCGGACACACGGCGGGCGTGGTAGAGATCGGCCGCCTTGTTGTCCAGTTCATCCTCATACCCCAGACAGAAGGTCTTGACCGGTTGGTCCGAATACCTGCTCATCAGGGCCACCACTGTACTGGAATCAACCCCTCCGCTCAGATAGGCGCCAAACGGGACATCACTGCGCATTCTGATTCGGGTCGCGTCGTCCAACAACTCGACGATGCGCCCCTGCACCTCCTGCTCATCCCGCCCTTCCTGTTCGGCAAACCTGACGGTCCACCAGTTCTTCAGGGTGGCCTCGCCCCGCTCCCAGATCAGCATCTGGCCCGGTAAAAGGGCCTTGATCCCTTTGAAGGCTGTCAGTGGTGCAGGAATATTCTTGAAGGTGAAATAATGATAGATCGCTTCATAGTCCATCTCGCGTGAATAGGCGGGATACTCCAGAATGGACTTGATTTCAGAGCCAAAGACCAACTTCCCCTCGATAATGGTATAAAAAAGCGGCTTGACCCCCATGCGGTCCCTGACCAGGACAAGTCTTTCCTTACTGCTGTCCCACAGTGCAATGGCGAACATTCCGTTGAGTCGGTTGGGGAAGCCGAGCCCAAGGTTTTCGTAGAGGTGTACGATGACCTCGGTATCGGAATGGTCCGTATAAAAACGGTGACCTTCCTGTTCCAGTTCGTCTCTTAGTTCGGGATAGTTGTATATCTCACCGTTAAAGACCGTGCAGATGGATTTGTCTTCATTGTGGATCGGCTGTTTGCCCGACTCAACGTCGATGATACTGAGCCGCCGCATGCCGAGGTTGACAAAGCGGTCGCTGTAAAAACCATCATCATCCGGTCCACGATGAACGATAGCCCCGGCCATACCACGGAGAACTGTCTCATCGTTTTGTCCAGTAAAACCGCAGATGCCACACATGCTAGAATCCCTTCATGGGCGTTCTGGAGCTTGGTTTTAAACAGGTTCGTCGCTCTCTGATGCTTCGATATTTTATAATCTCTGGTTCTGGAGATGTCGGAGAAAGGCGTTCCTTCATTTCAAAAAGATTGCGGATCTTTTCGAAATAGTCGCTCGCTGGCTGGAAGTTCCATAACGCCTGTTCAGCCTCTTCAAATGTGCTAAACTTAGTCACTCCCATATAAGTTATTCCTTTGATGCCAAACGCTTTTTAATAGGCTGTCTGAGAAATTCGGCATCATGCCTATCCTACGGTCTTACCGTATCATGCTAATGGCACTAACTATCTGATTTGATATGTCTCTTGGCAAGTATGTCATCATATCACCAACATTGTAGTCATAATGACTTTAAAAAAATGTAAAAATGACATCAGATTCTTTGACTCCGCCATTTCAATTAATGCCCGGGTAAACGTTTCGAGAGAAATTAGCGTCATCCTTGATTAAGCCTATATGAATCCAAACCCTGCTCCTCGAAAACCTTCACACTCTACATCAGTGCGCCCAGCAGGTTTTCAGCGCTTGTAACCCTTATGCCGTCGGTCATTATATCTATGCCTTTTTCACCGACCACCTGATAACAGTAAGGAATTGAAAGCCGCGACCTGAAATAATGCAGATTTTTCGACACTGAACTATCCGACTCCTTAACCTCTATCGCCATCCAGGGGGCTCCGTCCAGAGAAACCAGAAAATCCACCTCTCTGCCGTCCACATCGCGCAGAAAGTGCAGATCAACCTTGTATCCGTGAGCGTCATACAAAAAATGACACAGCTTGAGCAGATGAGAGGCTACAATATTTTCCAACCGGGCGGCACTGTCAGGAACCTCTGACCAATCCCACAGGTACAGTTTTGGCTCCTTGCGAAGCGCCCTGATTTTGGTTGAGGCAAACGGGTATATTCTGAAGTGATAGTAGAATCGTTCCAGAATCTCCATCCACTGCGTAACAGTCTTGTGCGCCACCGAGAGGTCTTCACGCAATGCGTTAAGGGAAAGAAGCGAGCCCACCCTGGCAGGAAGTAATTCCATCAGTATTTGCAGGGCCGACAGATCGCGAATATTTTCCGTATCTCGGATATCCTCGCGGACGAGTCTTTCAACACGCTGATTATGCCACCTGCGCAGGGTGCGGGTATCGTTTTTTAAAAATGGCTCCGGAAATCCGCCAAAAGCCAGCAGCTGTTCAAATGCCGACCGTGCCGCCGGCAAAGCACCAAAATGCAGCTGCTGGCCGGGCTCAATCCGGTTGGTTGTTTCAATTGTTTCGGCGACAGAAAAGGGGTGCAGGCGATACGAATGATATCGCCCCATAAGCGAATCACCACCACGACGATACACATCCAGCCTGGCGCTGCCGGTTACCAGAATATGAAATTTATCCGGCCGGGTATCAAAAATCCCCTTGATATGATTTTTCCACTGTTTGTATTTGTGGAGTTCATCAAAGATGTGCAGTCCGGCGGCAGCGCTGAACCTGCCATCCATAATGTTTCTGCGGTGATCCCGATTGTCCCAGTTGAGATATTCAACGTTATCGTAACTGACAGCACCGATATGCCGAGCCAGAGTCGTCTTGCCGACCTGTCGCGGGCCGCCCAGAAATACCATTTTATCGGCTAGGTCATCGCCAATCTGTCTTGTCAGATAACGCTCTTTATTCATGCTATTATTTTATACCATGCTCCAATAAATTGGCAAATATTTTCCACCTTGGTCTAAAATAATATCAAAATATGCGCCGTGAGGCCTTTATTTGTTGCATTACAGGCCTGTTCAGGCAAATGATCTCAGGCGCTCAACGTCTCCTTCTATTTTACATTTGTCGCCATCATCCGTACAACCTCACTCATTGAATGGTGTGCCTTCCATCCCAGAACCTTACTGGCCTTTTCGGGATTCCCCCGGCTGATCATGATTTCCGAGGGGCGCAGCAGAGACGAGTCGCTGATGACGTGCTCATGCCAGTCCAGCCCGAACGCCGCAAATGCTTCACGGACAAAATCCTCCAGCGTGTTGGTTTCGCCGGTGGCGATGACATAATCATCCGGCTGCGGCTGCTGCAGCATCAGCCACATGGCTTCGACGTATTCCGGCGCCCAGCCCCAGTCACGGGCGATGGAGATGTTCCCCAGGTGCAGCTGCTCTTTCTTCCCTTGGGAAATGCGCCGGGCGGCGCTGATGATCTTCTGGGTGACAAAGCGCTCCGGCCGGAGCGGGGATTCGTGATTGAAAAGGATGCCGGTGCAGGCGAACAGGCTGTAGGCTTCACGGTAGTTGGCCACCTCCCAGAAGGCGGTCGCCTTGGCCACGGCATAGGGGCTGCGGGGATGAAAGGGGGTTGTTTCGTCGGCGGCCAGACCTTCGGCGTTGCCGAAGCATTCGCTGGAACCGGCGTTGTAGAGCTTGACCGGACGGGCCAGAAAGCGGATCGCCTCCAGCAGGTTGAGTGTGCCGACGCTGACGCTCTCGAGCGTCTCGACCGGCTGCTCGAAAGAGAGGCCGACCGAACTCTGCCCGGCCAGATTGTAGATTTCATCGGGCTGAACTTTTGCCAGAATCTGGAGCACGCTGCGGAAGTCGTTGAGCGCCATGGAGTGACGGGTGATGCGATCCCTGACCCCCAGCTTCAGAAGATTCGGAAATGTTGTGATCTGGGCATCGCGGGCGGTGCCATGAACCTCATACCCTTTTTCAAGCAGAAGACGGGAGAGGTAAGCGCCATCCTGGCCCGATATTCCGCAGATCAATGCTGTTTTTGCCATTGCCATGAACTCCCTTTAAAAACAAAACCGACAATTGAAACACAGAGACACTGAGAACACCGAGAAAGCAATAATCGAAAACAATACATTTCTGCTTCAAGCCAAACCTGAAGCTCGCCAGAAAAGAGCTTAATGACCTAGATCATTTAAAACCTCTGTGAACTCTGTGCCTCTGTGTTTATGCTATGAGTTGGATTAAACAAACTATTTAAAACGCTTGTCCGGCCTCTCAATTTCAAACTTTTCCAAGCGGTACTGCAGGGTCTTGTAGCTCATGGTCAATAGCGGGGCCGCCTTGCCGATCACCC
>CAZUGI010000005.1:0-53841 GCA_964619855.1 uncultured Geobacter sp. | reverse complement strand
AAATTTCGGACATATCAAAGGAGACTATCGAGATTACAGGGAAGTTTGCTAGCTTGTTATATGATACGATTCTGGGCGTTTCAGATATTACAGATTTTTCTACTTTATAGGTTCCGAGCTGTGAGACCGGCAGATATTTTGTGAAAATCAGCGCATTCTTGAAATTGGCGGAAAGCGTCTTTTCCGAATATGGTTCATGAACCAGAATGTCACCGTCAGTGGTCGTCAGTATGATGCGGCCATTGCGCCCTACATCAATGTTTTTGTAGAACTTCTCGAAGTATCCGGACTCGAATGTCACCGAAATAAGGCCGGCAAAACGTCCTTTGGCATCTCTCAGTGGACGGGAAAGCGAAAAGCGCCAAGTATTGCTGACCTTGCTCTTAAATGGTTTAGAAATAAAGAGGGTTGAGGCGGGATTGTCACGGTGATGCATAAAATAATCCCGGTCAGCCAGATTGACCGGTTTCATTTTATATTCAAGCGAATGGGCTATTATATCAGCACGCGTATCAACGACGTAGATTGAGCTGAATTCAGGTCCTGTTTTGGCTCGTTCACTCAGCAGCTTGTAGAATTGAGGAGTGTGTGCGTAAGAAACGCCGCCATTCACTTCGATCTCTTCCAACAGGACCCTGAGAGTGCTGTCAGCCTCGGCAAAAACCCTTTCGGCATGCTCCTTGAGTGCGCTTACGTAGCTGGCGGAACGTGTTTCAGCACCGGCTATCACCAGACGGTATTCCCGCAAACTCTGCCAGTAGAACACCCCGGCCAGGAGCATAAGAACAACAGTGACTGAAAAAACAAACTTTCGCCTGATATGGTGGTAATATTCTGTCGGCAAGGCCATTCCCCACTGCATCCTGACGATTCTAAAACTTTGTTCTCATAATAGCATATCAGGTTTTTTAATTAAACATGAAATGAGGCGGATAAAAAAATATCAACTTGTAATCAATGGATATGGTGTATAGAATCGAAAAAAATATGGCGCTGATTATCATATAATTACCATAACTTGACCTCCTTACTTGAGGAAATAGATGAACTACACGCTCAAAGAACTTCTTGATATCCCCAGATTAAGGGAATTGCTGGATTCACTGGAACAGATCAGCACCATGCCATCCGCCATACTTGATACGGAAGGCAATATTCTGACCGCGACTGCCTGGCAGGATATCTGTACGAAATTTCACCGTGTAAACCCTGCTACCGAGAAGATGTGCATTGAAAGTGATCGCAGCATCAGGGCCGATCTTGACAAACAGGCCACACACATCGTCTACCGTTGTCCGATGGGACTTGTAGATGCCGCCACACCGATAATCATAGAAGGAAAGCATCTCGGAAACGTCTTTGTCGGACAGTTTTTCCTGGAACAACCGTCTGAGGCATATTTCAAAAGTCAGGCCGGCCGGTTTGGTTTTGATCAAAACGAATATCTGACGGCCATGCGAATGGTTCCGCTCTTTTCAGAGGAAACCCTTCACAAGAATCTGACGTTCATCCACGGCCTGACTCAAATGCTGGCCGAGCAGGGATTGCACACGAAAAGGCAATGCGAATCAGAGATAAATCTGCGGGAAGCTGAGTGGAAGTTTAAGGCACTGTTTGAAAACGGCCCGATCGGTGTGGCCTATCACAGCATGATCTATGACAACGCCGGCAAACCTGTGGATTACCTGTTTCTGGACGCCAACAGCAGATATATTGAATTAACCGGGGTTGACCCCAGGGGCAAAACTGTGATTCAGGCCTTTCCAGGCATTGAAAACGATCCATTCGACTGGATCGAGACCTTTGGTGCCGTGGCCAGATTGGGAGATACGGTCCGGTTCGAACAGTATCTGCAATCCAATGATCGCTGGTATGACTGTGTTGGCTACCAGTACAAGCCTGATCATTTTGTGGCTGCGTTTCTGGAGATAACCGAACGTAAGCGTGCCGAGGCGGAGCTTAAGGCGGCGAGAGAGTTTCATGAAACAGCGCTGAACAGCCTGCCTGGTGTATTTTATATCATCAGTCCATCATTTAATTTTTTGCACTGGAACCAGAATTTTGAAAAAGTTACCGGATACTCTGTTGAGGAACTGGGAGAGATGAGCCCTCTTGATCTTTTTAGCGGCCTGGACCGTGATCTGATCAGTGAACGGATTCAGGAGGTGTTTCGTAACGGTGAGTCTGATGCTGAAGCGGAACTTGTCTCCAAAAGCGGAAAGCATATCCCCTATCACTTTACCGGGCGGAAGATACTGATTGAGGGGTTGGATTGCCTGATCGGCATGGGAATCGACATCACCGAGCGTCGGAAACTCGAAAAAGAGCAGCTAAAAATAGCAAAACTGGAATCATTGGGGGTTCTGGCAGGCGGCATCGCCCACGACTTTAACAACATACTGACCGGGATAATGGGGAATATATCATTCGCCCAGATGTTTATTGATCATGATCACAAATCGCATAAAGCTCTGCTCGAAGCTGAAAAGGCTTCTGTAAGGGCAACCGAACTCGCTCATCAGCTCCTGACTTTTGCCCGCGGTGGTGAACCGGTCAAGAAAGTGGTAGCGCCCGGGCAGATTATCAACGATGCCGTTTCGCTTGTTCTGCGTGGTTCAAACGTCAAGGCTGCCGTTACCATTGACGAATTAATTCACGCCATTGAGGCTGATGAAGGTCAGATCAGCCAGGTATTTCATAACATTATCATAAACGCCACTCAGGCGATGCCGGGTGGTGGTACACTGGTAATTTCAGCCCGGAATGAAACTTTGGAAGCTCAAAACCCGCTGTCTCTGGCGCCCGGGGAATATGTAAGCATATCATTTGCAGATCAGGGGTGCGGAATTTCAGCGGAGGATTTAAAGAGAATATTTGATCCGTACTTCACAACTAAATCAGCCGGGAACGGACTGGGGCTGGCTTCGGCCAATTCTATCGTCAACCGGCACGGCGGCCGTATTGAGGTTATTTCTGCTATCGGGAAAGGATCAACCTTCACAGTCCACCTTCCTTCACGGGGCGTTCCATACTCGATGCACCAAACCGGCGCGGCCAGTCAGGCTTCCGGAGTTCATGGCGGAGGTTCAATACTTGTCATGGATGATGAGCAGATGATCCGGGATATGACAACTGACATGCTGGAGTATCTCGGTTACAGTGTAACAACCTGCGAAAACGGTTCAGAAGCTATTGATGCATACAAATCAGCATTGAAATCAGTAACTCCTTTTTCAGCCATCATAATGGATCTGACTATTCCGGGCGGTCTGGGAGGGAAAGAAACTGCGCAGCAGATTCTGGCTTTCGATCCGCAGGCCTGCATGATCGTATCGAGTGGCTACTCAAATGATCCAATCATGTCAGACTATAGCAAATACGGTTTTAAAGGTGCAGTGGCAAAGCCCTACAAAATAACTGAATTGGGGCAGTTGCTGAATTCGCTCCTGTTGCTGCAACCATGACTTCAGGTCAAGACCCTTGCCACCTCCTCCTTACTCACCACTCTCTGCCGTACTCTTCATCTTCGACCACCAGGATGGTTGGCTGCTTCGCTGAATTTGGACGCTATACTGTTCACGACCTGAGAGCTTCTGCCACTGCCCGGCTTAATTCACTCCTGGTGTAGGGTTTCTGGATAAATCCCACCGCTCCCAGCTGAAGCAGTTCTGCTCCGGTTCCTTCAGGACTGAATCCTGAACAGAACAATACTTTCAGATCCGGAGCCTGTTCACGCAGATGCAGAAAAGCATCCTTACCACCCATTTTCGGCATTATCACATCCAGAATAACCAGTGAAATTGCGCTTCTGTTAGCTGCAAATATCGCCAGTGCCTGTTCGCCGTCTTCAGCCAGATAAACCGTGTACCCGAGATCCTGCAGCAGATCGCTACCGACCTCCCGAAGCATTTCTTCGTCATCAACAATCAATATGCCGCCGTTGCCGGTGACATAATCGTCATGCTGTTCTTTGTTACCGTTTTCAGCACTGACCAGTGGCAGGTAAATCCTGAATACAGAACCGAGGCCCGGTTTACTCAGTACGGAAATGTCCCCGCCATGGCTTTTGATCGTGCCGTACACAGCAGCCAATCCAAGACCGGTGCCCTTACCGGTTTCCTTAGTGGTAAAAAAAGGTTCAAAGATATGCTCTATGACAGAATTAGTCATACCGATACCTGTATCAGACACTGTAATTTCCAGGTATCTTCCGGCCTCCAGAGATAAGTTAGCAGCTCTGCATGCGATTTCATCCAGCTGTTTCTCGGCTGTAGCATAAGTCATAGTGCCGCCCTCAGGCATGGCGTCACGTGCATTGACCCCAAGATTGAGCAGAGCGTTCTGAAGAAGTGACTGGTCACCCATCACAACCGGATCATTCACCCCAAGTATAGCTTTTAACTGCACCCGCTTGTCGATGGTATGCTCCAGTAGGTTCACCACGGCGGCAATGGTTTCATTGACAGAAACCGGGCTTGAAATCTGATTGTTCTTGCGGGAAAATGACAGCATCTCTCTGGTCAGGTCAGCGGACCTGGTGGCGGCCTGAAGGATGGTGTTGACCATCTTCAAGTTTTTGTCATTACCGTCCATCCGCAGCTTCAGCAACTCGGCTGATGCCATTATTCCGGCCAGCATGTTGTTGAAATCGTGTGCGATGCCGCCTGCTAACTGGCCGATAACATCCATCTTCTGTGTCTGATTAAGCTGGCTCTGCAGCCGTTTCTGCTCCGAAATGTCCATAACGGCACTAAGGGCAAATGCCTGGCCGGCTATTTCCAGCAAAGTACCTGAAAAAAAGACCGTGAATTCTTCACCATTCTTACGGCGCATTTCAACTTCAAAATTATTGACGAACTTGTTCTTTTTCAAAAGCTCGAGGTAGCGGTTGCGATCATCTTCACGCAGCCAGACACCAAGTTCCAGGGTGGTTTTCCCAACCGCCTCCTCACGTGAATAACCGAACATATCAATAAAAGCCTGATTAACTTCAGAAAACAATCCGTCAGGAAGTGTCGTAAGTGCTACAGTGATCGGCGAATGGTCAAAAACCGCTTTGAATTTTTGAGAACTTGACTCTACCACTTCCAGATTCACCCTCAGCATCTCTTCGGTTGCCAGCAGTTGATCATGCGTCTGGACATATTCATCAACCTGGGTTCGCAACTCCTCTTCCATCGAGGTCAATTCTTCGTTACGCTCCTGAAGAGATTCCTCGACTCTTCCCCGCTCTTCGATCTCCTGCTCCAGCTCCATATTCTTGCCCTGCAATTCACTCTCCCGTTGGGCGATGGACGAAACCATAGCATTGAAATTCTCTGTCAATAAATTTAATTCCCGGAAACGACTTTTCTCAGCGACAGACAACATGTATGACCCGCCTGAGACACTCTGCGTCGCATTGCTGACAGAGATAATCGGCCTTACGATCTTCACGTTCACATAAATGACAAAAATAACTACCAGAACAATCAGGCCTAGCAGCACCAGTATCAGCATCCGTTCCATCTTGCGCAGGGGAGCCAGAACCTCATTCCTGTCACGCTCAACAACTACCAGCCAGTCGGTTTCCTGGATTTTTACAACAGCGCTGATGAGCTCTTTCCCGCCCGATGCATACTGATAAACCCCTTCATGGCCGGACAAGCCTGCCTTCACAACCGGAAGGTCCGCTGCGTTATCCTGCTGCAGAACCCGCTCATGGTCCTTGTGAGCAATTATCCGTCCTTTGCTGTTCACTAGGAACGATCTGTCTCTGATGCCGTTTTTTTCGGGCGCCACAACCCGGCTCAGATCACTGAGGTCAAAACTGCCAACAACTATGCCATTCTCAAAAGGCAACGTCAGAGAAAGAGTAGGTTTACCGGTGATGGTTGAGATGGAGGTATCCGACCAGGTATAGCGTCTTAATCGGCAGGCATTTTCAACATGAGCGGCCTTGGACAGGTCAATGCCCAGATAATCACGCCGGTTCAGGGATATGTCTTTTCTGGTACCCAGATGACTTACAACGCAGTTTCTGTCAAGCAGCATGATGCTCTCAAAAAAACCGTAACTATCAGCCATCTGGGAAATCATTTCGTCAAGATGGGATGAGTGGACAGGGTCAACAGCAAATCTGGCAATGGCGTTGACCGTGCGCAGAGGAGCCTTCAGAAAAGTGGCGACATCATTGCGGATGGCCATTGCCAGACGCACGTTTTCCTTGTTGATATCGTTAAGTGCGACACTCTTGTAGTAGGAGATGAATAATGCGCCGATAACAATAATGGGCAGGATGACCGCAGCCAGCGAGAAGATTACGACACCATTTTTAAGACCTATTTCAGTTTTGTTTGCGGGCATACGCTAATCGATCATTGCAAAGCGGCCGTCACGGACCTGCATCAATGAAAATGGCCGTATCGGATCTCCATTTTTATCAATGACAATATCACTCTGCAGCCCTTTGAACTGGTGGAGGCCGATAATGGTTTCCTTGATACGGGAAATATTGGCGTCTTTTTTTATTGCCTCAGTGATAATGGAAACGGCCTCATAACTGTATGTGGCAGCAAAGGGCGGCAGGTCTCCAAAGCGCTTGATGTAGTCATTTTTGAAAGAGACAAAGGCAGGGTTGGTGCTGTCGCTGTTAAAATGCTGAAAGATATATACACCGCTAACGGCTCCGCCTCCGGCTTTAAGAAATTCGCTGGTACCGGCCCATTCGGCAATGAAAACCGGAAAGGTAGAGCCAAGTTTATTTAACTGCTGGCAAAGCATGGCGCTGTCAAGTGCCCCGGCAACAATCAGAATCCCACCTGGTTTCTTGCCTATTGCGCTCTGCGCCAGAGTCGTCAGATTAGGCTTTTCCTTGCTGCTGAAAGGCTGGTCAGCTGCTATGAGACCACCGAGTGACGTAAATTTTGTCTTGAAAGCGTCGACCAGGCTGGCAGAATAGGATTTGTTGGCCATATCATAGATCAGAGCGACATTGTTGATACCCATTTTCTTCATCTTCTCAGCGGTTGCCGCAGCAACATCCGAATTGAGATTCAAGCGGATAAAATAATCGTCCCTGGCCATAAAGTCACTCCCCGAGCCACTTACAGTCGGGGAGAGCATAAGAATTTTTGAGGCGTCAACGATGGGAATGGTGGCGGATGCCATGGAACTGGTCATGGGGCCGACAATGGCTGCGACCTTACTGTCCACAAGTTCCCTGACGACTCGTTTGGCCTCTTCAGGGTCGCTCTTGTCATCGCGAATCACCAGTTCCAATTTGCGGCCACCCACCCCACCGACGGCGTTGATAGATTCAACGGCCAACAGTGCCCCGTCTCTTCCTGCCGTACCCAAATCGCCATTCCTGCCGGTCAAAGCGCCGACAAAACCGATCTTGAGCGGTTTGTTTTCAGAGCAGCCAGAGACGAAAAAAACAACCAGTGCCATACCGGTCAAAAGCCTGCTGATCATCCTGCACCTCCCTGAAACAGAAGTAGAACCGCACCGAATATACTCCAATTGGTGATTTTGTCAAAAAAGATTAACAGCGTTTGTAAAGTTGATGTCACCATTAAAAAAGGCCATCCTGAATGTAGGATGGCCTTTTTGAAGCCGGAATATATATGACGTAAAAACCTATTTGAGAAGTATTTCTATCTTAGCTGTTTTTCTGGCCTCAGATAAATACTCACCAACGGCCGCATTCAACTTCTGACCCTTCAAAAACTCCTCGATCCTGCTTTGGGCCTCTTTGAAAGGAACCGTTTCAGCCGGCTTTTTCTCCGCCACCTTAATTATGTGATATCCGAACTGAGTCTCAACAATATCACTGATTTCACCAGGTTTGAGTGAAAAGGCTGTTTTTTCAAAGGCCGGAACCATCTGGCCCTTGCCAAAAAAACCGAGATCTCCGCCCTGCTGACTGCTGGGACAGGTTGAATTTTCTTTTGCCAACGTAGCAAAGTCGGCGCCTCCGGCCAGATCCTTGCGCAGTTTTTCAGCTTTTTCGGATGCCTTCTTCTTTTCCTCCGCCGAGGCTTTGGCATCAACACCGATCAGGATATGACTGGCTTTGAGCGATTCGCTACGGGCAAACTTGTCAGGATTCTGAGTGTAGAAAGCACGGGCATCCTCTTCGGTCACCTTGACCTTGGGGAGGATTGTAGACTCGACAAATCTGGAGATCAGAATATCCCGGCGGGTGTACTCGCGCAGGTTCTTCTCATCCATGTCAAGATCCTTGATCGCTTTGATAAAGTCCTCGTTCTTTGCAAAACGGGATTTACCCTGAGCCAGCTTGGCTTCAATCTGTTTGTCCAGATCCTGGATATCCTGTTTGGCTGCCGCCTGATACAAAAGCTCAGCAGATAGAAGCTGGCCCAGAGCCTGCTTGTCAACCTCGGCCTGCTTATCAGCCGGGACCGTCTGGCCGCGTAGCAGAACTTTCTTGGCGCGTCGCAATTCGGCGGCATCAATTGCGATACCGTTAACCCGCGCGACAACTCCATCTGGAGCCACAGCCGGAGTTGCGGCAACAGCAACAGGTGCAACCTCCTTTTTAGGTTCATGCCCGGCCGCCTGAACAAACGTTCCACAAGTAACGAGGGCAGCAACTACAAAACCTCTTACGCACAACACCGACAGCTGGCTTTTCTGCATCGTACAGATCTCCTTGAGTTAATTTTGGACACTCTAGCACAATTAGAGGTGCCATGAAAAGCCAAACATACTTTTGACTTTTCATTATCTTTCGTATACATTTAACGCTGTTTTTTGCGACAATTTGTCATACCTGCTCCCGAATCTCTCATAAGTACCAAGCAAACCAGGAGGATCCGTAACAATGAAGAAAGTTCTCGTAGTTGATGACAGTCTTTCAGTTGCCCGCCAGCTTGAGCGAATAATCAGTGAATCCGGTGATTTTGTCTGCGTCGGGCACGCCAAAAACGGTGCCGAGGCGATCAAGATGAATCATTCAGAAAACCCTGAAATAATCTGCATGGACATGAATATGCCCGGCATGGACGGCCTGACCGCACTACGCACCCTCTCCGTTATGGACAAGGACGTTAAGGTTGTCATGGTGACGTCACTTGGCGGAGTCGGTGACAAGTTCACCGAGGCTTTGAAACTGGGGGCGAAGAATGTCATCTCCAAACCGTTTGAGACCGATAACGTCCTGCGCATTCTGCGGGAACTCTGATTTAACAAGGGGATACAAATATGGCCGTTAAATTTTTCGGGCAGTTTCTCGTAGAAAAAAACATCGTAACCAGGGACGCCCTGCTGAGGGCAATTGAACTTCAGGATCATAAGAACCTGAAACTTGGCGAGATGGCCGTTGACATGGGCTATATCACCCAGACAGACATTGAGCGGGCCCACAACGCCCAGATGTCCAAAGATATGAAACTCGGCGACCTGCTTGTTGAAATGGGATTTTTGACACTCAACCAGCTGAACGATGTCATTGTCCGCCAGAAAAACACCCATCTTTACATCGGTGAGGCGCTGGTTCAGGTTGGTGCGCTCAGCAGCGATAAACTTCAGCAGCTCTTGTCCGACTTCAGGGCCGATCAGGCCCAGTACGTGTCTGAAGGCATTGATCTCCCAGAAGGAATAGCCAACAGCAAAGTCTGGGAAATGACGGCCGATCTGACCTACAAGATGATCACCCGCGTACTTGACCTCCGGTTTCGCCCCGGGAAAAGTGGTCTGGTATCGACAATTAAATCCAGCTTCATGATCGCAGCCATGGACCTGACCGGTGACATGGAGGCACGCTATCTGATTTCAGTATCGGAAGGATTGCAGAGTACTATTGCCAGGGCGATTCTGCGTGAAGAGAGCGTAGAGGACGAGCCCGTTGAGGTACTGGAAGATACCGTCATGGAATTTGTTAACGTGGTCTGTGGCAATGTGGCCGCCAAAGCATCGCAGATGGGTGTCGTACTGAACATAAACCCGCCGGTAACCATACGGCCTCCAGCCGCCGGCCTGCCGGTTCCCGCCGGTCATAAGGCGCTCAGTTTTCCGATTCATGTGGAAGACGGCGAGATCATGGAACTGGTATTACTCATAAAAAGCTGATCATTGGAATTGAACTAAGAACAAAAAAGGCACCCGCATCTGATTGCGGGTGCCTTTTTTCCGGCTTCTCCTGCACAAACAATTTGAAATTATCTCCAGATTTCATCCGTGTATGCCCCGTCCAGATCACGAACTAATAATGGCAGCTCCACAATCGGTGCAGAACGTCGCCCCTTGGCCAGTTCGGCCATGAACATGCTTGCCGGCGATAACGCGTTGTTATGAACCAGCCTCAATCGCAGTACGGACAGTTTAAACTCGGCCGCCAGCGCCATAAACTCAGGTAATCGTGCTGGTAGCTGAATAAAACAGATCCTGCCGGAGGGCTTGACCAGATATTTGGCAGCTGCAAGAAAATTAGCAAGACCGGCTGTGGTCTCATGGCGGGCGGTATCGCGCCCGGCTCGTGGGCTGGTTTTGCCACTATTTTGCGTCCGGAAGGGTGGATTTGAAACAACCAGGTCAAAGGTTGAGTCCGGCAGGACTTTACGCAGGTTTATGACATCTTCAGTGAGTACAGTAGCCCTTTCTTTTAGAGCATTGTGTTGAACATTCCTTTCAGCAAGCGCTGCCATGTCAGGATTATTATCGACCGCAACAACGGTGGTATTTGGATTGACGCGCGCAAGTACCAGACCAATAATCCCGCATCCGGTACCAAGGTCCATGACCTTCCCTCCCGCTTTCACAGGCGCACAAAAACGAGCCAGGAGAAGTGCATCCAGTGAATAGCGGTACCCGCTTCTGGGCTGAAGCAGCTGCAAATCAAACAGTTTGAGGTCGTCTTTGGTAACCACCATCCTATTTTCTCGCTACCAGATACGTCGCAGAAGCCAGCATATGGGAGTTTTTGTGTTTGTTCAGCAGCAAATCAAATGGCCGTATCAGCACACCGAACAGATTCCAGACAACCATCAGCGGCAGGGCAATTATGTTCGGGAAAAAGTATTTTATGAATTTTGATGTCAGGTTGACCATGGTGTAGAGAGGCCCCAGACAGGTTCCGGAATCAATAATTGTGAAACCAAGACTCCGGAACAGATGAGTGTGGCCGGTCAGGGTAAAATTCTGGTAATGATGCGGGTAGCCGTGATAGGCCTGCATGAACGGAGTGGCGGCAAATACCTCTCCACCGGGTTTTATGACCCGGAACATCTCGCGTACAGCCTGAACGGGATCTGACAGATGCTCCAGCACAGCCTCACAGTAAATAGCATCGATACTATGGTCGGCATATGGGAGCAGATGCGCATCTGCAACAACTTCAACATTTGGATACGGTCCTACATTGATATTCACAAGCAGATCCCGTGTTCTTCGCGGGCCACCACCGATTGAGATACACAGCGCATTATCAGGTTGCTGGTCCAATACGCGCGCGAGTGCCTGCTGGGACTCCTCGGCGCGGAATTCCGGCATGAAGCGTTGTGAGAGCTTTGTGAGCTGCGTGGTTACAGAAGTGAAGCCGGCTTTGTATTCATCGTTCATCTTTTTTGAATCCGCCGCATAGGCGGCCATGCTGTCTGCGTCAACAAGAAGAACCGGGACATCACCCTCCAGAAGCGGATATGACCTTTCCCCTTCCGGGGTGGACAAACGTGAGTTTTTTCGATCTATCTTCAGCGGAAGATGAGTGACCGGACAAACCAGAAGGCCCTCCTTAATTTGGGTTTCAACATCCATCATAAAATTGCTCCACAATAAAGTATGAGGTCAAAATCCATCATTCGGCAGCGCTTAAAGCATTTTGCAATTCGGTCTCCGACGCAGCAACCACTCCCTGACAAGCATCGCCGCAAACAGTGCAAATGATCCGAGAGTGAGATATTTTCCGATCTTGAAAGGGAGCGGATCAAACACAAATTCAACCTTGTGTTCGCCGGGTGTCAGATAAACACCGCGCAGAATATGGTTAACCGGATATATTTCTGAACGTTTCCCGTCAACAAAGGCTTTCCACCCCTGAAAATACTTTTCCCCAAGCATCAGAAGACTGTTTGCTGTTGTTGTAGCTGAAATATGTATCCTGTTGCCTTCATACTGGTCGATTTTAACGTAGCCAGGGGATTCAGTTGCTACCGATTGTCCCATTACAATCGGCGGGGCAACCTCTGCTAACGCGGCTTGCCTTGGATTAAAAGCCGGATTTTGAAGTATCTGGAGTCCCTGGCTGCTGTTTGATACCTGATAGACTGAAGGTACAAGCCATGCCTTCGGAAGAACATTCCTGTTTTCAAGAACAACTTCTCTGCCGTCCGGCGAGAAGAATACAGGATAATAGCGATCACCCAGTAGAAGTTTATCCTTGTTGTACTCTTGAGATAACATCACCAGATAGCGGACATTCAGAATATCCGGTACAACTGAGAAGAGAGATAGTGTGTCAAGAATTTCCTGCCATCGGACCTGCTGTACCGGCATCGAGGTGAACACTACCGGTATTTTGTGCGAACTCAGATAAGCCGGGTCAATTCCAATTGGCAGCACCCGGTACTGATTCGATTGTCGAGACAGAAATTCCGCAGTCGGTGTTTTGAATCCTTTTGAACTTTGAGGAACATCAGCCAAGAGCATGAACTTGTCGTTGATGCGCCATACATCGGCTATAAACAGCAACGTAAGTACTAGGACTGCAATCAAGCTTGAAAGCTTTGTGCGGGCCAGAACAATTATGACAGCTGCATAAAGTGCCGCAATCAGAGAGGCAATCCCGGTTTCATACATCATGTTTGTCCAGCGTTGATTGACAAGTGCCGGCCCCTGCTCAAATCTGGCAGGTTGATAGATAAGTTCAGACAAGACAGTCAGCCAGTAATTCGCCCCGAACTTCATACTGCCGGCCACGGCAATTAACAACAGCGGCAGGGCAACTATTCCAGCCAGATACTTCCTGAATGCAGGCCTTGCACGGCACTGTTCATCAAGCAACACGTCTATGGCACGCGCAGACATGACTCCCAGGCCGATCACAGGAATAAACATCATCATTTTGGGCACCCGGAAGCGGTTTATTCCCGGAAAGTGATCAAACAGCCAGTTGTAGATCGGGGTATATTTCCCCATGGAAAAAATTATCCCGCACACTATAGCAGTCATCGCCAGAAGCGTGTACCGATCGCGGCGAAATAGTAACGGCAGAGGCAGCAGCAACCAGGGCAGCAAACCGATATAACTGGTCGTCTGGGTAAATACCATCCTTCCCCAGTAAAAAGCGCCAATGCTGTCAGGATTCGGGCCGGCCTCCCTTCTGGATAATCCGAAAAGTCCGGGAACTACGAATGCCCCTAACTCTTCCGGCGGGAGCGACCAGGACATCGCCTCATCTCTATTAAGTCCGCCTTTCCCGGCATTTTCACCACTCTGAACACCACGGTTCGTGTCGGTTGCCCACTGGCTCAGTGGAGCAAGCGATATAGCAACAGTAGTCAGAAAGAAGATCATGGTTACCAGATTCATGCTGACCAATTGGTAGGCACCCGTCTTTTCATCAGAATGAGAATTTCGAAGTATGAGAAACATCCGTATTACACCGTAACACCCAACAGCAAGGCAGGTGTAATATGCAATCTGCCAATGTGAATTAAAAAACTGGAGCGCCAGCACAACGCTGGTTGCCATGAAATACAAAATCCGGCGGCGCTGGAATCCTTTTTCAATGCAGACAAAGGCCCATGGTGCAAAGCTGATTGTGGCAATTTTCATGACGTGACCGGCATTAATCAGTGAAGCCATTTCCGGAGCCAGGGCAAATACAAGCCCGGCAAGCAGCGAGGCGGGTATGCTTGCACCAATGATACGGCAGTAATAAAAGAGTCCGCAGCCTCCCAGAAACAGATGTATGACGATAAACCAACCGACACTGGCAGGAGGGGGGATAAATTTATAAATAAGCAGATTCCAGAAATTTATATTTCCGCCAACATCGCCGCCCATAAGAGTGAAACCGCTGTTCGACTCAATCCACCAATTTGCCTCCAACTTAAAATTTAACAGCTTGGTTAATGGTGACTTGTACCAGTCAAGCACGTTCCAGTAGTATTCGTTGATAATATCCGGAGCGCGGATGATCTGATCTGTAAATAAAATTCTGGAAAAGAACATGATCAATATAACCAGCATGAATGCCAGCATCAGCAAATTTTTTTCTCTGTCGCTCATTGTGTATTCCTATTGGTCACGGCGTGGCGATGCACGTACTGGTATATGCTGAAAGTTTCTTGTGCGCTGGTTTCCCAAGAGAAAAGCCGCGCCCTGTTCCGTCCGGATTCCTGCATTTTTTTTGCAAGCAGGTCATCAGACAGCACCCGCGTAAGAGCGGTCACCACGGCGTTAACATCGGTCGGAGAAACGGTTATTCCGGCGTCACCCACCACCTCCGGCAGCGATGTCGTATTGGAAGTTATGACAGGGACACCGCAGGCCATTGCTTCAAGTGGAGGAAGGCCGAAGCCTTCAAATAACGACAGATACAGAAAAACCTTGGCTCGGTCGTATATAAATGGGAGCTCTTCATCAGGGACAAAGCCGGTGAAGATTATTTCTGACTCAAGGCCCAATTCTTTGATTGTGACAAAAAGCTGTTCATAGAGCCATCCCTTGCGGCCCACTACTACAAGTTTATCATCAAACGAACCACTGCATCTCAACTTAAAAAATGCCCGGATCAGCGTATCAAGGTTCTTGCGTGGCTGAATCGTTCCGACATAGAGCAGGTATGAGGGGGGCAGGCCGTATTTCCGGAGAATAGTATCACCATCTGCGGTCCCTCTGACCATGGCCATGCTGGCGTCAAAACCAAGCATTATGGCCTTTATCTTTTCCGGAGAGCATCCGAAATCCTCCAGAATTTCCCGCCTGGCATGTTCTGAATCCGTTATGATGAAGTCACTGCGCCGCGCCGCGATAGGGATTTGCAGGCGCCAATACATTCGTGCGGCAAACTTCTCAGTTTCGGGGTGCTTTAAAGGAATCAGATCGTGAAGAGTGACAACCACCGGACAAGGTGAAAAATAAGGTATTGCACTTTTCGGGCAGTGCAGGATATCCACCCGTTCTCTTTTGCAGGCAAGCGGGAGCAGCACATGCTCGCGCCATAGCCTTGCAAGAGCTTTTTTACCAGGCAAAACGATCTCTTTAGCTGCAGGAAAGCGCCCTATATGTATCGGATCGTTGTAGAATACAACGTAATTATGTACGTTATCCATCCGCAGCAGTGCGTCAATCAGCCCCAGGACATAGGTTCTGGGGCCACCCTGGGTTGAGATGGTGGAAGCATCAATTGCTATGCGCATGGCTGGTTTCCACCCTTATAACGGGCGAACTTCGGATGCATACGTATGAGACTGTACAGCCCGAACTTTCTAAGCACGTTCTTTATGACGTTCAATCCCGCTTTTACTACAAACCATCCGGCTGCCTTCCAGCGGGAATAGCCGGCGGTGACCGTAACATTGTAAACTTCGATTCTGGCGGAAAGGAAATTTACATCGCTGGCCCCTCCGTATCTCATATTGGCCAAAACCTGATCAATATACTGAAAGCAGCAGCCGGCCCGATAGATTCGCAATATGAGTTCATAGTCCATAGCGAACCTCAAACCGGTATCAAAGCCTCCAACCAACTCATATGTCTTCCTTCGCACAAAGGTGGCCGGATGATTAAGGGGCATTTCATGCCAGATGTTGGCCGGCACATCAGAAGGCTTTAGCAGGAACAGCTGTCTGTCGTTCTGAAAACGGGCTATATCGCCATGAAACACATCGCAATCAGGATGTGCCGCATAACATTTTGCCACCAAGGCAAGAGCACTCGGCGCATAACAGTCATCCGAATTGATAATTCCGATAATCGTACCGGTGGCTAGGTGAATACCTTTGTTGAATGCCTCGGAGATTCCTCTGTCCGTTTCGCTTAGCCAGCGGACACGAGAATCACGGGCAGCATACTGTTTGATGATATCAAGCGTGCCATCGGTGGAACCGCCGTCAACAAGAATGTATTCCAGATCGGTATAATCCTGATTCAGCACGCTCTCCACTGCTTCAGAAATAGTGGCACAGCTGTTGAGGCAGACTGTAATCACCGTAAACAGCGGTGCTGACTCCCGCTGCGTGGTCATGGAGCGTGTACTCCAAGCACGTCCGATACTATATTCTGATAGCAGCGGGCAAAAGTCAGCGTTCTTTCTCCCAAAGCTGCGGCTGCTGCAAACTCCCGATCGGGATTTGCACCTCCGGGACTATTTTCCCATGTTTCCCGAAGAAGCGAAGCAAGCCTTTCAGGGTCATTCGGCTCAAAATAAACGCTGTCAGGCGGGTTCTGTTCCCGATGAACCGGAAGATCGGAAAGAATCATCCCTTTACCGATACTTTTTGACTCTTCAACAGTGGTACTCCATCCTTCAAACAGTGACGGATTAATGACTGCCAGACAATTGCGCATCAGCCAGGTCAGATGACTGAAATCTATCATGCCCAGAAAACGTATCTGATCCTCCAGATGATACTGCCTGACAAAACCGGCCAGCACATCGATGTGTGAGAGATTGCGATGATCATTCATATGACCGCTGCACAGAATTGTTACCGGACAGCCGCGTTCCTTGAGAATGCGTACCGCCTCAAAAACGACAAGATGATTCTTGTGCTTCCAGAATTGATTCGGAATGAAAAAATATTTGCCGCGGAAGGAATATTTCTCCTCAATCATTGCCTGGTTAACCTCACGCGATGAGCGTACATCGGGCTGAGCGACAAAATGGAGAACCCGGGCCTTGTGCGCCTGAGCCGGAGCAAATCTGCAGAAATCAGTGCAGGCGTCTTGACTGCTCAGCACCACAACATCGGCGCGAACTGCAAGATTGTGATAGCTGAGGTTACGGCGCGCCAATTGAATTTTCGAAAACATATCTGGAAGATGGAGGTGCTGAAAATCAGGAATCCAGCCAATAACACGATAGGACTCCCCTCTCTTGACACCAACAAGATAGTGGGAGAATACCGAAATCTGATGTCGCTCAAGCAATCGGTCAAGTTGAGTATCCGAACCATGCAGTCGGTTCTGGAGCACGTGGCAAAGCCATGGAAATGATTTCTCGTCGAAAATGGGGCTGGTGACTATCCTGGCCAGCGGTTCATACATGGACAGCAATGACTTTCCCGTGGAGCAACCGGCTATCACATAAGGTTCTATCTGCCGGTCGCTCAGCCTGGATATGGCAAACAACAGATTGCGGATGTAATTGAGTCCGCCGAGCCATCCAGGATCATATAACGGAAAGGCGACTCTTATCACAGCTGCCGCCTGAACCAATCAACATAACCGGCAAGCCCTTCAGACAGAGCCACGGTCGGACTCCACCCTAACCGGACGGTGTGCCTGATATCGGAGCACAAAAATTCCGGATCGCCGGTTCGGACCACACCATTAAAGTTGATGGTTCCCTTCCAATCCATGGCATCCGCCAGATGGTTGAGAATCTCGCGAACCGCTGATGCTGAACCGGTCCCGCCGTTTACCACCAGACCACCTTGACGATGCTCCGCCATCAGACGCACCAGTCGGGCCGCGTCAACGGCGTGCAGCCAATCCCGGGTTTCAGCTCCCGAACCGAAAAATTCCAATACTTCGCGGGGCGCAGAAGTATTCATGCGGTTGCAGGCTTCCCACAGCAGTTGCTTTTTGAGTCCTGGCCCATACACTGAAAAAAAACGAATAACTGATGAAGAAACCCCGAAATGGTCACGGTATGACGTACAGAGTTGTTCGGCCATGTTCTTGTGCACCCCGTAGGGGGAGGTCGGCTGTGGCGGAACATCGACTCCGAGCGGCGCCGCTCCGGCACAGCCGTATACCGCGGCACTTGACAGTAGCACCAGATGCGGTGCTCCGTCTGCCAGACGGGCATATTCAAGCAACGCCAGGGTTGTATCCACCGAGCGTTCGAAATCCTCCCTGGGCCGGGACAGGGAGAACGATACCGACCCGCTTCCGGCAGCATGCACTATTGTATCGGGACACCCGGGCAGCTCTGACAAAGCCGTCAAAGAGACATCCCTCTCAAGCCACAGATCGACCCCGGCAGCGGCAGCTTCGACAGCAGGCCACGCACCATGGCCGACGCCGATTACCCGGTAGCCGTTACGGGCAAATTCGGCGGCGCAGTACCTGCCCAGAAAACCGCGCGCACCGGTGATAAGGACTGTCTTCATGGTTTCCATCCGATAAAGGTATAAAGCCTGCCCGGCTCGTTATGAACCAGGTTCAACAGCGGAATAACCAATTTCCTGAAGAAGAATTCGGGAATAGCAAATGACAGCCTGCTCTCGAACATCTTTTTCAGCTCCGCAAAGGTAACCGGATACAGATTGATCTCCGATTCATAGGTGGCTATAATCCGGGTCAGCCTGAAGCCGGCGGCGCTGATCGCCTTACAATACTCATCTCGCAGGTATGCGTTTTCACCGCCGTAGAGTCCATGAAGCGGGTGTCTGTCAAGGAATATGTCAATATCTTTCGCCTTGCTGATAACGTGTTCTCTGGTCGCCAGCAGCATTCCTCCCGGCTTGAGCACACGGAACAATTCCCGGCAGAGTGCGCTGAGATCACGTGCGTGGTGGAGCGCCTGCCGGGCATACACCAGCTCGAAACTCGCGGAGGCGCAAGGCAGCTGTTCTCCCGATGCTTCAACGACCTCGATGGCCAAACCGCTGTCAGCTGCGAGCGACCTGATCGCTCCGGCACCGACCACACAACTTGGATCCGGCTCCAACGCCGTAACACGCCAACCGTCCTGCGCAAACGCATATGAGGCAATGCCCCGCCCTGCACCGAGGTCAAGTACCGCCCCCTTCGGTATGCTCTCAAGCAGTTTTTGCACGGCACTCCACTCCGTAGAGGCAGCATACCGCTCTGCGGCAACTGTCAAAGGATCGTCATAAAAGCAGGCCTTGACCAGTTCCTGTTGATCCGGCTGCGCCTTCAGCCAGTTTACGGCATCTTCCCAGGTAACAAACAAACTCACGCGAACTCCGTATTAGCGTATCAGTATCGGGGTAATTCTCTCACCACTCGAGCCGGATTACCTGCCGCTATGGTATAAGGTGGAATGTCTTTGGTAACAACACTTCCTGCCGCAACTACGGCACCTTCACCAATGGTAACACCCTTGAGAATAATTGCGCCAAAACCGATCCATGATTTATTGCCAATAATAACAGGTGCACAGGCAACGTGTGACCAGTCTTTCCTGCCATCAAGCCAGTCGGTAACATCGCCCTTTCTCTCGTCCCAATGAATGGAGTGTGAATTGTGATCAACAACTGTACATCCCCATGCCATAAGCACATCGTCACCCACCAAAATGGAATTCGCACAGACTAAACGTGAATCACCAATAAACGTCCTGTTGCCGATTGTAACATGTGCATTCTCACGGTCAAATATTATACTTCCCTCAATAAGACTCTCTTCACCAGCTCTGACTGTGCATCCATCTTTCATCACAATTTTCCGATGATATAATTTGGTTTTAGGGCTCATTATTACGGAATTCTGCAGCTTACGACGGGCGTTCATCTCCAGCAGTCCAAAGATAATTTTTCTCAACATGTATTCACCCCGCATAATCTCTTACGAGTCTTAGTAACAATGGAAGACGCATAATCTTGTCAGAAAAATAATTTCAGCCACTTATAAATTTTTTTTGCAAAAGTGGTTCGATGTAATTTACGAATGGCCTTATAAACAGCCAGTTTGGCACAACTACCTTCAATTTTTTGCGGGAATCGGAACTCTCCATAACTGTCCACAAATCGGCACTCCTGTTGTTCTGCCTTGCCGCAGTGAGTTCCGCTACCATCGAAACCGGCATTATAAACCATTGACCGACACGGATAGAGCACCAGTCCTTCATGTATAAATACTGAGAGGTTCCAGACAATCGCCCACGAATCGACCTCGCCAGCTACTTGTTTCTTCAAAATTTCATAATAGTGATAATTACCATCGAGATTAAACTTATGTCGAAGCGCTCTGTTGCAACGAAATCTTTCGTGCCCGATCAGTTCATTATCAAACTTCCTCCACGCACGAGACCATGTTGCCCACCCCCAAGAAGTAACAAAAGTGAGGAAGATTGCATCCGAATCTACGTCAGGATCAGCTTCAAACATATGCCCTGAAATCTGCATAACCCGGTCTTCGTCTTTATACAGCTCCAGCGCATCATTCATATAGCGTAGGAAATAAGGCGACACAATCAGATCATCTTCCAGAACGATCACCCGACCATAATCATCACAAAGCCTGCCAACACCGGATATGATTGAGCTGGCCAGCCCCTTGTTAGTATCACTCTCAATTACCTCAACCGTTCCGCACCATTGACTGCCCGACACCACATCTCTGACGCGCTTTACAGCATCGGCGTCCTCCGGCCGTTTCGCTCCGTCACAAAAGACAAACAGTGCGCTCTCACCTGCCAGTTCACAGCGCGACAATGCCTCCAGGGCACGCAGTGTATGCTCTGGACGTTTGTAGGCAAAAAATGCAATCGGAGCATATTTCATAGCGGTCCCTTAGTCCCGGATCGCGACCAGCCGACCGACCGTTTAATCACTGCCTGTTCCCACAGATATGGGCTAAGCATGGCCCAGGCCTGCTCGCCCATGTTGAAGGATGCCTTGGGATCATCGATAACCTGCCGCACCTTGGCGGCCACTGCCATTGGATCAATGAGCTGGCACTCAAGAAAAGAGCGTGAGGCTATGGTGTCGCAAAAAAAAGGCTTTAGTGGCCCTTTTATCCAGTCTACAATCGGCGAATTGAAGCCGATCTTGCTCTTACGATACGCCACTTCATGCGGCATAAAAGGCGCCACGGCATCCCTGATGATGGCCTTTGAATAGCCACCACGCAGCTTGGCCTGCCAAGGTAGCGCAAAAGCAAAGCCGACAATACGGTGATCCATGAACGGCATCCGTATTTCCACCCCGTTTGCCATGCTGTAACGATCATAATTGCGGAGTAGTGTCGGCAGCACATTAGTATGGGTTGATGCATAGAGTATTCTGTTGAGTGTATCCAAACGCGCCCAAAGTGGGTGACTACAGTCAATGTCTGGCTTTGTTTCGGTATGCACTATTTTTTTAGCCAGGCGAGTAGCATGCCATTTGAGCCAATATATCCATTTTGGTGGCAACCTAAACTGAGCCGACTGGGTGCAGGTATCGTAGTAGGTAGTCAGAATGGCCTTCACTTTCGCCGGATCAATCCCCGCATCAACCAGGGTATGCAGATAGTCGAAGGGGTAACCGCCAAACAGTTCGTCAGCACCATGCCCATCGATGGTAACCTTAACTCCCTGCTCCGGCATGGCTCCGTAGGTCATCATAAACGGCAACGGGCTGGTGATATAGATATCCTCAAAGAGATACAGATAATTATTCAGGCGATCAATGGCCGCTAGCGGGTTGATATCAAGGAAAGTGGTTGTGATGCCAAGATGCTCGGTAACCAGACGTGCATAATAACTCTCATCCAGGGAAGTACCCGGAAAACAAGCGACAAATGCGTGTTGCCAGTCAGGACTGATCCGCTCTGCTCCACCGGAGTTCACAATGTAAGACATGACGGAAATGGTCGCGCTTGAATCCAGTCCGCCACTCAGAGCAGTGCCGATTGGCACGTCACTGCGCATTCTCAAGCGGCAGGCATCCACAAACAACTCTCGAAACTGCTCCACCTGCTCTTCATAGCGGTGCGGGATTTCCGGCAGATGATCGAGTGTGCACCACCAACGCTGCAGGGAAAGTCTCCCATCCTTAAAATACCCATAATGACCGGCAGGAAATCGTTTAATACCTTCAATAAGACATTCGTCGGTGCTCTCGTACTGGAAGATCTGTTTGCGGTCACGCACAAGCGCCACATTAGGCCGCACTTCCTGCATGAGCGGAAAGAAAGCTTTCATCTCCGAAGCAAAGGCAAATCCGGTTGAAAGCCCGGCATAAAAGAGCGGCTTCTTGCCAAAGCGGTCTCTGCTGAGAAAAAGGGTGCGTAACGAGCTGTCCCAGATAGCAAAGGACCACATACCGTTAAAACGATTGAGACACTCTTCTCCCCAAGCCACAAATGCGGCAAGGATCACTTCAGTGTCTGAATCACTTTTAAAACTGTATCCTAGCGTTTGTAACTGGTTCCGCAGTTCAATGAAGTTGTATATTTCGCCGTTGTACGTGATCCAGTAGCGCCCATCAGCATACGACATCGGCTGACTGCCGTTGGTTGAAAGGTCAATTATGGAAAGTCGTCGGTGTCCCAGTACGATCCCGTTTCCGCACCAAAGCCCCCTGCCGTCCGGGCCACGATGAGCCAAGGTGTCAGTACAGAGCGCTGCGGTTTCTTCCGCCACAGAACCTATAAATCCAAAAATACCACACATTGTTGTCAGCCGTTTCCCTTGCTTGAATGTACCCGTGCACTCATCTGAACCATGAATGTTTCATAGGATTCAATCTGGCTAGCAGCGATGGACGCCAGAGTATTTAGACTGGAGTCGAGAGGGACATAACGATAGCGATACGATGCCATACGACAGTCAGCTTCCTGAAAAAGCAGATCCTGAGCGATGTTGGGCCAGCGATCATCAGGCATCAGATCTATCGTCAGGCCGGCATGCGCCGATGGCAGCAACATATTTGAACCGTGCACCCCTATAACAAGCCTGCTGTCACGGTAAATTTGACAGAGTCGACGTTCGACAGAGTCATCAAAAGCGGCCACCCGGCAATCGTTTACCCAGTCTGGAAAAGTGGTGGTCGTGCCGAGTCCGGCCACAGTAAATGATGCCTCCGGGAATCTGCGTCGCAGTTCCCTAAACAAGCGTATTATCCTGAAGTTCTGCCACATCAACAGCAGTCTTTTTACCGATAAAAGGTGCTTGCCGACCCGGACGCATAACTTCTGGGCACACCAAGGGCGATCTTCCCGCCAGACGAAGGTTATGTGAAATTGTGTACGGCTGAAATCGTGACGTTCTATCCCGCTGAAATGCGTAATATTAAAAGTACTGGGATGCGAAACAGCGAGACTCAGAAAAATCCGATCAAAACGAACACATTCTGCCTTGATGAGGTGATCGAGTTGCAGATAGTAGCGTCGGGCGCTGGAGAGCGGCACATCAACCACCCAGACCTCCGCTACCCCCTGCGGTATCAGCCAGCGTAGGAAACGGGGTACAATGATGACAAGTCCAAATTCTGGATTGTTTTTTAGGTGCGCTGCCGCATTGAGTAGTTTCAGTAACGAGTGGCCGTATAGGTAGTCAATACAGTTGAGTATAATTACTTCGGTATGTGAGCCGGTTTTCTCAACTTCAAGGGTGATGGTCGTATCATGGTCGGGATGCTGCAACGACTCAAAAAACTGCTCTCCAAACCAGTGACGTTGATCTCTATCGCCAAACAGCTGACTCGTAGCAAGATCAGCAATATAAGGCGTATATAGCGCCTGACCGACCGCCAGATCGCAAACCAGTGTAGCACCGCAGCCTGTACAATCGGCTGTAACACAGACGTGGATACCCTGCCAGAGAATATCGCGTGCCGTCAAATTTGCTCCACAGTGAGGACAAGCATGCTCGTATTCGATATACGGCTTGAGCTCTATCATGTCAGTCTGGGAAGAATCTTCTGTGACACTGCCACGTAGTTGGCATATTGAAAATTATCCATCCAGGGCCTGTACGGCCTTATTTCTAGACCGGTACGCATAACCTTGGCCATGACGAAGCCTGCTTTTTCAAAGAGTGTATAGAAATCCATCAGGGTTGTATGGGAATCAAGGTTGGCACCACCATATTCGAACTGGACAAAGTCAATGAATCCACTGTTCAGATAGGCGCCAAGACCTTCAAAAGCAGCAAGTTCGTGCCCTTCAATATCAATCTTCAGAAAATTGATATGTTTGATATCCTGCGCTACAACATAATCATCAAGGCGGATTGTCTGGACGGTTTCTGAGAGGTTCAACTCCACTGAATAAGCAGTGAGGTTTCTTTTATGCAGCGACGCCAGCGCGCTCTTTTCAGTATCGTAATAGATAGGTACAGATTCAGTACAGTCAGACACGGCCATTCGGTTCAATTTTACATTTTCCGTACCCGCAAATTTTGTTGATATTTTCTCGAAACAGGCTTTAGTCGGTTCAAAGACATGAATTTCAGGAACAACTGGCAACGTTACGCTTCTCTCCAGCAGCATACTGGTATATTCACCGATGTTTGCTCCAACATCGAAAAGCACCGCCCGCCCCTGTTCTGTGCGTTCTAAAAAGTCGAAAAGATTTTCGACGAAACTTCTTTCCCCGTTGGTATCAAAATCGGCCGTACCACTATTATCCAGATACAAAAAGATTCGAAGGGCCATAGTGCGGAGCAGGCGCTTTAATATATTCTCTCCGATAATCATCGCAACACCTTTCGTAAATGAAAAAGCCCGGTACCGAAGCCTCTACGCTCATCAAAGCACTCACACAATTCCGTGCCGTACACGAATTTTTCCTCGACCAATTCGAGACCGGCACAGAGTTCCAGGAGATACTTACGGGTAAAGGCACGATGGGCATTGAAGTATATCCGGCATTCACTGTCTACCGGCACAGACAGCAACAGGTTACCTCCAGGCTGCAATACGCGCTTGAGTTCCATTATTGCCTTCTCGCTTCCCCAAGCGTCCAGAGGATCTCCATATCTACCCAAGCCTATGTGTTCAACAACACAGAGGGAGGAAAGGCTGGCGACTGAGTCCCCCGGGAATGGCAGTTCAAGAATAGAACCTTTCAAGAAAAACAGGTTATCCAGATCAAGGCCAATCGGTCGGATATCAATCATAGTGACCGGCACAAACCTGGAAATAATACCGATCATCATGGCTGAAGAGCCAACATCATAATGGTGTTCAGGCTTGTTCTGTAAAAGCTTGTCGACTGCCCACGAATCCTGATAGAAATACACAGGTTCTAGAGGAGTATGAGCGGTCCAGTCTCTGAGGCATGGATAAATATGCTTTAGCGAAAAAGAAAAATTCCCGTTCTTTTCGTGTCCTTTCAAAGCTGCAAGCTCGCATACGTAACGACTCAACGCCGCACAATACCTGAAAAGATTGCAATTAAACTGCATTGCAACGGCAATTAATCGGTAAACTATTTTCACATATTCAAGAAAACAATTCATTGCAAGAGTTCCTCAAAAAATTTCCTCCCGCGCTTTCTACTCAGCATATAAAGCGCCATCTTGATGCGGTTATCCACCTTCCATCTCAAGCTTGGCCTCTCTATTTTAGATTTTTCTATAGGTAGTCTTGCAAAAAAAGACTCCTCATCTTCGCATATCCGAAGAGGGATGCATCCATAAAATTCTCTACCGACTGCAATAGTGGACGGACCAATCAACTCAACAGCAAAACCGGAATTTTTCCGCATTTCTAAGGCATATCGGCTAAAACTTTTAACCTCTTCCAAACGAGTCGATAACTTCGGCAGGCAAATAACCTCACCATCAACAATATCCATCAAGTTAAGGTGTACTTCGAAATCATAAATATAGTCGTACAAAGTACACGGAAATTCTATGTAGGCTTTGCCGCTCACTCTGACGATTTCATCTAATAGATGAGGAAGTTCGATGTGGTTCACATGCTCAAGGACATGAGAGCAGATTACGTAATCGAAGCTCTTGTCTTTGAAGGGAATGGTCGAACCTTCCATAAAAAAAAGTGGCTTGCCAAGTGTCTCCTGAGGGAGTCCACCAAACTGGGAAACATCTGTACCTGGTTCGTTGCCAAATTTGTCCAGCAGGCAGTCCGATCTCCAGTATGGGTAAGCGCCAGGGCCAATCTCCAAGACCAGATCATCTTTCTTTATATTCATTAAGTTCGGGAAAAACATTATAGATCCTGGTTTACTTGAATTGGAACTTCCACGGCGTAAGAATTCCCCACACCATGGTTTTCAGATTTTTCCTGACATCAATATAAAATATGTCTATAAAAAAGGTTGTTATGAAAAAAGAAATGATCATGGCCCATACTGCTCCAACTGCGGCGTACTTAGGAATAAGAATGTAATTAAGCGATAAATTCACAATCGAGCCGATAACTGCAGTTAAAAGTGCGTACCTAAACAGGTTTTCGTTTGTAATGAATAGACTTTTAGCTAGACCGATGTTGGCAAAGAAAAGGCGGATGGCAAAAAGTGAAAGAAGCACCCCTGCCGATCGATACTCAACACCGTACACAATAAGCACTATCTGCTCTGCTAATAAAAAGATTGGCAATGCCGTGAAGATAAAAATAATGCACATAAGCCGGTATACGTTTAGGAGACGCTCGTAGTACTTCTCTTCGCCGGCGATCTTGGCTTGTGTAACAGTCGGTGCCACGGAACTTTGAATAATCATTGGAACAAACGCAACAATCTCGATAAGCTTCATTGCGGCGGAATACTGTCCCACTTCTGAGTTTCCAACCATATCTCCGAGCATTACCTGATCGACCTTAGCCTGGATAAAAATCGCAATACCTGAAAAAATGAGTGGCCAACTATCCTTAAGCAACCTGCAGGCACATCCAACACTTGCCCGCCATGCCGTAATCTGATAACCGGCCAACTGATAGGCAATAGTAAGCCCAACTGCTCCTAAAGCTACTTCTACCAGTCCGGCCCAGGCAAATGCGATAAGCGGCGCACCAATACAGATTAGAACAATCTTAGCGATAGAGACCGCCAGAAAAGCAGCATTTTTGGCGTACACTACAAATTTTGAGCGAATCTGAGATTGAAACCAGAGGCCGACTATGTCAAAAGCCTGAAAAATTGAGCCCGCAGCAATAATTCCTACAAGCCAATGACTGATCCCGTCATCAGGCCGAATAAAACTAATACTCACCAAGGCAACCAATAATGTTGCCGCCCCTCCAATAAGCTTTAGGAAAAACGCACTCCCGAGAGTTATTTCTTTGCATGAAGGATCTCGAACGATGTCACGTATAACAATGCTGTCTAGCCCCAGAGTGGCAATGGATGAAAATAAAGCAACAAAAGCATTCGCATAATTAAATTGACCGAATAGTTCCGGGCCAAGATAACGAGCAACCCACGCACCTATAACAAGTCCGACACCGATACGGAGGAGATTATCAGCAAAAAGCCAACCAGTGTTGCCGATAATCTTCTGCAGTGTCTGTCGCCCCTCTATCCGCTGCTTTATGCAGGAGGGCAGATATGTAGCCCAATTCCTATCCATTGGAACTGATCTTCCCAAGCCCAGGGCCAGCCATAAAAATCTGATCGGGAGAGATTCCCCTCTCAAAAAGAAGCCTTATAATCTCTTCCTGGCGCTTCAGGGTGGAGATGACCAGTGATGCGCCATTTGCTTGCACACCTTCGGATAATGCCACCACCGGCAACCCGAAAAACTGTTCACCATGTCGAACATTATCCATAACCGCTACTAACTCAAGCCCAGTCTCCTGAAGAGACAGATAGGCAATTTCCGCCACTTCATCCACCCCGCAGAACACAACTTCTCTAACGCCGGAAGCCTCCAGACGTCGGAACAGCTCCAGATAGTCCTGCCGTGCTACCGTGTAGAGGCTGGTGAAATAGCTGAGGTGCTGATAGGCCAGCCGACTTTTTTCAGCGATACCTTGAGGTGTCAGAAGATAGGCGTAACGGTTGCTGGGGAAGTTTTTAACCCGCACAAACCCTTTTGAAACCAGATTTTTGAGATAGGAATTTACCAGGCCAACGGCAATGCCGAGACGGCGGGAGAGTTCGCGCTGAGAAAGAGGCTCGTCGCCGCTGATTTCTGAGAGAAGCTGGAGCGAGCGGGATGAATCAAGCGGTTTTTCGACTGTATCGTTCATATTCTGAACGATATTACAAAAAGAGGGAGCAATGCAAGTTAATTGTTCATATCATGAACGATCTTGCAAGAGTATATTCAAAGTGAAGCCACATTTTCCAGAAACCACCGGTACGCAGCGGCAATCCCGTCTTTCAATTCGGTTTCATGACTCCACCCGAGAGCATGAATCCTGGTGGAATCGGCCAGCTTCCTCGGTGTACCGTCAGGCCTGCTTGTATCAAAAACCAGGTCACCGGTAAAACCGACAACTTCCTTCACTATCAGCGCCAGGTCGTTGATGCTTATCTCATTGCTGGAACCGATGTTGATCAGCGCCTGGGCTGCCGAGTCATTCAGCAGGGCATCGTAGCGTGTGTCGTCAAGTTTCATCAAAAACACGCAGGCGGCTGCCAGATCATCAACCTGCAGAAACTCACGCAGCGGGGTTCCGGTGCCCCAAATCGTTACCGAAGTGTCACCCTGCAGCTTGGCTTCGTGAAATTTGCGAATCAAGGCCGGAAGAACGTGGGATTTTTCAAGATCAAAATTATCATTGGGGCCATAAAGGTTGTTGGGCATGACTGATAGATATTTTGTCCCATATTGCTGATTGTAGGAGCGGCACAGGAAGATACCGGCTATTTTTGCAATCGCATACGCATCATTGGTGGGCTCCAAAGTGCCGGTCAGCAGGTATTCCTCTTTCATCGGCTGCGGGGCAAACTTGGGATAAATACATGTGCTTCCCAGAAAAAGAAGACGTGTGACTCCGTGCAGCCAGGAATTGTGAATTATGTTGTCCTGAATCGACAGGTTATCATGTATAAATTCGGCCTTGTAACTGCTGTTGGCAATGATGCCTCCAACTCGGGCGGCTGCCAGAAAAACGTACTCCGGCCTTTCAATTCGAAAGAAATTCGACACCTCCTGCTGGTTGCAAAGATCAAGTTCAGCTCTCGATTTGAGCAGCAGGTTGGAGCAGCCTTGAGCCTCAAGCGCTCTGACAATGGCGGATCCAACCATTCCACGGTGTCCGGCAACAAATATTCTGGAATCAGTCTTCATGCTCTAAGCGCTCCACTCACTTGATTTGAAATAATCCTATAGCATATATTTTATGTTCAATAAAGCCTCGCGACAACAGCAAATACCGTAAACTCAATATCCTTGACAATTCGAGGCCAAGCGGCTAATACATTGATTTAAAATCAATACGTTGCAAATGATATTCCTGTATTTCAACTACAATGTCAGCGGAATATAAAGCATGGCTCCCAAAAAACGTATCGGCGACATAATGATCGAGCAGGGACTGATCACCCAGGAACAGCTGGAGATCGGCATCCAGGAGCAGAAGAAAAGCGGGGAACTTCTCGGTTCGGTCCTGTTCAGCCTTGGCTTTATCAGCCAGAAAGACCTCTTCAAGCTTCTGACAATATCCAGCGCCAGCCAGGAAGAAACCGAACTCAGAAAATATAACACTGAAGTGCCGCTTGAGATAGAAAACCTTGTCAAGCAGAGCAGCTCCCTGTTCCAGCGTGACGGTTCCATAGGGAAAAAAGAGCTTGATTCGGCCTACTCACCATTGGTCAATCTGGTAGAAAAAATTATTGTTGACGGAGTCCAGCGCGGAGCAACAGACATTCACATCAACCCGGATGTCAAAGGGGTACGTATCCGCTACCGTGTCGACGGCGTACTGCAACACAGCATGTTTCTGCCAAATGAACTGCTTAGCCCAATTGTTTCCCGCTTTAAAGTTATGGGGCAGATGAACATCGCCGAATCGCGCATCCCTCAGGATGGCAGTGCCGAATTCCCTTACAAAAACCGTAAACTGGATCTGCGCATTTCAACTTTCCCGATTCTGGGAGGCGAAAACGTCGTCATCAGGGTGCTCGATAAAAGCCAGCTACGCGTGGGGCTCGAGAATCTGGGGTTTTTTGAAGAAGACATTGAAAAACTGAACGCCTCGATCCAACTCCCCTTCGGCATGATTCTGGTAACCGGGCCCACCGGTTCCGGCAAGACCACGACCTTATACTCATGCCTGTCTATAATAAACACTGTCAACCGAAACATATTTACGCTGGAAGACCCGGTCGAATACCAACTCCCTCTGGCACGCCAGAGTCAGATAAATGTTAAGGCCGGCCTGACATTTGCCACCGGTCTGCGCTCTATCCTGCGCCAGGATCCGGACGTGATCCTGGTCGGAGAGATGCGTGATGCCGAAACAGCCGAGCTGGCCATTCGAGCCTCGCTGACCGGCCATCTGGTCTTCAGTACCATCCACACCAACGACGCCATTTCAAGCATCGCCCGTATTGTGGATATCGGTATTGATCCGTTCCTGATCTCAACCACCATAGATTCAATCGTCGCCCAGCGCCTGGTTCGCTCATTATGTGAAGAGTGCAAGGAGATTCTGCCATCCTTCAGTCCGCAATACAAAAAACTGGGCCTGGATCCGGCGGAAAACAAACTCTACCGCTCCAAAGGCTGCCCCGCCTGCGACGGATCGGGTTTTAAGGGGCGGTCTGTAATTTACGAGATTCTTAAAATCTCTCCTAAAATCCGCGAAATGATCAACACAAAGACCAGCCTTGAGGATATTCGCCAGCATGCCATAAGCGAAGGCTTTAAGGAAATGCATGAGATTGCTCTTGAAAAAGTCCGCCGAGGAATAACCACCCTGGACGAAGTCAGTCATGCTACCAGGATGACGTTCTGATGGGCACCTTTACCTATCGCGCAATGGATGGCAACTCTTCCATGCGGGAAGGAACTCTGACCGCACGCGACCAGGAACATCTTGCAAGACTGCTCTCCAACCAGGGGCTGACTCTGATCGACGCAGAAGGGGGTGGTTTCAGTGATTTTGGCACCTTTGGAAACATGTTCAAACCAAGCCTTAGCGACAAAGATCTGCTGGATTTCACCTATCTGCTCAAACTGGTCGTGTCTTCCGGCATTCCGCTGCTTCAAGGGATCGACACCCTGATGAAAAGCAACAAAAACCGCAACATCGGGCATGCCGCACAGCTGGTTCGCCAGGGAGTTGATTCCGGAATGTCACTGTCGGATATCATGCAGAGTGACACCCGTCTTTTCCCCCCCTTTTACGTCCAGATGATCAAAGCCGGCGAAGCCTCCGGGACACTGGAAGGAAGCCTTGATTTCCTGATCAATTACCTTACCTGGCAGAATGACTTCAAAAAAAGCGTCAAATCAAGCCTGACCTATCCAATCACAGTCCTTTCCGTACTGGGTGCCTTGATGTTTATCATTTTCACCTTTGTGTTTCCAAAAATGCTGAAAACTCTTACCGGCATGGGCGCCGAACTGCCACTCCCTACCAAGATCATGATTGCAATATCAGGCTTTTTGAAGAGCTACTATCTGGTAGTAATTGTTTTGGTGGTCGTCATTTATGTTGCAGTCAAGATCTTCAAACGCACTCCGCAAGGCAAGAGGGTCATTGATGGTATTCTGTTGAAAATTCCGTTAATAGGCATGCTGATTCGCAAGATCAATATGTCTCGCTACTTCAAGATTGTGGCTACACTGCACGCTTCCGGCATCACCGCCGACAAGACCTTTGCCATCGGCGCAGACGTTATCAGCAACAGTGTCATTGCCGAGAGTATGGCCTCCATCGCCAAGGTCATTGTCACCGGCGAAAGTATTTCTGACGCCATGAGGCGTACCGGTTACATCCAGCCGCTGGTAATCGATATGATGTCAATAGCTGAAAAAACCGGCACCATGGAGATAACGCTGACTCGAGCCAGTGACATTCTGGACAAGGAAGTGCCTGAAACCATCAAGAAGGTCTTTGCATATGTAGAACCTCTGACAATGGTAGTGCTGGGAAGCATGGTACTCCTGCTTCTGCTGGCTGTATTCCTTCCGATCTACAAATCGGTCGGGCAGGTAAAGATGCGATGAAGAGTAAAGCTTTTACCTTGATAGAAGTTATGGTAGTTATGGCGATCATCTCTATTCTGGCCGGGATGCTGGTACCTTCCGTCTGGAGATTCTGGGAGAGCGAGGAAATTGCGACGACACAAAAACGGCTTGAGGACTTGAAACTCGCTATTGTGGGTGACCGGTCGTTGATCCAGGATGGTGTGAGGCGTAGTTACGGATTTGTGGGTGACAATGGTGAGCTTCCATTCGGCAACATATCGGCTGCAGGCGGATTAAAGTATCTTGGCAGTAGGCCGGCATCAGGCTATCCCAGATGGGCAGGTTCATACATGAAAGGCGGCTTTGCCCCATCAAACTATACTGTTGATTCATGGGGCAGAACATTTACCTACACGCTAGGACACGTACCTGCTAGCGAACCCTATCGTTACGTGACGGCAGAAATTAGGAGTTACGGTCCAAACGGCATTGCCAATGACTCAGATGACATTGTTGTCTATATAGAGGAAAAAGAAGTGACTCCAACAAATCGCTATAAAGGGAAAATCCCCATATCTACTGCATCCGCTGTAAATTTCAGCGCAGATGTAGAAGTAACATATCGAGACCCAAATGGCACTGGTGGGATCAGGACAAATGAAAAACTTTCCTGTAAGCCACTTAGTTCTGGGGCTATCGTGGGGTCTTTTCTAGTTTATTCTTCCAATCATTCTCAAAAATTTCCTATAGGGGAGCTAACGTACAGGGCTAATATATATTCTGACGGCAACACTACGTGCGCCGGACTGCCATTAAGTAAACTTGACCCGTACTATTTTATCCATGATGACACAAAGGAAATTCTGTTGAGTTTTACACAATTCAATAACCCATGAACGCACTGATCATAGACATACGCGAAACCGGACTGCGGGCCGTATTCAGAAATGATGACGGTGTTCTGGATTATGCCCGCAGCTTTGAATTCGAGCCGTTAAAGGATTTTCAAGGCGATAAGGTCGAACACCAGAAAATCAGCATTCATGACGCCGCATCCGACAATCCATATCTGCTTGAATGCCATAATCTGTGGGATCTCGAACTGAAGGAAGCTCTCAAGAAAATCAGATCAGAGATCAAAATATCCATAGACAGCACTCACCTGATCATACCGCCGTATGAAGTTGTTTCCACAAAGCACCAACTGCCAAAAATGGCCCGTCCGGATGCTGAAAAATTGATTCATCGTTTAATCAGCGCCGAATCCAAGGAAGAATTTCCACCATTCTCGATCATTCCCGGGGCTTCAGATCAAAAGACACAAACCTGGCACTCCCTTTATATTCCCTCATCGACACTGAAACTTTACCGGAAGGCGTTTGCATTCAGCAAATTGCGACTAAGCAGCATAACCACCCCGGTCAACGCCATGATCAATGCTTTTCAAAGCGTTCGCGAGGCAATTTTCAATACACATGCTGTATTTGAAATCCAGAACGGCTTTGTGGAGGCCTACTATATATCCGGTGATGGCATCCTGCATTTTGAACGCCTCCCCTATCTTGCTTCAGCCGCCTTGACAGAAGGCAGCGATGGAGAAATTGAGAAGGCCCATAAATTCAAGATATTTAAAATCATCAATACGATTTTCAGTATCAACTCCAACTATCAGACCGCAAATCCTCAGATACCGGTACAAATGGCCTGGCTGTGCGGGCTTGAAAGCGGACTTGAAGACATTGCAACAGCCCTTAAAGAGGCCATGGGGGTCGAGGCCGGGATCGCACCGGCCATGCCGACCGGCTTGCCCAATGAGAGTGGATACGTGCCGCTGGCCGGCTTTGCAATGGCACTGCTGAACGGTACTGCAGCCGCTTATACATCTGCTGATTTTTTCAAGCGTTTCCCGTTGCGTAAAACATCCGGCATCATCATTTACACCTTAACAACAGCTGTAGCGTTTCTGGCCTTCACTCTTACCGAACGCGATTACCGGAAAATACGAGCACAGGTTAAACAGGCGCAGCAGGTCGGCGATTCAAAACAAAACAAAGCTAAAGCGGCGGCAGCAGCAGAATACGCTAAAAATCTGGACGCCGTGAATAAGCTGACCGCGCGCCAGTTTGTTTTCTACGACCTCTTCCGTGAGCTGGCTAACGATCTGCCAGACGGTGTTTTTCTTGAGAATCTTGAATTTAACCTCAAGAATGATAAGGGGATTCTGAACATTACCGCAATGTCACGCATCGGCGAAAAGAATTCAGAAAGCATTCTTCTTTCCAAGTTCATCGGGATGCTTGACCAGTCACCGACATTGACTGACTATAGTGAACCGTCCATAAGCGTTGTCGGCAAGGACAAAGAACGTTTTCTGAAGATTATCGTTAGCAGCGAGGTCAACCCGCTTGACACAACGAAATAAGCTTATAATCCTGGTTGCATACCTGCTGATTCTGTCGGTAGTCATGTTTGGCTATCGTACTAATCGCTACGCAAAAATCAAAAAACTGCGGACCGATCTTGCAAAGCTGACTTCTGAGCAAAACAAGACCGGCAATATCGAAGCTGAAGCAGTCCGTCTTGCCCGCATGATTCCTGCCGAGGCTAACGGACCGGCCTTTGTTGAGTCGCTCTACCGCTGTGCCCGTGAATCCGGCCTGAAACAGCATGAGGTTGCAACTGAAGGAGCTAAAAGCCTGGAAACGGCAAGGCCTGGTGCTGCCAAGTCAACATCTATTGCAAGGCATCGCATCAAAGTAAGCGCCGGCGGAAGTTATCGTAGCTTTGCCGAGTACCTGAGGAGAGTCCAGAATATCGAGCGCTTCAATCGTATTATAGATTTTAAGCTTGCCCCGGATGCCGATCAAATTAAAGGGACCATTACCATTGAACTTTATTATCTGCCGGTGAAAAATGCAAAATAGCCATCTTACAAAACTTGTGTTTGTACTCTCATTTTTTTGGGTTGCCACAGCACACGCCGCAACACCGGTAAAACCTGTTTCTGCCATCAATGATCACAGTCAGCATCGTCACGCGGTTACTGAGGACAATGCCAAATGGCGCCGTGATCCATTCAGCGGGGGCAATGCAAAGAATGTAAAGATTCAGGCCGGAAAACTCCAGGCCGGAACAAAAACTGCTGCCTCAATTAATGAAACTCCGGAGCTGGCAGTTCAGGGCATCATGCAGACTGACAATACATTCCACGCCCTGATAAACGGACGTGTGGTCAAAGCAGGCGAAAAACTTGATGGAGTGACTATCAAGGAGATCAGTCGTTATCGAGTTGTAGTCCAGAGTGACAATAAAGAAAAAAGTATTTACGACATCTACCAGGGTAGGATTGATCGAGGCAAACAATGAAAAAAAGATTTTGGGCGATATTTGTCATCCCTCTGTGTATGGCTGGATGTGTGAACCCTACGGCAAGCAGTATCAGGGACACCAAGGCTCTGCCGGCTTATGCAGCCCCTGCACCAACCCAAAAACCGCCGACACCGCAAAGAGATCCGGATGCCTATCGGTACAACGATTCGGGACGCACCTATTCACTGACTCTCAAAAACGCCGATCTTCGTGATGTGCTGTTGCTCCTTTCCAAGGAAAGCGGAGTTTCGATCGTCGCTGAGCGTGGCCTGCGCGGTACAGTGCAGGTTGATGCAAAAAACAAGAAACTTGGAGAATTGCTCTACACCATTTTAAAACCGCTTGGTTATACAGCTACCGTAGAAAACGGGATAATTCTGGTTGGAAGGCCGAAACTCACAACCCGCACCTTCAGAGTTAACTACCTGAAGGACAAGCGCAGTTCCACCAGCAACATGAATGTATCCGGTTTTTCGGCCGGCAGTGTGAGCGTATCAAGCACGGGACAGTCTGATTTTTGGGGCGTTCTGGAAAGCTCGCTGGAAATGCTCGTGTTTGGAACCAGCGGCAAAGGTAAACGAGATGGCGGAGGATTCAGCGTAAGTGAGAGCGAGAAAAAATCCGACGCTAAAGTTGCAACTCCCACACCCTCGGCTTCACAAAGGGACAAATCAGAAATTGGGCAACCAATTGAGATCGCTGATCCGCTTCTCTCATCAACACAAATTTCGGAAGGACAGCTTAAACAACTGGTTGTAAACGAGATCGCCGGAATTATTCAAGTCACTGATTTCTCCGAAAACCTTGAAAAGATTGCCTCATTTCTGGCGGATGTTGAAGAAGGGAGCAAACGACAGGTACTGATACAAGCCCATATTATGGAAGTTAGCCTGAAGGACGGTTTTACACTGGGTATTAACTGGCAAGAGGTTTTTAAGTCCGCCGGTTCTACGTTTTCAATTGGTCAGGTGCTTTCACCAGCCACCAATGTTTTTACACTTGGGGTGAAGAACTCAAGTTCACGCAGTAGTTTTGACCTTTTGCTTGACGCAATGAAGGAACAGGGCAACGTAAATATGCTTTCAAGCCCAAAAATATCAGCGATTAACAACCAAAAAGCGGTTATCAAGCTAACCACTAAACAGGTCTCATGGACCCAGACTAAAACAACAGTAGCATCGGGCGGAATTCAAAATGACATAACCTATTCGCCTCAGATTGACGAAGTTGGTATATTTTTGGATGTAACCCCACAAATTGCGTACGACGGAAAGATTGTTATGCAAATTCATCCTAGCGTTTCAGAAGTTATAGACATCTCTTCTCCAAACAATAATCCTCTTCTGGGTAGCAAACCAATAATAAATATCCGTGAAATAGATACGATGGTAGAAGCCACCAGTGGAGAAACTATAGTTATCGCCGGACTTATATCCGACAAGCTAAACGAGACCAAACGAAGTGTGCCTCTTCTGGGAGACATCCCATATCTGGGCGCACTTTTTTCTTACAACAAACAGGAACGGGCAAAATCTGAACTGGTCATAATGATGACCCCCTATATCCTGAATGCCAGGAGCATAGAAGATATCCGCAAAGAACATGAACGCAGGCTTCAGACTATCGGCGGAGATTTTCATCTGATCAACAATCTGGGAAGCATGATAACTGAGAAGAATTCCCGCGACTGGATCATGAGAAGTGAGCCGCATCGAGTGCAACCTTCATCAGCACCTGAAAGCCATTCAGTGCCTGCTCCGCAAAAGCCGGTTGCAATACCGTCCCTACCACCGGCACCGGCCACTCCAGAAAAGCAGCCCCTTCCCCGGCCCGAAACAAAGCTGCCCGCCGAGCCACCTCAAATCATTACCGTAACGCCTCCTGAAACCATTCAACGCCTGGAGCAACAGCGGGCGGAGATTGAGCGTCTGGAAAACGAGGTGAAAGCTGCCCGGGAGCGTTTGATACAAGAGCGGGCTGAAAATGAAAAGAGGGCTGGTGAAACGGCACTGGAGGCACAGATAAACATGATGTCGGTAGGGCAGACAGCTACCAGGCAGAGTGTGGCTATCGAGCAGAGTGTCCCGTTAGCTAAAGATGCAGTAATTGAACCGGCGCCCAGAACTGTGACGGCAAGTGTTAAAACCACATCCGTGACCAGCGACCGTGAGCAGACCATCTATCGTAGCGCCGTGACGGCTTACAAAATTGGTGATTGTGCAGAAAGCATCAAATCATTTGATTCATTCCTCAAGCTCTACCCCAACTCCCCCTTCACACAGGACGCCGCCTACTACCGCAAGGACTGTGCAGAGCGTCTGGCACAAACCGGCAAGTAATAATTATAAATCCTCCCCGGTTGTGGTCAGCACCAACTTGCCATGCTTAACCCCCTTGACGCTGATCAATTCATTTGCAATCTGCTTAACCACCCTCACCGTTCCCCTGATCACAAGAACTTCGAGGCAGTTATGGGCATCAAGGTGTACATGCAGTGCCGAAACAATCTGATCATGATGAGCGTGCTGATGGTCGGTCAACTTATCGGCCAGATCCCTGACGTGATGATTGTACACCAGCGTTACCGTTCCAACCGCTTCCCGATCTTCAGCACCGCAGCGTTCCTCTACCAGTGAAGCCCTGATCAGATCACGGATCGCTTCGGAACGATTCATGTAACTCTTCTGATCAATCAGCTGATCAAAACTCTGCAGCAGTTTTTCATCAAGCGAAATACCAAATCTGACTGTTACCCCCATACTATTGCCCTCGCTTTTGTATTCGATAATTGGCTTTCGAACCGTAACCGATTTTGAGATCAATGTCACTACTTCCTATTATTCTGATTACTATTGTGCTATGATTTAAATTATTGTGTTACTAAACGTAACTAAACTTGAGTTTCGTGAGTTTTAATGAAATCAATTGACGATCTTAAACAGCTTGAGTTGCTGGGAAGAGCTGATACCACCATTCATAGGCTTGACCCGCGCGCCAAGGTACTCGTGACTCTGGTATTTATCATTTCGATTATTTCATTCAATAAATACGAATTGGCCGCACTCCTGCCATTTTTTGTTTTCCCTGTTGCAATAACCGCACTGGCCGGACTACCAGCTTTGTACATCATAAAAAAGATCGGACTGATCATCCCACTCGTTCTGCTAATCGGGATATTCAACCCGGTGTTTGACCGCGAGGTAATTCTAAAGCTTGGATCACTTGACATCTCGGCCGGATGGCTATCATTGCTATCAATATTAATCCGCTCCATGCTGACCGTCGGAGCAGCGTTTATACTCATTGGAACAACCGGCTTTACTTCAGTATGCCAGGCACTTGAGCAAATGGGGATGCCACGGGTTTTTACCACACAACTGCTCTTCCTCTACCGCTATATTTTCGTATTTAATGACGAAGGCAGCAGGGCTTCCCGAGCGCGCGAATTGAGAGCCTTTGGGAAAAATGGGCTTGATCTGCGAAGTTTCTGCTCCCTGACGGGACACCTGCTGCTGCGCACCTGGCAGCGGGCGGAGTGTATCCACATGGCCATGCTAGCACGAGGCTTTGCCGGCAGATTCCATTCACAACACTCTTCCCGTTTCGGCGCAACCGAGTTTAGATTTGTTACCGGCTGGTGTGCTGTCTTTATTCTGCTGCGCACCCAGAATTTATCGGAATTTTTGGGAATCCTTGTTACCGGTGTCAGGCCATGAGTCACCATATTGTTGGAGTTACAAATCTACAACACGTCTATCCTGATGGCACGGTTGCCATCCGGGACGTTTCATTCCGGATCACTCATGGCGAATCGGTCGCAGTAATCGGAGCCAATGGTGCCGGCAAGTCCACCCTTTTGCAGCATTTGAACGGCTACCTGGAGCCGACTGGCGGGGAAATCCAGATTGGAGATACTCCGCTTTCAAAAAACACTCTGCCAGGTATCAGGCGCACAGTCGGTATGGTCTTCCAGAATCCTGACGATCAACTCTTCATGCCTACGGTTTTTGATGATGTCGCATTCGGACCTTTGAATCTGGGCCTAACCGGCGAGCATGTTGATAAAAAAGTGGCAGAGTCGCTTGATCTGGTAGGAGCCAGGCACCTGCGTGACAAGCCGCCGTACCACCTCTCCGGCGGAGAAAAGAAAAGAGTTGCCATCGCCACCGTTCTGGCCATGTCGCCAGACATTCTGGTAATGGATGAACCGACCAGCGGACTTGATCCCCATGCTCGGCGGCAACTTATTGAACTACTCAAGAAGTTTCATCACACAAAAATCTTCACCAGCCATGATCTTGACATGGTTTTGGAGCTCTGTGAGCGAACCATTATTCTTCACGAGGGCTTGATAAGGGCGGATGGACCAACGGCTGAGATATTCAGGAATGACGAATTATTGAAAGAGTGCAGGTTGGAAAAACCGCTTTCGATGCAGGGTTGTCCGATGTGTGCAGTGGAAAGAACAGATTCGAATGAATCTGAAAACGACAGTACTAATAACACAGAGCAACTGAGCTACTGAGAAATCAGTACCTTACTCAAAAAACCATAATCACTCAAAATGTGAAACTTAAAAAGACTTTTTCAGGAAAATTATTCTTTGTTTTTACTCCGCTGCTCAGTTGCTCCGTGTTTCAAATGCTTTTTAGGTTAAGAGTTAAACTACGGTATCGGCGCGATGGCCGGATGCCGGTCCAATTGCTGCCCCTTGGCATGCCCTTTAACCGTCCTCATCAAAGCTTTAACCTCTTCCGGCATATCCTTGCCCTCTTTCATGGCCGCCTTCATCTGCCCGGCCAGATAGGAGTGGTTGATAAAAATATCCAGCACCGACAGCATGAACTCCTGCTTCCATGGTGTGAGCTCATGCAGATGCTGGAATTTGTGCATATAAAACTTCTGTGCCGCCTTGCCCAGCTCTTTTTCAAGCTCCTCAACCGTCATGTTCTTTGGCTTGATAACCGGCTCAACCAGATTGTATTTGCTGTAGTCTTTGGTGAAGACAAACTCCTCCAGCTGCGGGTATAGTTCGGCATACGGCCAGGGAGCTATCGCAAGAAAGAAAGCCATATCAGGGTTGTAATGTTTGGCCAGCTCCACCGTCTGGGCAATCGATTCAGGTGTGTCATCCGGAAGTCCAAGAACAAGCGAAGTTTCCGAAACGATATCTGCTTCATTTATCAGATCAATAGCCTGCTTGGACTGGGATACCTGCGTATCTTTATTGAACAGATCGAGAGTTTCCTGAGAGCCCGCTTCAACACCTACGTAAATGTGCTCTACTCCGGCCTTCTTGTATTTCCACAAAATATCGGCATCCCGAATAATATCGTCAACCCGGGTTTCCATCAGCAGTTTGACCGGCACCTGTCGCTCGATCATCAGGTCCAGAATCTTCTCCCAGCGAATACGGTCAAAGGTGGGCAGTTCGTCGGACAGCATGGCAACTTCAACGCCATAGGTTTTGCCCAGCATCTCAATTTCATCGACTACATTCTCTGCCGAACGGGCACGCCATGATTGGGCCCAGAATAGCTGCTGCGAACAGAATGAGCATTGGGATTTGCAGCCGCGTGATGTCGAGATAATCGCCAGCCGGGCGTTGTTTTTGGCCCGGTATGAATAAATCGGCCACTCCACCAGATCCCAGGCGGTCGGGAGATTATCTAGATCGTGAATATAGGGGGCTTTCGGCGTAACCACCACACCTTCATCCCGCCAAAAGGCGAGACCACTTACGGATGAAGGATCGCCGCCGGCATTGAGACAGTCCAGAAGTTCAACCAGCGTTACCTCGCCTTCACCACGTACGATATAATCCATCACATCATTCTCAGCCTGCAGAATTTCATCGTAGCAAAAGGCGGCGTGCACATTTCCCAGAACAGTAACAATGGACGGATTAATTTCTTTGGCAAGATTACAGAGCTTGAGAGCCTCGACGATTGAGGCGGTAAAGGCGGTAGTTGCAACAACATCTGGCTTAAAGGCCTGAATGCGCTTCTTTATGTCCGGCCACCTATGCCACAAAGACATTGCATCATAGTAGTCAACTTCATATCCGGCCGCCCGCAGCGAGCCGGCAATGTAGACGAAGCCAACATTCAGCCAGGTTCCGGCCGATTCAACAACACCAGAATGATAGGGGGGAGTTATAAGAGCAACTCGTTTGATCGTCATAGACATCCTTCGATGTGAAATATAGCAACAGATAAACAGGATTGATATTATCCTATTGTCTGCAATTTGTCTGCAAATTTCTTACCGAAAGAACTTGAAATCAGTGGAAGACTTTGCCCCACACCCATAAATATCCGAGCGCATAGGCTGAGAACAGGACTATATGCTTGACTACCAGCGCTTTGCGCCTCTGCCTTTCGGCATCTTCACCGTACCAGTTGTCAACATAGGTGAATGTTCGCCCTGCCCCGGTAGCCATGATAACAACAGCCGCGGCAATACTGCCCCAGAAGAAAATGCGTTCCAGATGGTTCAACACGCTTGTAACGGCGGGCTCTTTCAGGTGGACGTTATGGAGTACGGCAATGGTAACGATGGTCGCCAGCCAGATTCCGGCGGCAAAATCATGAACAAAACCGTTAAGGACAATCAGTGATTTTTTAAACATATCAACTCGGTTATTGATTTATTCTTCACAATCAAAAAAACATTTGAAACACGGAGCAACAGAGCAACGGAGTAAAAACAATGAATAATTTTCCTGAAAAAGCCTTTTTGAGACTCACCTTAATGGTGAATGCGACTCTAATGTCAGAGCTTGATTTCTCTGTTGCTCCGTTGCTCTGTGTTATTTAGAATTGTCGTATATCATCAATGCTCAATCCTGAAGCCGGTGTGAAAATTGTTGGAGACAAACGGAATGCCCCAGTAGCTGAGAATCATGATCCCGGCAGCAAGCAGAGCAAATATGGCCAGGCGACGATTTCTCCACCCCATTGTTATCCGCAGATGCAGATAAATACCGTACACCAGCCAGGTAATCAATGACCAGACTTCAACTGGATCCCAACCCCAGTAACTGCCCTTGACCTGATTCGACCACAGGGCGCCGGAAACCATCATCAAACCGAACAGAATAAAACCACCACAGACAAAACGGTAACCCAGTTCGTCCAAAGTTCGTAAATCGGGAAGCCTGTCATAAAACCCGCCACTTTTTCGTTCTTTCAGCAGAAAAAGCAGACCCATTGCCGCTGCCAGCAGCACGCCGCTGAAACCGGTTGCAGCTGCAAAGATATGTGTCCAGAGCCAGCTGCTCTGCAGGGCAACCGGTAGAGAATCACCGATTGCCTTGCTCAACGTACCGGCCCACCCCAGCAGAATAAAACAGACCGGCATGATCAGAACGCCTGAAGCCTCAAGATTGCGGGCGAAAAACTGCGTTATAAGGAAAACGGTCACCGCTATCAGCACACCGGCGGCAAGAGATTCCGAAATTGATATAAAAGGAGGAACTCTTCCGAAATACCAACGGATAGCTATCGATCCAAGATTGCCGCAGAAACCGACTAATACGAACGAAAGTGCGCAGTTGAACAGGGCGTCTTTGCGCGCCAGCAGACCAAAGATATAGCAGAAGGCGGCAATGCCGTAACATGCTACTGCAGTCCAGAAGAAATTCATTTCATACTGCAATGTCACAATAACACCTCTGAACAATGATGTTCACTTAGAGACAGCACAGACTATAAACAGAAATATTGGATTTGTCCATGCCGAGAGTGACTTGCGTGGATGCTCAGAAGTCTGTTTTTTGCGCAACACCAGATTAAAATTACGGCACAATCTCCATACATTAGCAAAAGGCAGGACAACACTTATTAAAGACTCTGTAATGTCAAGATGTTACACAGATGGCGACACCAGCATCCCGTGGTGCGAAAATTGCACACAAAGCTGCTCATATTGAGTATAATCACGGACCATTACTAGTCCGCAGGAGTGACGTATGTCCGAAACTGACAGCACAAGCCATCGCCTTACTGAGGAAATTGTTGCGATTATCGAGGCCGGCGTAGATGTCGAACTCACAGATGCGCGATTCAACGACTACTGTATGCAGCTGTTTGCCCTGCAGTACGAAACTAATAAAATTTTCAGGGAATTCTGTGACATAAAAAAGGTGAAGCCGGAGGATGTCACACGTTGGCAGGATGTCCCCATGGTTTACAACGATGTCTTCAAAACCCATCTGGTCGCATCTTTCCCGCTTGAGCAGTCTGTCATGGCCTGCCTGACCGGCGGCACCACAAGTCTGACGCAGCGTGGTCGCATATTCCGGGACGAGGACGGCAAGCGGCTGGTCTTTGGTGCCAACAAAATGATGACGGCCTCCTACCTGTTTCCGGATTTCGAAGAGGGCAGGCGCTGTCGAATCCTGATAATGGCTCCCAGCCCGCAACTGGCACCTTCCATGGGCATGGCCATCGGCATGGATCAGACCCGTACCCACTTTGGGACTGATGACAGTATCTTCCTACTCGGCAAGTCTGGAATAGACGTCAAGAAACTGTTGAAAGCGCTGCGCGAGTCAGAAACCAGCGGAATCCCGGTAGCCCTGATCGGAGCCACAGCAGCCTATGTCTATTTCTTCCAATCCTGTCGCCGCAAGAAGATTACATTCAAACTCCCCGCCGGCAGCCGTATCTGTGACGGCGGCGGCTACCGCGGCCGCTTCGGTGTTGTAACCCGCGATGATTACTACAGTATGGTCGAAGAAATACTGGGAATACCAAACTCCCACTGCGTCAATGTGCTCGGTGAGGCCGAAACCGCCACTAACCTGTTCGACGACTCCCTGCGCCGCCATTTCAAGGGACTGCAGCCCCGGAAACGCACTCGGCCGGTGCCCCCTTGGTCACGAGTGCTGGCAATGGACATCGATAACCTGAAACCTTTGCCGGATGGCGAAGTCGGTCTGCTGGCCCACTGGGATCTGGCTAATGTTCCGACAGTCTTGGCGGTCATCACCGACAACCTGGGCTACACAACCGACAATGGCACCGGCTGCGAGATGGTCGGTCGCGCCAAGATCGAGAATGGCAAGGTTTCACCGCTTCCTGATGAAGATCGCACCATGGGGCCGATGGGTGATTCAACCATATTCAGGATGCTTGAAGCCTACACCAGCTTTTCCATCGATCTCAAGATGCGTTTTGCCAAGGATCCCAAGACCGAAGATCCGAGTATCCGGGAAGAGATCGAGGCACGACCGGGTTCGGTAGCTTCATGCCCGCAAGTAGTTGATGAAATCCTTGTGTCCCAGGCCAGCCAGGAGGCCGCAGAAGAGCGGGACAAGGCCTTGAACGCCTTCAGAGACCAGACGGATCGTCCTCTTGAATGGTATGTCAAAGAGGCGGAGAAACAGAAACTGGTTGACCACCCGGCGGGATTAAAATCAGAGAAACCGGTTGAAACAAAAAAGTAATGACGACTCAGTGCCGGCGGAGGGCACAGGAAAATGCAACAAAAATCAATAGCACGGCTGGGCAGTGTTCTTTTTTATGCCGGCGGGGCTGTATGGGTAGTATATGCGTTGTGTAAATATATTCTGGGATGGGATGTAACTCTGCGACAGTACCTGCCGTACCATCTGTCAGCGGTGATTCCAGGCGTATTACTAAAGCGCTGCTCAGGGCATATTGCCAGAATATTCAGCCCCAAGTCCGACGTACCAACTTAGACAACCAGCTGTTTTCCCCTCACCTCTCCCTTCTCAGCCTTCCATTTTTCATAGGCGATTTTCATTCCGGTGCGTACCGGAAGCTGGTTCATCAGCGACAGAATATGCGCGTACGGGAAACCGGAAAGCGGGACATGTCTCATATGGCTTATCACCCGCCAGTAACTGAGCAACTCCAGTGAACTCTCGTAAAACATCTCCTCCCGCACCTCGGGTGTCATGGCCGGATCAGGATGCTCGAAAAGTGCATATGCTCCGGTGTAATACTCCCAGCCAAGATCCTTGTAAAGATAAGGTTCATACTGACGACGCAGCTCCGTGCCGGGGTACGGTACCAGCAGCGACGGATGCATACTCACACCAAGGCGATCGGCCAACTCGACAGAGCGCTTGAAATCCTCCAGAGAGTCGCTTCTACCGCCAAGCATATAAAAGAGTGATACGTCAATCCCGTGGTCTCGCAAGGTTTTTACGGCCCGTTCCCGGTCGACGCCGACCTTACCGTTGGCACGGTAAGCTGTCAGTGCATCATCGGAGATTGCGTCCCAACCGACCCAGACCGTCAGCATACCACTTTCACGGGCGGCATTAAGCATGCGGGAACCGGCCGGAGTCAATACCGGGCGCAGGCTGCCAAACCCCATCCACTTTTTGCCGCTCCCTTTCAGCGCCGTAAACATATCGATGGCACGTTGTTCAAACCCCTGCCACCAGATGTTTTCGTCTCCGTTGATGTACATCTTCTCGGGAATGGCGGCCACATCTCGAACCACGTGTTCGATCGGCCGGAAACGGATATCGGCACCCATAAAAGGCTTGACCGAACAGAATGTGCAGTTGTAGGGACAGCCGCGTGATGTATTGACAATCCGGAACTGATGACCATGCTTGAGCATACCGTAGAGTGGGGTCGGCAGGTCATCAAGCTGCAGTCTCTCACCCTGATAGAACTTTTTCAAAGTGCCTGACTTGAAGTCACGCAGAACCTGAGGCCAGGCGGTTTCTGCTTCTCCTGAAACGACCGCATCACCATGCTGCCCGGCTTCCTCGGGAAGCAGCGAAGCATGAATTCCCCCGAAGACAACCTTGGCACCGCGTGCTCGAAGCTTGGCGGCAATTTTGTACCCGGCTACAGATGTCGGAGTCAGAAGGCTGATCGCTGCCAGGTCACAATCCAATGTATCAAAAACATCCGGCGTGGCACTGGCGCTGTAGACTTCTATCTCGATTGAGGGATCTTCACGGCGGGTAAGAGCGGCCAGATATTCCAAAATAGGCGGTGCAACCGGCGTCCAGCCAAACGGCAGGGGCGGGAAAATGATGCAAAGTTTCATTTGTAAGGAAATCTCCTTGTCGGCACTAACCCTGCCAAATAATATTTCAGACTGTCGTCATACCAATAAAAATAATGAAAAAATTCATGCCCGAGTTTCTTCACTTGATGGCGCCACTAACCTCGGCATAGAGCATGGCCGATACGGTCCGGATAATTTCCGCCTGTTTCCCCAGATCATTACCTTCTGTCATAATCCCGACAATATACGGCCCTTTTGGATGGTACACGATTCCAAACTCATGCAGCTGTTTGTTTTCTCCCCGCGCTCCACTGGCATACTCACCGAACTTGGAGGCCACAGCAACACCCTTAGGCACACCAGCGACAATCCCCTGAGGGAAATCCTGATAAGCCAGCAGATGAAGGGCCTTTTCAGACATTTCTCGATTAAGGAATGACGCGTTATAAAGAATTCTGAAAAAACCTGAGTAGGAATGAGGGCTGATGGAATTATCCTCAGCACCTGGGCGGTTGTTGACGTCCATCCCATCAAGGACATTGCCAAGTTCCTGCTGGCTCATATTATAATACAGCACTGCCATGGCATTGTTGTCTGAGAATTGCAGCATGTAGCGCAGCAACTCATCAACTGCATACTCTCTGCCCGGAACAATAGATTCCTTCGGTTTTATATTCTCGTACAAATTCAAATCCTGCTTGCCATCAAAAACAAACATCTTCTCAAGTATGCGTGGATCTTTCTCGGCCCGCTTAAGCCAGGCAATCATCACCGGCACCTTCATCATACTGGCAGCACTGAACTCGGTTTCTTCATTAATTCCAAACCAGGGGCCGTCACTAAGATCGCGATAATAGATTGCCATGTTACGCACTCGGCCACCGGATACTTGTAGTTTCACGTAATCCTTGAATTTGTACTTAAAGGGTATCGGTTCGCGATTAACACGACAGCCCTCCGGCAGTTCAATATCCAGCAGCGGAGATGTGTATCTGAATGCTTTCACCTTCCCGCGCACCAACCTGTGGGGCTTTTGGTCATCCAACCTATGGAACCAAACGTGGGAATACCAGCCCATGGCCAGCAGCAGCAACGAAACGATCAGGTATATGACGTTCTTCTTTTGAATTAACCTATGCATGTTTGGAGACTCGCGCTTCCACTTCATTGTTGACTTTACGCACTGCTAAAAATTATAGTTAGTTTTTTTGTAAATCGCAATCTCATTAAGAAAGGTCATGCATGGAAGGCGGATCGGCCTCACATAATCCTGATCTCACCGTAATTATTCCCATTTACAATTCTTCAGCCGTATTTCCCGAGCTTTATCGCAGACTCTCACTGTCGTTAGCCGGGTACACAGAGTCATATGAGATTATTGCTGTACTGGACGGGTGCCGGGATAATTCTTACGATGTCATCAACAGCTTTGCGAAACATGATCCACACCTGAAGGCCATTGAATTTTCGAGGAACTTCGGTCACCAGGCGGCTGTAACGGCCGGGCTGCAGTTCGCTTCAGGCAGGCATATCGCTATTATTGATGACGATCTGGAAGACCCACCTGAACTTATCCCGGTTTTTTTGGAGAGGATATCAGCCGGTTTTGACGTTGTGTACGGAATCAGGCGCAAGCGGCAGCGTTCGATTCCTCACCGCCTGATGTATAAGCTCTTCTACCGGATAAGCAGCCTGTTGAGCGACATTGCGATTCCCAATGATGCCGGAGACTTCTGCGTCATGAGCGCCAGAGTCAGGGATGTACTCGTTACCATGCCTGAGAACAATCGCTACCTGAGAGGGATGCGGGCCTGGGCCGGATTTAGACAGACCGGAATCGAGTATGACCGTGAAGAACGTTATGCGGGGGAACCCGGGTACAGCATCCGGCAATACATTCGGCTGGCCTGCAACGGGATTTTTTCATTCTCCTACAAGCCCCTGAAATACGTTACTTTTTTTGGGATGCTGGTCGCCCTTGTCAGCTTCGAGGAAGCCGGCAGGATAATCATACTGAAAATGAGCGGACATATGCGGGATGTACCAGGCTGGACATACCTGTCGGTCTGGGTTCTGTTTCTGTCCGGTATACAACTGATTGCCATGGGCATAATCGGGGAATACATCGCACGCATCTATGACGAAGTTAAGCAGAGACCAAAATTTGTGATTGCATCACGGGTAAATTTCGAGAGGTCCAATGACTGTTGATATATCCTCGGAAATTCGCGGCAAACGCATTCTGATTACCGGAGGCTTGGGGATGATCGGCTCTACTCTGGCCCAGCAACTGGTGGCATCAGGGGCGAAAGTCACGATAGTGGATGCCTGTATCGAACCGTACGGATCAAACCTGTTCAACCTGAATGGAATCAGAGACCGCCTAGAGATAAACATCTGCGATATTCGGGACCGCGAATCGATGAAAATACTTGTGCGGGACAAGGATATCATCTTCAACCTTGCGGCCCAGGTAAGCCACAACGACAGTATCCAGTCTCCTTTTCTTGATGCGGATATCAACTACATCGGGCATTTGAATGTTCTCGAGTGCGTACGATCATTTAACCCGGAAGCGGTTGTCGTCCACTCGGGATCCCGACTTCAGTTCGGAAGAATTGATCATCTACCAGTTGATGAAACTCATCAGCTTCGACCGCGAACGCCCTACGCGCTCAACAAGACCGCTGCCGAGAACAGCTACCTCTATTACAATCAGATTCATGAACTGAAAACCATTGCCTTCAGGATAGCAAATCCCTACGGGCCCCGCTCTCAGATGCAGCACAACAAATACTCAATGGTGAACTGGTTCATAAGGCAGGCCATGGAAGGGAAAAATATCAACATCTTCGGGGACGGCGAACAGATCCGTGACTACGTGTACGTTGATGATCTGGCGGATGCCTTCATCAGAACAGCACTCACTGAATCCTGCTACGGAGAGGTGTTTAATGTCGGCAGCGGAGTCGGAACCAGCTTCAAGGAGATGGTTGAAAACGTGATCGCTGCTGTGGGCTCTGGTACAGTCTGCTGTGTTCCGTGGCCCGAGAGCTATGTCAATGTGGAAACAGGCGACTACATTACTGATATCGCCAAACTGGCAAAAATGACCGGGTGGCAGCCTGACAAGACTCTTTCGGAAGGTATTGCCTCCACGGTAGTCTACTACCGCGAACATCGCAGTCACTACTGGTAATATGATGACAGAAAGGCAATGTAATCAGGAATTCGACCGCTATGCGCCGGACTACACCGACATCCTGAATCCCAGCCTTGCCATGTCGGGCTACGATACTGCATACTTTGATGAATACAAGATCAGGCTGGTTCATACAGAACTTGCGACTGCGGCGAGGACCGCCTCACCTTTCAGCTTTCTCAATTTCGGCTGCGGAGTAGGAAGAAGCGAGCGCATTATTGCGCAGTACTTCTCCGGCTGCTCGATCTTCTCAACAGACATATCGGCTGATTCGATTCGCATCGCCAATGAAAACAACAAGTCTCTAACCAACGTGACTTTTGCACTCTCCGACGGTTCAACCATTCCGTTTGAACGTTCATTCGATGTCATCTTCTGCGCCGGGGTGTTTCATCACATACCCCCTGAAAATCGTCTGGCTATTCTTACCGAGCTGAAAAAGAAACTGGCGCCGGGGGGGTGGCTCTTTATTTTTGAGCACAATCCATGGAATCCGTTGACAAGACGGGTAGTGGCATCATGCCCCCTGGATGAAAATGCGAACCTTGTCACCCAGCCGGCGATGGGACAGATTCTAAAGAAAAGCGGGTTCACAGATATATCCCACCGCTTTATTGTTTTTTTCCCCCGCTGGCTGAAAATACTGCTGCCGCTGGAAAAATTTATGGGAAGCTGCCCGCTTGGTGCACAATACTGCGTGATAACAACTAAGGTTGGTGCCATTTGAGTATCGTGTGGAACAAGGTAAAAAAAAGTTTTTCGCGTCACCTGATGCCGTTCCTGACCCTCATGGTGGTTAATTTCATCATTTACCGGGACTACTGGCTTGGCCTCAACGTGTTTTCTGGAAAAGACTTTTTAACATGCTTTCACCTTTTGCTAAACTTCCAGTCCGACTGCCTGCAGCAGGGAAGTTGGCCCTTGTGGAACCCGTTTCTTAACTTCGGCTACCCCTATATAGACCACTACATCAACTCCGCCTTCTTTCCGACGCACCTTCTTCTTGGCCTGACAAGTGGAACGACCATCACAGTCATCCAGTGGGAACTGCTCGCCTGGATTTTTGTGGGCGCATTCGGGATTTATCTCTGCCTCCGTGATTCCGGGTTATCCCTGCTAACTGCCGTCATTGCCGCATCCTGTTTCATGGGGTGTGGCCAGATGACCGCCCTGCCCCAGTGGAGCACCCTCATCTACAACGCTTCATGCTTCCCGTTCCTTATATACGGTTATCACCGGGCAAAAAATACCGGCAAGCAGCTCAGCTTTGTGTCTATTGTGTTTCTCGCCCTCTCGATTCTGGGCGGATACATTGTCAGCACAGTACTTGGGATGTATCTCTTCGGCTTTTATGTACTCCTTGACGCATTGATGAGCCGCCGCCTGCTGTTCGCAGTTCGCTACCTGTCCATTACGGTACTTTCTGCGATACTTCTTTCGCTCCCGAAACTGGTGCCGCTCTACCTCGGGATGAGCGCTGGCCCGCGCATGGGATCCAGCACCCCGCCCGGGGCACCACTAGACACCTTCAATATAATTTCACCATATAACTTTTTCAGCCTGCTGCTGCCAGTAAAGTTCTATTTTTCAATTTTTATCGGCACAGTTATAATTCTTGCAATTATCCGCGCAATCATCTCAAGATCCATAAGAATTACGCCTCTTCTGATCATGACGCTTCTGACCGGCTGGCTTCTGCTCAGCGGCAGCGACGGCCATGAATCCCTGCTCCGATCGGCAGCTTCATATCTGCCTTTTATGAAACTGGTACGCAACGACTGGCTCAGTTGGTACTACCCATCTATATTCGCCATTCTTTGGTCGGCTCCCCTCATCGAATCATATCTGTCTGACCGCTCCTTCAGAAACCGGCTTCTCACGCTGCTGTTCTTTACCGGGATCCTTTCCACCACCTTTTTTCTCTCGTATTCAACAGAACTGTACCGGTCGGCTTATCTCGCCCAGCTGGCCGTGGCAGCCGGCTGGACGATGCTGACGTGTCTCAACAGGTACAAGCCGCTTCATGCCGCTGCGGCAACAGCCCTGATAACGATGGAATTCGTCATGGTCTTCATGCGCACAGCAGTCGATGCTCCTCCGCGCAGGGAAAACGACAGGGTTTTCTATACCGTTGTCGATCAAGGATCAGTAAGCCGCTCACTGATGGATAACAACAGGATCCACTCCGGTTTTGCTGCTGTTGCAGTTCAGGACCATCTGCGACCCAGTATCGATGACACCATAAAATGGCCGTACCTGACTTCGGGGTTAGACGGCGATCCCGGCTACAACCTCTATCCCGGTCAATACGGGAAATTTATTGACGCTATGAATCTGAAGCGGTTTTCCGGCTGGTGGTATAATACCCAGGAAAACTACGATTTCATGAGGCTCAAGGACACCCCGATGCTCACCATGCTGGAAGGGCAGCCGCTGTTCCAGCTCCGGGACGGTACAGACGTGACACGCGCCAGCAGCGGACAGGCGTCGTTTAATGCCCTTTCCTGCTCGTCTTTCTCGTTCACCGCCGGAGCAGAAGTACCGTCATTTTTCCTGCTACGCCAGATGTTCGACCGCCGCTGGATGGTAACCATCGATGACAAACCGGCCAAGCCAGTCAGGGCGGAAGGGTATTTCATGGGAGTCCCTTTGGAGGCCGGCACTCATAAAATTACGTATATTTTTAAAGATATATATTTTTACTATTCTGTATGGATAAGCGGATTGACTCTGCTTTCCCTGCTTGCCTACAGTTTTTTCTTACAGAGCAGGTATAAACAATCGTAGAGATACAGCAACATTACATAGGTAGCCTTGTCTATTGAGAGGAAGGTGCGTAACCATGTTTTCGGAGTTGAAATTATCAAAAAATGAGATGTTGATATTCGGAATATGTATGGGAATACTGTTAGCTGCAAAAGGGGCAGCTCTGTTTCCTCTGTCTTATGCCATTGACGACTATATGCTGATAGGTTCACCGGACGCTCGGCGAGCAGTATTGTATTTACAAGACATTCAACAAGGGAGGTTCGGTGTTGTTCTCGCGCATGAGTTGCTTGTCTTTCTCGGGGCAACATCACCGTTAACCAATATCTTTGCAGTTTTGCTTTCCTTCTGCACCCTTGTTTTTTGCGGTATTCTTACCTGCAGGATGTTTCGTATTGAAGACAGACCACTGCTTAGCGTAATGGCTATCTCATTTATGTTAATCCATCCTTATCAGGCAGAAGTATTCAGCTTCAAGCATACCCCTATTTTGTTGGCAATTCCATATATGCTTGGATTTTCAGCCATCTATTTTGTTGAAAACACATCCAAATCACTTCTTAAATCCATTTTACTGTTTGCCCTAACCATCAGTTTATATCAACTGTTTGTCAATGTAATTACTGTAATACTATGCTTTGTAGTAATTATCGAACTGTATCGACAGCTCACTTCTTCTGGCAATGTGACCGGTAATGTACTTCTGGAAAACACCAAATTACTACCTCGGCTTCTTACTGTTTTTTTGGGTATTTTACTTTATTTGCTGATCAATAAGGCAGTATTGCATTATTTTGGTACAACTCTTATTGAGCGGGGGCAGTTTATTGATGTGGATAAATTAGCAGAAAGATTTGGGCAAATATACGATACAACGATGATGCTTCTATTTAAGAATGAACCCATCGTAATAGCTTCGTTCAAAATGCTACTTCTATGCCTTTTATTTCTCCTCATCGTAGGAATTTTCAGATCCGCTTTATGGGGTGAACCAAGGACAAAAAAGCATGTCCTCTGGTTTACAATCCCTGTTATTCTCTGTGCTGCATACCTCTCTGTAATGGGTGTTGTTCTCCCGATAAAAGACTGGACACCACTCCCCCGCGTTCTGAACGCTGTCAGTTTTTTCTGGGGTGGATGCTTTGTTCTTGCGTATCTATCTGGCAGCAAGGGAATGCAAAGTGCGACGATTTGCATAGCTTTTTTGCTATTATTCGGATTTGCTGGCATGAACAACCGTATTTTTACTGATCAAATGCGTGTGAATATGCGGGACTTCCACAAAGCAAACCGGATTATTGCCAGGCTTGAGAACTCCCCAGAGTTTCATAATGTTCAACGCCTTGCGATTGTCGGAGGGCACTTGAATGATGCATCCCCTATTTCGACACAACAGGGAGACCTTAATGTTTCTGCATTTATAAAGTCATGGGCAAATGTAAACCTGATAAATGAAGTTTCTGGGTACCGTTTTGGTGAGGCTTCACCAAATGAAAAAATGCGGGCATACCAATACTGCATGTATACTCCTAATACTGCAAATACTGTTGTTGTGCAAGGAAACTTGGGGGTTATTTGTAATGAATAAATCTTTCATGTCTCATAAATAATA